>NHJS02000016.1 GCA_002169115.2 bacterium TMED221 | reverse complement strand
TGGTTCATCCTGATATAATGAAGGCCAAGCTAATACTATGCCATTCGAATCATAATCGTTAAGTAATCTAACTTGTGTGATATTTGCTTGGTTCATNAANGCCCTATGATATAATATTTTTATGCGATTGTTATTAGCATATAGGTTTTTACGGTCGAAAAATAATTCGAGTTTNATAAATATCATATCAAAAATATCTGTCTTAGGTATTATTNTTGGCATATCAATACTAATNACAGTCATATCTGTTATGAANGGTTTTGAGAGAGAGTTAAAAGANAAGGTTCTAGGATTTACATCTCATGTCACAGCTTATTCNAATCNTGNGNNTAATTCTGATTATACTATTTTTGATAATTTTATTGAAANNGGTGAAATCTCTGGNTATTCACCNTATATAGANAAACAAGTGCTNCTAACATCTAAAANNGCNACAGCACANTCTNTGATGAGAGCAGTGANNCCTGTNCTNGAAAAAAATGTTGGATATATACATGAAAATATCATTACTGGNNAATATGANGATTTATNNANTNTTAAGCANTCTATNATAATAGGNTCAGGTNTNNCTNATACNCTTNATGTTAATNTTGGCGATGAAATAAATCTCTTNACTCAATTTAANCACAGCTCAACTAANAANATGNTCCAATTTAAAGAGAACTATCATGTNGCAGGTATATTTGATGTNGGNATATATGAGTATAATAATGTTTATGCTTTTATAAATATCGATNATTTTTTAGCTCTCTCTTGAGGCAAATAATAANAGANATATNNNNATAAACACCATACGNATAAAACTACCTGATCCATTAAAATCNAAANTATTNACNNATAAATTTAATANAGAAATAGANGGATATTANACTCAAGATTGGAGCTACACGCATNAATCATTATTNTCGGCAATTAATAATGAAAAGAGAGTNATGTTNATTATTTTAATGTTAATAGTTGCCATAGCAGCTTTCAATATTGTCTCATCATTATTGATGTTGNTNACAAANAANCAAAAAGAAATTGCTANATTGGTTACACTGGGAGCAACTAGATTTGANGTNATAACAATATTCCTGTTACAAGGNCTNTTTTTAGGNTNGATTGGTATTTTTTTTGGAGTANTNCTTGGNTTTTTACTAGCNAATAATATNGANGCTATTATCAGCTCCATTGAGATTTTTTTTAANATTAACNTNATGCCAGCTGAAATATATCACTTNAANAAGATACCTTCATTGATTAATNATNATGATATAATATTNATTGTTATATATACTTTTCTTCTAACCTTAGTATCTGCTATCTATCCAGCAATCAAGGCTTCAAGAATCAAACCTGCGAAAATATTTAGAGGTTATAACTAATGCTGATATTAAAAGATTTATCTAAATCATTTTTGATTGATCAATCAGATTCCAAGATCAATGTTCTCAATAGTATAAATCTAAGCATTGAAACTGGAGCTACTGTAGCTCTCACAGGGCCTTCGGGTAGTGGAAAAAGCACTTTATTAAATCTTATATCAGGTATTGATGATGTATCATCAGGTTCTATCATTATTAATGATCAAATGATAAATGATTTGAGTCAAAACGAGCTTTGTAATTTTAGGAATCAAAATATTGGAATGATATTTCAATTTTTTAATTTAATAAATGATTTAACAGTTATTGAAAATATATCGCTACCTTTATTAATGAGAGGTATTAATAAAAAAAGTATAATGAAAACAGTTGGCAATCTTATTGAGAGCATAGGCTTAAGGGATAGGGCGTCGTTCACCACCAACCTTTTATCAGGAGGAGAAGCTCAAAGGGTTGCTATTGCTCGGGCGCTTGTAACAAAGCCATCTATAATTCTTGCTGACGAGCCCACAGGGAACTTAGATAAAAAAAATACAACAAATATAATAGATATATTAATTCAACTATGCAAAGAAAATAAATCAACATTGATTATGGTTACACATGACAATGATTTATTAACTAAGTTTGACAAAACATATACGATTGAGTCTGGCAAAATTTTATAGTTTATTTTTTTGATCTTTGTAATCTATTATATGCATAGAATCTCCATAGCATGTGCATTATAAAATAACCCAGTATGCTTGATATGATTCCAATAATTAATGTTCCAACTAATAATGGCTGCCAAATATTTTCAAATGCACTAAATATCCATTCAGAAGATAACTGAAATTCCTCATAAACTGGATTTATCCCCAATACAAAATTCCCAAATAAATAGCCAATATACATCATGGCAGGCATTGTTATGGGGTTGCTTATCCATACGCCGGCTACAGATAATGGAAGATTTGCTCTAAATAATACTGCACAATAAGCTGCCGGAATCATTTGAAAAAACATCGGCATCCATCCCCAAAAAACACCAATAACAGTTGCTCTGCAGAAAGATANCCTNTTAAATCTCCAAAGATCTTCATGNAAAAGAGAATTNCCNAAAAAATTTAGGAATTTATACTCTTTTANCATCTCNCGATTAGGAGTGTATTTCTTAAAAAACTTTCTCATGTGTTATAGTTATACTAATAAATAGATATTTTTACTAGAAAATGTATTAATATCTTATACTACTACATATCTTTTACATTTTATAAACTATATGCATAAATCTAACAATAGCAAAACTAATCCTGGCATATATTTGAGATTACTGGGATATACTTTCCAGCATAAAATTATTTTCACTATTTCAATTTTGGCTATGGCTATGTTCGCCATAACTGATACTGCGTTTGCTGCATTAATAAAACCTCTACTAGATGGCAGTTTTGTAGAAAAAGATCCTGATACAATTCGTTACTTTCCTTTTGTACTAATAGGTTTGTTCCTTTTGAGAAGTATTGCAGGATTTGTATCTACATATGGTATTGCTTGGGTAGGCAGAAATGTAATAAAAAAAATTCGTCAAGAAATGTTTGAGAAATTGGTGCATATGCCAACCAAAACTTATGATTTCGCATCATCTGGTGAGCTATTATCAAAGTTAACATATGATACTGAACAAGTTGCTGAAGCAGCTACAAAAGCTATAACAGTCTTAGTTAGAGATGGACTAACTGTTCTTGGTTTATTGGGATTAATGTTTTATCAGAGCTTTATTCTCTCAGTGGGTTTATTTGTAATTGGACCAGTTATAGCAATATTTATAAAACTAATGAGCGTGAAATTTCGTGATACCAGCAAGCATATACAAAAATCCATGGGATATATAACAAATGTTGTAGAAGAGTTAATAGCAGGACATAGAGTTGTTAAAATATTTGGTGGTGAAAATAGTGAAAAAAAGTCATTTAGTTATGTTAATAAAAATAATAGAGACAGACATTTAAAGCTTGCCTTAATTCAAGGAATAAGTATCCCTCTTGTTCAATTTGTAGTTGCTTTATTTTTATCAACGATAATCTTTTTTGTTACCTCAGATGGTTATTTAGAAGTTATCTCTGTTGGCACATTTATGTCTTTTATAACTGCTATGATATTAATATTTGCACCTATAAAAAGACTTGCAGAAATTAATGTAGTTTTACAAAGAGGTATAGCAGCAAGTGAATCAATTTTTAATTTACTAGATTCTAAATCTGAACTTGATGTTAAAGATTTCACAAAAAAAGAAAAATTTAATCGAGACTTTTTAAAACTTAACTTTAAAAATATAAACTTTTCATATTATGATAATGATAATTTAGTTTTAAAAAATATTAACTTTACAGTTCCACGAGGTAGCACATGTGCGATTGTGGGAAAATCTGGAAGTGGTAAATCAACATTGATGAACCTCCTGCCAAGATTTTATGATATCCGCGATGGGAGCTTAACTATTGATAATACAAATATTAATTCTTTATCCCTAAAAGAGCTTAGATCAATGATAGGTTATGTTGGACAAGAGTCTACACTATTTAATGACTCTATAAAAAATAATATTGCTTATGGGTCATTGGAATCAAAAAGTATGGATGAAATCAAAATTGCAGCAGAGAGTGCTAATGCCTTAGATTTTATAAATAAATATGAGAAAGGTTTTGAAACATTTGTCGGAGATAACGGTGTTTTGCTCTCAGGAGGACAAAGACAGAGGCTTGCGATTGCAAGAGCTATATTGAAGAATGCTCCAATCCTTCTTTTGGATGAAGCTACAAGCTCTCTAGATTCAGAGTCTGAAAAGCTTATTCAAAACTCATTAATCGAGTTACAAAAGAATAGGACAACCATAGTAATCGCACATCGTTTATCTACAATAGAGAATGCTGATCAAATTATTGTTCTTGACCAAGGGGTTATCAAAGAGCATGGAAACCATAATGATTTGATCAAAAAAGATGGCATATACTCAAAGCTTCATAAGATTCAGTTTAGCGTGTCGGAGAAATAATGGAGAAAATTTTTGAAAGTATATGGTACTCTAAGTTTAGTTTATTCTCTTTCGCTCTACTTCCATTCTCGATACTCTTCTACGTGTTAATTAAAGTCCGATTATATCTTTATGATTATGATCTTTTGCATAAATATACATCCGGCAAACCTTCGATAATAGTAGGCAATCTAACAGTTGGAGGCTCAGGGAAAACACCATTTGTAATCTGGTTGGCGAAATACTTATCAGCTATGGGTTTAAAAGTTGGAGTAGTATCTTCAGGTTACAAAGCTATTCTAAAAACACCTGTTCTCGTAAATGAAAAATCAAATCCTAATCTTGTTGGGGATGAAGCAGTCTTAATTGCGAAGCAAACTAATAGTGAAATAGTTAGCTGTGGGAACAGAGTAGATGCAACAAAACTATTGTTAAATAAAAAAGCAATTGATGTCATAATACATGACGATGGCCTTCAGCATTATAAGTTAGCGAGAGACTATGAGATAGTGCTTATAAATAATCATAAGCTGTTTGGAAATAGTTTTTTACTTCCAGCTGGACCTTTAAGAGAACCAAAATCTAGATTGAATAACGTTGATATTGTTGCTTATACAAATTCAACAGACGATAAGAAATTTTCTATTAGATCTATAAACAAAACTGTTCTCAATCCAGTTACTAATCAATCAAAAAATTTGAAAGATTTTTCATCACAAAAAATTCATTTAGTTTCTGGCATAGCGTCTTTAGAGAATATAACTAAGGCTCTAGATCTATATATGATAAATTATACTATTCATAAATATGACGATCACCATGCTTTTGATGGATCAGAGGTATGCTTTGATGATGATCATCCTATCTTTATAACTGACAAAGATTATGTTAAATTAATTGAAATAAAAAATAATAGCATTTGGGTACTTGATCACTACGTTGAACCAAACAAATTATTTATTAATAAAATTAATAAAGATCTAAGTGTTATATTAAATTATGAAAACTAGAATAATAATACCAGCAAGACTAAAATCCTCGAGGTTTCCAAGCAAACTTGTTCAAAAAATAAATGATATTACTTTAATTGAACATATTATCCTCCGTGCAAAAAAACTACCTCATGACTCAATAACTGTCGCAACAGATGATGATAAAATTAAAAACTTAGTAGAAAAACATAATATAAATGTATGGTTTTCAAAAAAAAAATATATAAATGGAACCCATCGCATAGCATCTCTGTGTAGAGATCTAAAATATATGGGCAACGATAACATACTAAATATACAAGGAGATGAATTTAACTTTCCCTTGAAAGGTGCTAGGGATATTATCTCTTCACTTTCATCTGAAAATAATATTTCTATGTATACATTGATTTCTAGGTCTAAGTCTGAAAAATCATTCAATAGCAAGGATGCTGTAAAGGTGATTCTAGATAATCAAGATAATGCATTATACTTTTCTCGTTCACCTATACCTTTTAATGTATATAATGACCATTATTTACATATTGGAATCTATGGGTATAAGGTTTCATTGTTAAAAAAATATTTGAACTTTAAAAGCTCTCCATATGAGTCATATGAAAGCTTAGAACAGTTAAAATTTATCTGGAATCAGATACCAATCCGTTGTATAAAAGTAAGAACGAATAATTCAATTAGTGTTAATTCGCCTAGTGATTTAAAATTGGCGAAGGATTTTTTAAAATGAAAAAACAAATTATTACTATAACTGGTGCAGCTGGAAATATTGCATATTCACTTATCTTTCGTATACTCGCTGGGAATATATTCGATCAAGACACAAAAATTCAATTAAATTTATTAGATATATCACCAGCTCTACCTATTTTAATGGGTGTAAAATTGGAAATCGAAGATTGTGCTTTCAGACAATTAGATTCAGTGATTATAACTGATAAACCCGAAGAAGCATTTGCTGACTCAGACTTTATATTATTAGTTGGCGCTAAACCAAGATCCAAAGGTATGCAACGGGCTGATTTGTTGTTAGATAATGCAAATATATTTAATGCACAAGGAAATATAATTAATGAAAATGCCAAAAAAACTACTAAAATAATAGTTGTTGGTAATCCAGCAAATACAAATGCATTAATCATAGAAAAAAATACAAAAAATATTCCTACAGAAAATATTTCCTCATTAATGAGATTAGACCAGAATAGGGCAAAAAGTATTCTGTCAGTTAAAACAGATTGTAGAGTTGAGCAAATCAGTCAATTGATAGTTTGGGGCAATCATTCCGCAACACAATACCCTGATATTAATAACGCATTAATAAATAATAATAATGAAAAAATCCTTTCACTGAGTGACCAATGGATTTCGGACGAATTCATATCAAGAGTACAGAATAGAGGTGCTGAAATAATAGAGCATCGTGGTAAGTCAAGTGCAGCTTCGGCAGCTTCCGCAATATATGATCATGTCTATGCTTTGGTGAATGGATCATCTGACTGGGAATCAATGGGTATTATGTCTAGTAACCCTTATGATATTGATGATCAAATATTCTTTTCATACCCTTTAAATATAGTAAATAATGAAATAAAAATTATTGATACCGTTAATTTATCAGAAAGCTCAATCACATATATTAAAAATTCTGAAAAAGAATTGATTTCTGAAAGAGATATTATAAAAGACTTGCTTTAACTTAGATAATTTTTAAACTTGTTTGTTTCGCGAAAATATTCTTATCTATAGAATCAAGTCTAATTATACCTATAGATAAAAAAACATCATTTATTTTTTGGGTCGAAGTAAAGATTTCTCCAACTAACTCACCATTAACATCATGAATTTTATCACCTATATCAATATCTTTTTCATAATGTTCTAGCAGAAATATCTTTTTTTTAATTTTTCCCAAGTAATGTGTTCTTGCTACAATTTCTTGTCCCGTATAACATCCTTTCTTATAATTTATACCATTCAAATCTTCTAGATTTAAAACTTGCGGTATATATGTTTCTTTTGTTGACATAGTAATCCTTGGAAGAAGTAATAAGTTATCAATTAACTCATTCACATTATAATCAACATTTATTTCTGATTTTAGAAGTTCATCAGATTGACTATTACTAGATTTAATTTTGATGATAGTAGCTGCTGGCACATATTTATTTTCATTACTTAGAATTATATTTTCTGAATTTTTAATATATTCATTGGCTTTTAATGTATTCTCTAAAAGAATATTCTCTGCTGATTTTCCAAGAATGCCATAAATCATACAATCTTTTTGCTCTTCGATGTTAACTTTTGACATCAGAATATACATGGATAGACGTTCAATAAAGTATTTAGCAATACCTTTATTTATCAAAAGTAAATATCCTTGATTATTTTTCAAGATTCTAAAAATTGCGATAACTTTACCCTGATTAGTTGAGTAGGATGAATATTGGTAAACACTATCAGTAACTTCTGTTATGTCATTACTAAATTGTCCTTGTAAAAACTTTTGTGAGTCTTCACCAGATACTTGGATACAAGCAGTATTTTTGTCTATAGAATATCCTGATAATTCTTTAAAATTCATATAAAGTATTGATATATAGTTAATTTATCCTTTTAAGCCTTGTTACTACTACTAATTTATTATAGCTAATCTGCGTACAATCAAAATAAGTATATACTAATAAAGTACTATTTATTTAATTTATATTTGCATATAATACGTCTTGGAGAGATTACATGAACAAAGATCAAAAAACTGATAATTCTAAAAAGAAGATCAATACCCCTGAAAAAGTAAAGGAAATTGGTGGCAGAAAAGGCCCCGAACCAACAAGGTATGGTGACTGGGAAAAAAATGGTAGATGTGTAGATTTTTAAATGGATAAAATATTGAGTAATAAAAGACCACTATCACCTCATTTGCAGATTTATAAGCCGCAGCTTACATCGGTGATGTCAATATCTCATAGATTTACTGGTGTAATTCTCTCGATACTTTTGTTGCTCATACCTTTTTTCTTTTTTGTAATAGCATTAGGCAGTGAGTACTTCAATATACTAGTATCAGTGCTAGATCACTTTCTAGTTAAACTTATTTTATATGGGGTAATTTTTGTAATTACATATCATTTACTCAATGGTATTAGACATCTCTTTTGGGATATAGGAAAAGGATTGAGTATTAGGGATAGCTATTTAAGTGGATATCTTGTTATTACTTTATCATTATTAACAACATTATCTTTTATAGTG
>NHJS02000022.1 GCA_002169115.2 bacterium TMED221 | reverse complement strand
GCAATTATTGAAATATTTCTTATATTTTTATTAGTTAACATCTTTATTAAGTTATTATCTTATATACAAAGGGGTTTTAGATGGCAAATATTAAATCACAAAAAAAAAGAATTAGACAAGATGCAAAGAAAAATTTGCGAAACAAGTCTGTAAAAACTGAACTTAAATCATCTCTCAAATCCCTATACGATGAAAATAATCAAGTAATAGTTGAAAAAAAAGCATCCGTTATGAAAGAACTTGATAAAGCTTTTACCGATGGAATAATTTCAAAAAACTATAGGGATAGAAATAAATCTAGAATTTCAAAACTCTAAAAGCTGTTTAACACCAACTACAAACCTTTTATTGTTTTCTTGATTAAACCCTGATTTATTCATTAGCATCTCAATCTTCTTTAGTTGGTGAAATGACTTTTCTAAGTTAGCTATACTTATATTACTTAATCTTCTTTCAGCTAATTCATATTTAAAATCTATTTTCTCATCTAGCAATTGTGAAATTTTTTCTACATCATTATCGTTCAATAAATTAATCCTTAAAAGCTCTTTGTTGAGGTAAGAAATAAATTGTCTAAATAAATTTTCATCACTACAAAATTTAGAAATAACTTCGTTTGAAAGTGACTGTTTTTTATTAAATATAATATTGCTCAGATCCCATGGCAAAAATTTATCATTATCTTTAATTGAGCCTTCAATGACTTCTATGTCCTTAGACACTTCGGAAAATTTACTTAAACTGTTCTTTTTAATTTGAAAAATACAGTTAGATGAGAATTTATAGTTACTATTTGATAAATCTCTGAAATTAACAAATTGGTCATATATAAATTTAATATTGTTCTCTTCAAATAGTGACGCTGTAGTGTTTGAAGAAAAATCACTATATTTTATAAATTCGACAGTGTCTTGAATATTTGAGAATTTAATAAAATCTTGTTTATTAGTAATAAGTTTTTCTGTAATAAGTAACTTAGTCATCAACCTACGTAATTTATTATCTTATCTTGTACAAAAATTACTTTTTTATAGTCTTTAACGACTAGTTTAAAATTCTCAAAACATAATTGTTCAATCTCTGTTTGCTGTAATCCCCTAGAAGCTTCTATAGCATGTTTCTTTTTACCATTAACTTGAACTACTAACTCATATGTTGGGTTTTTTATTTTTTCTTTATTTACTGATGGCCAATTATGTTCAGTAATTTCTGTGTTAAAATTTCTCTGAAAGATTTCTGATGATATATGTGGAGCAAATGGATTTAATAATAAACATACATTTTGTAATGTTGATTTTTTTACTTCAGAGGAAATTACTTTGTTGTTCTTTATGTAATCAGTAATTTGATTATTGATTTTCATTAGGTCAGACACCGCTGTATTGAATTCAAATTTTTCGAGGTGCTTGGTTACTGAATCAATAGTTTGGTTTAAATAAATTTCTAATTTTTCTTCATCGCTATTTTTTGAATCAATCTCTTCTAATTCTGAGATTGTCTCAAGGTTATCCCATAACCTAAACAAGAATCTCCTCGTACCCTCTATTCCTCCATCGTTCCATTCAACTCCATCACTTGGTGGGGCCATAAATAAAATGTACAGTCTTAAAGCATCTGCACCGTGACTTTTAAAATAACCTTCTGGATCAACTATGTTTCCTTTTGATTTTGACATTTTTGATCCCTTAAAATTTATCATGCCTTGTGAGAAAAGATTCTCGAAAGGTTCATTAACTTTAACCATGTTCAGATCTCTTAGTGCTTTAACAAAAAAGCGGGAATAAAGTAAGTGCAGAATAGCATGCTCAACTCCTCCAATATATTGGTCTACAGGTAGCCAATTATTTATGTGCTCTTCATTAAATGGCTTTCCTAAATTTTTAGGGTCTAGGTATCTCATAAAATACCATGATGAATCAACAAAAGTATCCATAGTATCAGTTTCTCTTGTTGCTGGATTTCCACATTCAGGACAATTTACATTAACGAAACTCTCACTTTTAGACAAAGGTGACCCATCGGTATTAAAATAATCATCAATTTCAGGAAGTTTGACGGGTAAGTTTTCAAATTTTTCTGCAACAAGTCCACACTTATCACAATTTACTAGAGGTATTGGACATCCCCAATATCTTTGTCTACTGATTAGCCAATCTCTAAGTCTATAAGTTGTTTTTGCAGAACCTATGTTACTCTCTGTCAATTTTTTAATAATCTTAGAAGAAGCTTCCTCATGGGAATTTAGTCCATCAAAGTTACCTGAATTAACTAACTCTCCATGTCCTGTATAGGCTTCTAACTCAATACCTACTTCTTTACTGGGATCCTTTATCACCTGTTTAATCTCTATATTGTACTTTTTAGCAAAATCATAATCTCTTTGATCATGACCAGGAACTGCCATTATTGCACCAGTTCCATAGTTGATTAAAACATAGTCTGCAATCCACAGTGGTATTGATTCATTAGTGAGCGGATTAATAACAAACAACCCTGTATCAACTCCCGTCTTCTCTTTAGTAATAGACATTCTCTCAAATTCAGACTTTGAGGAAGCTGAAGAAATATAATTTTTAATATTTTCCTGATTTTTAGATAGATCAAGGATATTTTTCATTAATTTGTGTTCTGGAGATATTACAGCAAAGGTCATACCGAATAACGTATCAGGTCTGGTGGTAAACACTTCTATGGATATATCACTATCCGTTACTTCAAGATTAAATTGTGCTCCTACAGATTTTCCAATCCAGTTTTTCTGCATTGATTTAACATTTTCTGGCCAATCTCCAATATCATTAAGTCCACTCAGAAGTTCTTCAGAGTATTTTGAAATACTTAAAAACCACTGATTAAGATTTTTCTGAGTGACAATTGCATCACATCTATCACAATTTCCTTCAATAACTTGTTCATTAGCTAGAACAGTTTTACAAGAGGTGCACCAATTGACCGGAGCATCTTTTTTATAGGCTAAATCATTGTTGAAAAGTTGTATGAATAAATATTGAGTCCACTTGTAGTATTCCTCTGTATGTGCAGCAACTTCCCTATCCCAGTCATATAACGACCCAAGTCTAATTATTTGATCTTTCATGTTTTTCATTCTGTCTTCAGTAAATTTCTTAGGATGTATACCTGTTTTTATTGCTGCATTTTCCGCAGGAAGGCCAAAAGAATCCCAACCCATTGGTGAGAGTACGTTATAGCCAATTAGTTTTTTATATCGCGTAATCACATCACCAATTGTGTAGTTTCTTATATGCCCCATGTGCAAATCTCCAGAGGGATATGGATACATACATAAATTATAAAACTTTGGCTTTTGTGAATTTAAATCACATTTACCAAGATTTGAATTAGCCCAGTTACTTTGCCATTTTTTTTCAAATTCTGAAAATTTATAATCACTCACTTTGGTAAACCTTTTCTATCATTGGAAAAATTATTTCTGCACTTGATTTTTTAACCATTTGTTCAATATTAAACAATTTTGATTTTATTTTTTTGTTATCTCTTCTTAAATCTTCAATAGCTTCCATTAAAGAAGTCAGTAGTTCTTCATTGTTATTAAATAAGTAACCACTATCTTTTGTAAGGTAGGTATTCATTGGAAGTATGTCTCTAGTTACACATACTTTTGAAAAACTCATTGCCTCAAGTAACACGAGTCCTAAGCCCTCTGAAAATGAAGGAAAAACAAATAAATCGACAGATTCATAAAATGTTTTTCTATTTGAAACATACCCAAGATATTTAATTTTTTTATAACTTTCTTCATTTGAGATTGATTTTAAGTATTCAAGATATGCGGGTTCTGAATATCCGCCTATTGTGAGCATGAGGTTTGTAGTGTCAAGTTTATTAAAAGCTAAAAGTAATTCTTCAATGCCCTTATTTTTATTAAGCCTTCCTAGAAAGCCAATTGAAATATCTTCTCCAAATGTATTTGATGAATTTAAGTTGCTTTGATCAACCCAGTAAGGAATAGCTGTAGGTCTAATTTTTTTATTTAGATCAACAATCCAATCACTAACTGCATCGGAGATCGCTATGACTGCATCAGCTTTTTCCCAGTATCTAGCTAACAAGTGCATAAATCTTTTCTTTATAGTATTAGATATTTTTGTTCTTTCTAAGTATGTATCGTATTTACCATGAACACTAACTATCCATCTAAAAGAAGTATTAAATTTTCGAACGACGTATAGCATAAAGTCACTTCTAGGTTGGTGAGAGTGGATAACCTGGTATTTATTTGTTTTAATGTGAGAATAAAGCCTGAAGTATGATGAGATATTGAACATTCTTGGGCCATTAAGCCTTTTAATTCGAATTTGTAAATTTTTGAATTCTTCTTCAAGTGACATTATATTCTCTCTGTCAGATCCAATTACAACTAATTCAACCTCATAGCTTTTGAGTGTTTGTTGGTGTACTAAATCAAATAAATGTGTTTCTGCACCTCCCCTATTAAGTGTATTTATTACATGACATACTTTCATAATCAAATTAGATTCTAGGAGAAATCCATGTTGATTTTGGAGGAAATAAATAATTCTCCTTATAAAACTCTACAAGCTGAATTGGTGTAAAGTTTATAATCAAATCATCGACGTTAACAATATCGTTAGGAATTGGAATAATGAAATCGTGATTTATTAATTTTCTTTTAAAATCATACAATTCATATATGCTTTCTATTTTTATATTTGAATATTTACAATCTTCAATCTCTATAAAATATTTGGAAGAAGAAGACGGTTTAAAACTACTTGCAAAAAGATGATCTATAAATGTCTTTTTATCTACATTTATTTTTGAATTATATGATTGAACTGTAACATCTTGGTTCGAGATTAGAACTACTGGTATGGGATAGTCGTAATTATATAGATTAAGGTGTTCAAACCGATGGTGTCCATCTAATAGTATTAACTTCTTTATTTCTTTGGAACCATTTAAGATATTAGTAAGATCTCGATCTGCTCCTGTGGAAAAAACTAGTGGTGGAAAAGATTTAACAGTCTCTAAATCTCTAACCTGTTCAAATTTGTCTTGAGTTTCTTCGTGTAATATTATCTCAACATCTTTCTCTTTTGAGAAATTAATGGAAGTTATGATTCCAGTGACCTCAGAGTCTTTAAAGTTATATTTTTCAAAGTTATTGATTATCATAATTTTTGAAAAAAAGAATTCATGAATCCTAGTAAATAATCTACTGAAGGCCTATCAATAGAGTTATATAAACTAATCCTAACCCCACCCACACTACGATGGCCTTTTATGCCGATGATGCCATGGTCTAGAGATTCCTTAATAAAAGCTTGTTCATTTTTTTCATTTTTAAAATTAAAAACAATATTCATCCGACTCCTTAAAGAATTTTCAACTGGCAAGATAACGTGGTCATCGTATCTTTCAAGTAATGCATAGACATCAGATGAGTACTCTATTGATTGCCTTTCAAAATAATCTATACCACCCATAGCTAACATCCAATCAGTAACAAGGCTCAAAACATATATTGCAAAAGTTGGCGGAGTGTTTAAAAGAGAGTCTTTATTAATCAATTTATATAAATTAAGATACGTGGGGTTATCATTTCTTTCAATAAAGTCATCTCTAACCACCGAAATAGTTACCCCAGGTATACCCAGGTTCTTTTGTGCACCAGCATAAAGATATGCTACGTTATCCCAGTCGAATATATAAGATCCTATATCAGAAGAGCTATCAATTATTAAATCATTTTCTATCTTGTTAAAGTTACTTATCTGGATTCCTTCAATTGTTTCATTTGAAGTAATATGCATATAATCAGTATTTTGAATGTCATCTGACAGTGGTTGATTTAAAAACTCTAAGATTTGATTATTTTCTAATAAAATTTTTTTTGAATCTCTAATTTTAATAAAATCTTCATAAGTTTTTTGCCCCCAGGTTCCTGTAATTAAATTTGATGTTGATTTCTTTTGGTTTATGTTGTTTCCTAAAAAAGTATTTTGAAATGTTGCTCCTCCTTGAAGGAATAGAATCTGATAGTTTGAAGGTATCTTTAATAATTCTATTAAATTCTTTTTTGTTGTTTCTAGAATTTTTTCAAAGCTATCACTCCTATGAGAGATTTCTAAAATAGATATCCCTTCTTCTTGATATTCTATAATATTTTTATTAACTATCTCTAATACAGAATTATTTAATTTCGCTGGTCCCGGAGAGAAGTTATATTTGATCATTATCTATTACTTTTATCTTTAAGAATCATGTTATACCCAGCACCAATAATTAGAGCAGAAAAAGTATTAAATTCTTCAATTGGAGTTATGAAAAAAAATAATAAAACGGAAAGATATATATAAAAATTTAAATCTTTCTTCTCAGAAATCCACAGATTAATAAAAATAACAAATAATATGGCTATAAATGGTGCACCAAGAGATAGTGCATTATTCACAAAAAGGTTCTGTACATTTGGAGAGTACTTTAATAATGAATAGTTTCCTGTACCAAAGTTCTTTGCTTCAAATCTTTTTAATAAATAGTTTGGTAGTGACCTATTAGTAAAATACATTTCTTGTTGGATTTCTTGCGAAAGATAATTACTAAACCCAGAATTTATATTTGTGATTCCCTGTGGAGATAGGGACTTAAATGAAAAAATAAAATAATCTACTACATTACTCCTATCACTACCAATAGCAAGTGTTTCTCCAATATCAGTAAATATGACTGCCTCTATAGAAGAAGACTTAATATTAGAAGTTATACAATCTTCACTTTGTGGATTTAGATCACATTCTTTAACTCCTATCAAAGAAAATAATAAAATAAGTAATATTGGATAAATTGCTTGATGGATCATTTTTCTTTTGAAATAACTGATAATTAACACAAGTAAAAGAACGAAGCAATAAATCCTTACTAAATCACTACGCGTTAAGCCGATTGCTAAAGAAGTAACAATAACAGTAACAATGTTAAACTTTTCAGCACTAAAGAGATACAGAAGATATAAGGGAAGCAACATAGAAGAGAGTAATACAGGTTCTCTGAATGAACCCATTGCTCTGTGGGGCTCATGTTGCCAGAAAGTAGTTTGTAATGAATCTCCTAACAATCCCGTATTAGACCTATTTCTAATAACCTCAGGCAAGTCATAAATTTGCGCAAAGTAAACATATATTGCGTATATAGAGAAAATTAGAATAAGTTTTTGTAATAGGTTTAAAAAATTCTCATTGCTGTTTGCTTCAAAATATCCCATTGCAAAATGAATAACCACTAAAAAAGAGGCAATATTGAATAGTCTAAGCTGTAAGTTTTGATTTAATCCATCAATTCCTAATGGGATTAAATCGATAAAAGATGGCGCTAGAAATAGAGCCAAAAGGAAGTACAAATTAAAGTTTAGGAGGATTTTATAATCTCTCATAATTGCAATAGCAAAAATTGCTACTAAACCTACCCAGGAAACTGGTATTCCGAACACAGAATAAGCATCTAAGCCATAACAAAATAGTGATAGTAGTAATAATAAATCAGTTACTTTGTTTTTTGTTACCATAAGGTAATCATAATTAAAGTTTTTTTAATTGAGGCAATCTTTATTTTTATTGGGCTAATTTATTTTTATAAATAACATATTCAAATATTTTTTGCAGAATCATTGAGATACTTAAAGAGAGTGCAATGCCATTAAATCCATATGAAGAACCTAGTAGAAATGATAATAAAATAAATGTGAATGAATACAGAATTTTTCCATATGTGTGGAACTTTATTAGTTTATTAAAAAGTAGATACTGCCTTATCCAGAAAGTGAGCAGGTAGCATATATAACCTATTAGAAGAATGAGCATCGGCTCATATGAAGAAATAAATTCTTCTGAACCGATCAATTTTATGACAGTTCTACCTAAAACTACATAAAAAACAGTAACTGTGACGATAAGTGGAAATAAGAATTTTTTTAAGAATGATTGAATGGGAAAAGTATGCTCATGGCTCAACTTGCTTTGTAACCATGGGTTAAAAATTGAAATTATATAATTAATTGGCTCAATTAATCTTTTTGCAAATCTATATATTCCTACTGCTGAATAATCACTGATAACAGACACAACAATTACGTCAAAATGTTGAGGAATAATACCAATAATTTGATTGAATCTTATATCTCTAAATATTGGATAAATTGATTTAAGATAATTTTTAAAACCCTTGAAATTAAATTCATNTATTTTGAGACTTTTTCTAACCAGTAAAATACTCGCAGTTCCATAAAAAGTTGAATAAATAGTCTGTCCTAAAATATAGTTTTCCACAGTGGGTGAATTTGATATGAGCAATACTATTGCCAGAAATCTTATACCTACTGATAAAGACTCTAAAATTGAGAATTTCCTTAATTTTCCCTGTTTAATTAACCAAGCTTTGGAACTTTCTGAAAATGTTTGAATTATCCGTGAAGCAAGAAATACAACTATATAAGTATCGAGAGTCTCGATACCAAAATAACTACTAATAGGTAAGTTTAAGGTAATCATGCAGATTAAGAATGCAAAAAATCCAATCAGCAAGTCGAATAAATATGAATAGCCTACTACTGAGTCTTGCTTAATTGATACCAAGGTTACATCACTATTTTTTGAATGTAGAGCTCGGAAAACAAGAGTTGGTAGGGTTACCATTAGTGTTACAATTCCATAATTTTCTACACCTAATATTTTTACAACTAAGGAAACTTGTAATAAAGACACTAAAGCAATAAAAAACTGAGAAAGGACTAGCTCTTTAGTTTGACTNAGAATCTCTTTTATAAATGATATATTCATTATTGTAAGTGGAGCTGAGGGGATTTGAACCCCTGACCCCCTGCATGCCATGCAGGTGCTCTGCCAGCTGAGCTACAGCCCCTAACTATTGGAATTTTAACCATATTGGTTCACTAAATTACTATCAAAGTATAAATCTTCAATTGAATAGTAATCTCGTGCCTCTTCTGTAAAGATATGTAAAGATATACCATTTGACTGCAATAGTATCCATGATGAATTAATACCCTCAGAAAGTGCTTCTAACCCAANAGATTTGATGTGCTTAATTATTTTTGTTAGTGCAGAATTCATTTGAGTATTAGAAGTTGCAGTGGANATAATGACATGATCACTATAAATATCCAATTTAGGTTTATAAATTTTAATATCTTTAATGTTTTGAATTAAAAGAATGTCAACTAGGGAATTAGTAAGGTTAGGTTTATTTTCATTTATTTTTTTTGTCACTAATAAATATATTACCATGTAATAAATAATGGCACTATCCTTAATGTTGAGGCTAACTTGAAAAAAATAATCATTATTGGCGCAGGAGAAGTTGGTAGTTTTTTAGCAACTAAACTTTCCGGCGAACAACATGACGTAACTCTAATAGAAGAAAATGTTAACAAAGTAGAAGAACTCAACTCTACATTAGACGCATTAGTCATTCAGGGAAATGGTGGAAGTCCTAGTTCGCTAATCCAAGGTGGTGCTGAAGAAGCTGATTTAATTATTGCGGTAACTGATAACGAGAATGTAAATATGTTAAGTTGCTATTTAGCAAAAAATATGGGGACTAAAAAATCTTTTGCTAGAGTNCAAGATAATTCTATGAAAAATGAACTAGAAGAATTAAAAATTGACCAAATAATTGACCCTTCTGATTCTGCCTGTGACGAGATAGAAAAATTATTATCTAGAGCAGGTATCTATGATATTCANGAATTTGGAGATGGTAAACTTCTATCAATTGGCGGAGTCATTTCGGAATCCTCTCCTTTATTGAATAATAAGCTCAGTAACATCCATGAATTTGGCGGAAGAGAAAATTGGCTTGTAACTGCATTTGTTCGAGATAATGAATCCAGCCTAGCTAATGGAGATACTGAACTCGCAGAAAATGATCATGTTAAACTAATTGTTAAAAATGGTGATATTCAAACTGCATTGTCTCTTCTGGGAATTGAAGAAAAAAAAGAATTAAGAAAAGTTATCATAATTGGTGCCTCAAGAGCTGCAGAATTATTAGCACAGAGATTATATAAAAAATATGATGTTGTTGTCATTGATGACAACGAAAAAGATTGTAATAGGATAGCTGAAAATAATTCTCATGTGATTGTTGTCTGCAATGATCCAGAAGTTCCTAATAATTTGATTGATATTGGAGTTGATGATGAATCAGCAATTGTTGCTTTAAGTAAAGATGATTCTAAGAATATAGTATGCTCNCTCGTAGGNAAAGCNCTTGGTGCAACNGAAATNATTACNCGAGTAAATAAAATTGANTANTTNGAGTTANTAAAAGATTCATCGATACAAGCAACTATCTCNACAAGAATTTCTGCTGCNAACTCCATCCTGAAAGATGTNAGATCTTCTCAAGTAACCTCTGCATTGACNTTNGAAGATACTGATATTGAAGCGTTGGAAATTATTATAAGTGACAAATGTGAANTCTTAGATAAGTCAATNTCTGATCTTGAATTACCAAATAANTGCCTCATTGCTGGTGTTACNAGAAGAGAAAATACCTTCATCCCATCTGGAAGCTGGAAATTNGGNGCNAAGGATAAATTAGTTGTTTTCACGCATCCNGAAAGTATTGAAGAAGTAGAAGAATTATTCTGTTAGATTTTAAATGTTAAAAATTATAATATTTATTAGTTCTGCTGTGTATCCCGTTCTAGCAGCATCATTAATTCCAACTATGCTTTATGGTTTTTATGAGAAAGATTATTTCTATGCAAACTCTCTTGTAATTCTTCTGGTATCTACATTAGTTTTTTCATTTTTGATAAGGAAAAATATTTTACCCACTAGAAAACTCACTACTATACAAGGTTTTGGAGCTGTTGGTATATCGTGGATATTGATTTCAGCATATGGAACTATCCCATACTTGCTTTCAAATATAAATTTGTCATTTATTGACATATTATTTGAGACAATTTCAGGTTTTACAACAACAGGCTCTTCAGTACTAAGTGACATTGAGTCTGTAAGTGCCTCATTACTTATATGGAGATCAACTACTCAGTGGTTGGGTGGAATGGGAATTGTGGTCTTGACGATAACTGTTCTTCCATTACTTGGTTCAGGTGGAATTAATCTCTTCAAAGCAGAGTCACCAGGACCTACTGCAGATAGGTTAACACCTCGATTTCAGGATACTGCGAAACTATTATGGGTAGTTTATTCGGGATTAACTTTACTTGAAACTGTTATGTTGTATTTCAGTGGGTTATCATTCTACTCAGCTTTAAACCACTCATTAACAACACTATCGACAGGAGGTTTCAGTGTTTCAAATTCCTCAGTTTCTGAAATGGCTCAATCAGCAAAGTGGATAATAATACTATTCATGTTTATTGCTGGAATTTCATTTACTCTCCTATTCAAAAGCTTTAAAAGTTTCAAAAGCTTAGTTGAGAGTACAGAATTTAAATTTTACCTATTTATAGTAATTTCTTCATCCTTAATATTTATTCCGAAAACATTATCTATCAGTGAAACCTATCTAGAAGCTATCAACTCTGCGCTATTTACATCACTGACATTAATAACAACAACTGGATTTACGAATGTTGATTATGAATTTTGGAGTGTAGACTATAGAGCTTTCATTTTAGGATTAATGTTTTTAGGTGGAATGGCAGGGTCAACAGCTGGTGGATTGAAAACAATTAGGGTAATAGCTCTTTTAAAATCAGTGAGAAATGAGATACGTAAAATACTTTACCCTAATGCAATATTTAAAATTCGGATGTCTAAATCTGCGCTTCCAGAAAAAATGATTGAATCTGTACAAACGTTTTTTATTCTATATGTTGCTATTTTTGTGCTTGGTACGTTTGCACTTAGCGCAACAACTAGTGCTGCAGGTCTTAATTTATCTTTTGAGGGAGTATTAAGTAGCGTGGCTTCTGCCATGAATAACATTGGTCCTGGACTTAATGAAGTGGGGCCAATTAGAAATTTCGCTTTTTTAGATTCACCATCTAAATTAGTTATTTGCTTTTTGATGATTGTTGGAAGATTGGAAATTTTTCCTATCGCAATTCTTTTTTATAAAAAGACTTGGAAGAATTAATAAAGCTTATTTTTAGAAATATAATTTAATACTTCTTGGGGGATTATAGAGTTTAGGTTAACCCCATTTTCATAACTCTTTCTTATATTCGATGAACTAATGTCTAGCTCCTCCCCTTCTATTAGGCTATATTCAAATGGAAAAAATTCATCCAATAATTTTTCATTAATATGATTTCTAGGTGCAATTAAGAAGTTAGTGAGTTTCTCAAGTTCTTCATATCTACTCCATGTCTTAATATCTATAGCTACATCTGCACCTAGAATGAAATACAGTTCATCTTTAGGAATTGATAGTTTTTTAAGAGTATCCACTGTATAAGTCTTATTTTCATTCAATTGTTCAATATCACTAACTTCTATATTATTAAAGTCTTGAACTAGTAAAGAAGTCATATTGAAGCGATCGATATAAGTCGTAGATACATCTTTTTGCCAGGGATTTTTAGACGGAACAAAGTAAATTTGATCTAGGTCATACTGATCTATTGCTCTATTGGAAATTTCAACATGTGCCTTGTGTGGTGGATCAAATGTCCCACCTAAAATACCGATACTCATAGTGATAATACCTTTTTGAGATCTATTTCTTTAATAAAATCTTTTAACTGTTTATAGTTTCTCACTTCAACAGTCTTATAGTTAATTTCTTCAAACTTTTTCATTTGACTATCGCCAGTGTTCCAGTATTTACTCTGTTCTGGATTTATCCAAAATATTTTTTTATACTTTTCATCTAAGTCTTCAATAAGATCTTCAGATATGTTTCTATAATTATTTCTAGCATCTCCAATAACAATTAATGTTCCCTTTTCGGAATTGTCGTATTTAATGAGTTCTCGAAGCGACGTTTGGTAGTCAGAATGCCCATCGGATTTTACAAATTCACTCCATCTGGAAAATATTTTCTCAATTTCATTTTTTTTAATTAATCGTAAAGTTTTTGATATTTCAGTTGCTCCATCTATGAAGACAAAGGCTTTAATAGATTTAAATTTACTAACCATCCCGTAAAGCAGTGTTACACCAAATAATGAATTCAGTGCCATTGACCCACTTATATCACATAAAATCGTTAGTTTTGGCTTTTTTTTAACCCGAGGTTTGAAAATAAGCTTTTCAAATGAACCTCCAGATTCTAGGGATTTGCGAATAGTTCTTCGGAAATATAGGTGTCCTTTATTTGAGTCTTTTATAAATCGCTTGTATTTTATTGCTAGTTTTTTCCCTAATTGATAGGTTTGCTCTAGTAATAATTTACGTTCCTCTTGATTGGTAAATAAAAAATCTTTTTCATTAAGTTGTGTTCTTGGTTCAAGCTCTGAGGGCTTATAAGCTGCTTTTTGTTTATTTCTTTCCTCTATAATTTTTTCCAAAATAGAGTTATCTAATAATCTCTGCATGTTTTCTTTATTTAACTGATTAGTGAGTTCTGAGAATTTAGACATTTCCAGATTATTAAACATATCAAAAAATTCTTGATATTTTTTGGATTTTTTAATTTGATTTAACCAATATAAGTCTGACACTGGTCTCGTGAAATCAGCATCTATATCGTTCATAATAAGATCTACAGACATACGTTCGAGTTCTTCTAAATTACCTAAATTTATGTCTTCAAGTATTTCAAGAAGTTTTTGATTATTGTTTTGATATTCATCGATGATGTGAAATGTTGTACTATTCAAGTCTTCAATCACATAATGAAAATATTTATAAATTAAGTTTTTAAGAGTTTGTTGGCTTTCATAGTCTTTTGGTAGTAAGTAATATAAATATTTTATGCTGTCTTCAAGTGAATTTAAAT
>NHJS02000002.1 GCA_002169115.2 bacterium TMED221 | reverse complement strand
TAGATACTTGAAGAGAATTGTTTCACACATTGTTAATGCAAGTACAGCACTGATAATGCCTACAGATCAAATAGATTATTTAGACGAGTAAAACTTAATTAGAGTTATTTAACATCCCAAGTTCCAAGGGATCTAACTAATTTATCTAACTCACCATCACCCTTTGAATCTTTTGCAAAATCTATTTGTTTCATAACGTCTTCATTATAAGTTTCTCTTTGAACTTTTCTGAAAACTCCCATCGGGGTCGGGCCATAGGGTCCATGTGATAACCTAGAGAGTGAGAATGCAACTGATGGGTTCTCTCTTGTAATATCGTGTACATAGATTTGTGAATCATCAATATCTGTTCGTTTTACAATTTTAGCTTCCCCATTTTCGATGGTTACTGCAAACTCGTCTTCAGCACCAAAAATAACCTTCTCACCATGTACTAAATTTATTCTGTTTGCTACACGTCCTTCTTTAGAAGTTAGTTGCTCAAATGCTTTGTCATTAAAGACATTACAATTTTGGTAGATCTCTACAAAAGCAGATCCTTTGTGGGTTGATGCTTCTTGTAATACCTGTGTAGTTAAATCTCTGTCCATATCAACTGAACGAGCGACAAAGGATGCTTCAGCACCCAAAGCTACACTCATCGGATTAAAAGGAAGTTCCACAGAACCAAATGGTGAAGATTTAGTTTTCTTACCCTCTTCGCTAGTAGGAGAGTATTGTCCCTTGGTAAGTCCATAAATCTGGTTATTGAACATAAGAATTTTTATATTTACATTTTTTCTTAGAGCATGTATTAAATGATTTCCACCTATTGAAAGTGAATCTCCATCTCCGGATACAACCCAAACGGATAAGTCAGGATTTGAAAGGGTCACTCCAGTTGCTACAGCAGGTGCACGCCCATGTATTGTATGTAATCCGTATGTGTTCATGTAGTAAGGGAACCTTGCTGCACATCCAATACCTGATACAAAAACCATATTTTCTTTATTTATGCCCAGTTCAGCCATAAAACTTTGCACAGATGCCAAAATTGTGTAATCCCCACAACCGGGACACCACTTGACTTCTTGGTCACTTTGCATATCTGTTCTTTTGTAACTTACTGGAACTTTACTCATTTATCTTTTCCTCTATTTTTTCAACTAATTCTTGTGCAGTGAAAGGTTCTCCTGCAACTTTATTAATTCCTTTTGCGTCTATCAAGAATCTTTCTCTAATGAGTTTTATTAATTGTCCTGTATTTAATTCTGGAATTATAATTCTTTCGAAATTCGATAGGATTTCACCTAAGTTATCTGGAAATGGATTTATAAATGTTAAATGAGCACTTGCTACTTTAACACCCTTTTCATTAAGCCTATTTACTGCTTGTGTTATTCCGCCATAGGTTGAACCCCAACCTAATACAAGTGTGTCAGCTTTTTCATCTCCATTAAGTTCTAAAGGTTCAATATCATTAGCAATATTAGCAATTTTCCATGCTCTCATGTCTGTCATGTACTGATGATTAGCACTATCATATGAAACATTTCCAGTACCTTCTTCTTTTTCTAGTCCACCAATTCGATGCTCTAAACCTGGAACTCCAGGTACAGCCCAAGGTCGTGCAAAAGTAGTCATATCTCTGTGGAAAGGCAAGAAGCCATCTTTTGAGTTATTTGTTGTTGTTAAGTTGTTAGTAAGAGAAGGTAAGTCAGAAATATCTGGTAGTTTCCATGGCTCGGAACCAGTAGCAACATAGTTATCTGATAAAAGTATTACTGGTGTCATGTATTTCAGGGCTATTCTACTTGCCTCTATAGCAGTATAAAAAGCATGAGAAGGTGAACGTGAAGCTAGTACTGGTAGGGGGGATTCGCCGTGTCTTCCATATAGGGCAAATAACAAATCGGATTGTTCAGGTTTTGTGGGAAGACCAGTTGATGGACCTCCACGTTGTACATTTACAATAACCATAGGTAGCTCAGCAGAAAGTGCTAGTGAAATAGTTTCACTTTTAAGAGCTAATCCTGGCCCACTGGTACCTGTCACGGCAAGCTTTCCAGTAAATGATGCACCTACAGTTGCTGCAGCTGCTGCGATCTCGTCTTCTGCTTGGAAAGTTATTACATTGAAATTTTTATGCTTTGATAATTCATGAAGTATGTCTGATGCGGGAGTGATGGGATAACTTCCATAAAATAATTCAAGATTAGATAGTTTTGCTCCAGCTATAAGGCCCCAACTTAATCCGATATTTCCATTTATATTTGTGTATTCTCCAGTCGGAAGTGCCGCTTTCTCGACAACGTATGTATGATGAAAAGCTTCAACGGTAATACCAAAGTTGTAACCGGTTTTCAAAGTCTTTATATTTGCATCCGCTACCTCTGGAAGTTTCTCAAATTTCTTACTAATCCAATTTATAGTGTCTTCTAATGGCCTGTTAAATACCCAAGAAATAAGTCCTAAAGCAATCATATTTTTTGACCTAAGAACGGCTCGCCCTTTAATTTCAGAGTCTTTTAAAGCTTCTTTCGTCAGTTTTTCCATTGGGACTTCAAATACTCGATATCCATCAAGTTCACCTGATTCTCTTGGATCAACTTTATATCCTGCTTTTGTGATATTTTTTTCTTCAAAGGCATCTTGATTAATAATAAGCATTCCATTAGGTGCTAAGTCATGTAGATGTGCTTTCAAAGCAGCTGGATTCATAGCAACTAAGACTTCGGGATTATCTCCTGGAGTTAGAATATCGAAATCAGCTATTTGAACCTGGAATGAAGACACCCCAGCAATTGTTCCTTGAGGCGCCCTAATTTCAGCAGGGAAAGCAGGAAGTGTAGCTAAATCATTTCCGAATAAAGCAGAAGTGTCTGTAAATCGTGTACCGACCAGTTGCATACCATCTCCGGAGTCACCAGCAAATCTGATTGTGACAGCGGGAATAGATTCAACTGTCTTATTTTCAATTTTTAATTTTGGCTCGTCCATGTTTCTAGTTTAATCTTTCGGGAGATAATGCGATTTCATTTTGTTGAGTTCCTTCACAATTATTAGCATTTTCTCCTGAGCAGCATTCTGCTTGGTTGAGTCCAAACATTGCACATGAGTTGTTTACACAAGCAGCATGTCCATGGAGATACACCATTGTATTTTTACACCAACTACACATTAAGTCACTCATAGGTTTTAAATCTGTAATATGGCCAATAACGCATCTTAAGCTTCCAACATTCTAGATATTTAATAGGCCCTATAGTTCTAGAGTCACTAGAAGACGAAGTACGTTGATCACCTAATACAAATATTTCATCATCCCTTAATTGAACTTTTACAAAGTCATCGACAAAACTTTTAGCCCAAGGATCATTTATTCTCTCGGAGTTTATCAATATAGAACCTTCTTGTGACTCTACTTCCTCACCTGGAAGGCCTATAACTCTTTTAACAACATCAATATTCTTTTCGTTGTTATTAAATATGACGATATCACCTCTTACGGGTATATCTTTCAATTTTGAAGCAAGTACAAATTCGTTTGGAAGAAGTGCAGGTTTCATACTTTCTTCTTTAATTTCATATGCTCTAATTGATTTATTTTCATTGCGAAAAACAATATATAACACAAATGCAAAAAGTGTCTTCAAGTTAACTATCTTTAATATGTTTTTAATCATAAATTCTTATCTTACTAAAATTAATAGTAGTGAATTAAGGAGATTTATGAAATTATTTAAACCAACAAGAGTCGCATATGCGCATTGTGATTTACCTTGTGGAGTATACGATCCAGCGCAGGCACGTATTGAAGCGGAATCAGTATTGAATGCATCAAAGAAGTATCAAGATTCTGACGATGCTAGTTTCAAACAAAGATGTGTCACCATAAAAGAAGAGAGAGCTGAAGAAGTCAAACACCATCTATGGGTATTGTGGACAGACTACTTTAAGCCAGAGCATCTTGAAAGATTTCCAAATCTTCATGATTTATTCTGGAATGCGACTAAAAAAGCTGGAGAAGCTAAAAAAACTGAAGATCCTAAAGTTGGCGAAGAACTGCTTGCTTTAATTGATGAGATAGATTCAATTTTTAAAGAATCAAAGTCCTAGTCAAACTTTTTAAATAGGTGCCCGATTTTAATTAATTCGGCACCTATTTTTATGTCATTTAGACCCCAAAAATTTTCCGTATCCTTTTGTATTGCTGAAGTTACTTTTCTACTAGTTGTTGGCATAAATGGATATAGTAAATTTGCACATGCATCAATTGCCTGAAGAGCTGTATAGAGTATTCTACCTGCACGGTCTTGATCTTCCTTGATAACTTTCCAAGGCTCTGTTTCGTTCAGGTAAACATTAACCTTTGATACATATCTCATGGATTCCTGTAGGGCTGTTTTTAACTCAACGGCCTCTATATACTTTCCTATTTCTACAAATGCTTTATGTGCCTCTTTTAGTAATTCTTCATCAACAGGTTCTAATGAAGAGGGAGTTGTTATAGCATCTTTGTTATTTTGAATCTGAGTAAATACTCTTTGGACTAAGTTACCCCATGTCGCAACCAATTCCTCATTATTCCTTCTAACCATTTCTTCTTCAGTTAATTCTGAATCTGATTGCTCAGGCAGAACTGATGCAAGAGTGTACCTGATTGCATCTGGCTCCCACTCTGAAAGGTAATCAGCCAAGCTCTTGCCAACACCTCTACTAGCTGATGCTTTTTGCCCCTTTACAAGAATATATTGGTTCGCAGGAACATTTGTAGGCATATTTAGTTGACCATACCCAGCTAATATTGCCGGCCAAATTACCGAGTGAAACGGTACATTATCTTTACCAATAAAATAATATGATTCTGCTTCTTCTTTTTGCCACCATTCTTTCCAGGCATCTTCATCACCAGAATTCTTTGCCCACTCAATCGATGCAGATAGGTAACCTATTACAGCTTCAAACCAAACATAGATTTTCTTTTCATCACCCAAATCATCAACAGGAATATCAATACCCCATTCAAGATCTCTTGTAATTGCTCTATCTTTAAGTCCATCTTTCACAAATGATTTTGCCCAATTTATTACATGTGGTCTCCAGTTTTCCTTAGTTTCTAACCATGGAGAAAGTTTCTCTCCAAGCAAGCTTAACTTTAAGAAAAAGTGCTCAGTTTCTTTAAATTCTGCAGGATTGCCAGATATTTTACTTACCGGATTTATTAATTCCTCAGGATCAAGTGTTGAGCTACAATTGTCACACTGATCGCCTCTAGCTTCTCCATATTCACACTTCGGACATTGTCCTTCAACATATCTATCAGGCAGAAATTTATTATCTATTGGATCAAAGGCCTGTAAAGTTTTTTGTTTATCAATAAACCCATTGTCCAAGAGCTTGAGAAAAATATCGTGGACCACTTCTTTGTGATTATCTGTCATGGTTGTTGTGTAATTATCCCAAGAAATGGAGAGCTTTTCCCAATAATCTAGAAATTCACTGTGGTATTTATTCACTATATCTATCGGCTCTACGCCTTCTTCATCTGCACGTACAGTAATGGGAGTACCATGAGCATCGCTTCCCGAAACCATTAATACATTGTTTCCAATCACTCTATGGTATCTTGCAAATACATCAGCTGGTAAATATGCACCACCAATATGACCGAGGTGTCTAGAACCGCTTGCATACGGCCAAGCTACTGCTACTAATATATTTTTTGACATTCTATACCTTAGAATAGCTACTTCTCATTTCTCGTTGTGTTTAATTTAAACCTATCATAGAAAATATGGATATCGTACTTGGTTCAATAGCATCTCTGATAGGAGTTGGTTTTTCTTTAGAGTTACTTTTAAAATCATTTCGAAGTAAAAAACCATATATAATTTCCTGGACCGTAGCAGTCATCATGTACACAGTGGCAACAATAGCTTTAGTCTCTGGCCTTATAAATGGTTGGAATTATATTAATTTCGGTATTTTCTACTTTTTTGGGGGGATTACTAATGTTCCTGCATTTGGAATTGGCAGTGCATACTTAATTTTTGATGACAATAAGGTAAATGTTATATCGGGGTTATATGTTTTATTTGTATTAGGTGCTGTGTTTTCTATTTTTACAAGCGGTATTCCTGATTTTTCAAATATTCAGGGCATTCCTGAGGGAAGCCAATTGTATGAAATTAGCGGTCCCAGAATGTGGGCAATATTAGGCAATTCATTTGGCAGCATTTCTTTGGTTGGTATTGCTGCGTACAGCATATATAAATTTAGAAGAGTAGATGAAGACTTAGTTACAACAAATGTATTAATAGTCGTGGGGTCATTTTCACCAGCACTGTCTGGGGTCCTCCTCGCTTTAGGTGATAGTGCATCTAAGACTCTTTCACTTTTAGTCGGAATGTTTTTAATTTATCTTGGCTATAGAGTATCCCAAAGACCAAAAATATAGCTGATTTACGTAACAAATAAGAAACAATTTAGTAATAATCATTTAACTTCTACAGCGCTATTTAAAAAAAACTCTTAACTAAGTTATTTATAAATATTTATTTAAGAGGAGATAAAAATGGAAATTGTAACCTACGTAGACAATCTATGGATATTAATTGCCGGAATTCTAGTTATGTTCATGCAGCCAGGTTTCATGCTTGTAGAAACTGGATTTACACGATCTAAAAACTCAGTCAATATTGTTATGAAGAACTTTATGGACTTTTCAGTCGGGGCTCTCACTTACTGGGCTTTTGGATTTGCATTTGCTTACGGTGGTTCTACTTTGGGAGGATTTATTGCGTATGGTAATTTCTTTCTAGAGGGAGACTCTTCTACTTATTTTTTTCAGGTCGTATTTGCAGCTACTGCGGCGACCATCGTTTCTGGGTCTGTCGCTGAGAGAACTAAATTTAGTTCATATTTACTTTTCCAACCCTTTATATGCGGATTAATATATCCAATAGTTACCCACTGGGTATGGAGTGGTCAAGGTTGGTTAACTGACATTGGGTTTGTAGACTTTGCAGGCTCAGGCGTTGTACATATGGTTGGTGGTTTTGCTGCTCTTGCAGGAATACAGGTAGTTGGTCCACGTATAGGGAAATTTGATAGCAACGGAAAACCTCTTCCTATTCCTGGTAGCTCAATGGTAGCCGCTGCACTTGGCGTATTTATTTTGTGGTTTGGATGGTATGGATTCAATGTAGGATCTGCTTTAGCGGCAGTCGATGTTGATTTAGCAGCAATAGCGGTAACTACCACTTTGTCAGCATCAGCTGCGTCAGTAGCTGCAATGTATACTTCAATGATTGCTGGAAAACCCAATGTCGGAATGACTCTTAACGGTGCATTATCTGGACTTGTTGGAATAACAGCTGGTTGTGCAAATGTTAACAATTTAGGTGCAGTCATAATCGGACTTGTCTCAGGCGTTCTTGTTGTAGGATCGATAAATCTAATTGAACGAAAGGGGCTAGATGATGCAGTTGGAGCAGTTTCTGTGCATGGTGTCTGCGGTGCATGGGGTGTTTTAGCTGTAAGTTTATTTGATACATCTGAAGGCGTTTTTTACGGAGGGACCTCATTACTTGTTCCACAAGTTATTGGGATTTTAGCTATAGGTTCATGGGCATACTTGACTTCTTACGCGGTATTAAAGGTTATTGATTTAAATTTTGGATTAAGAGTATCAAAAGAAGAAGAGATTGCTGGTCTTGATGTTTCTGAACATGGAACAACAGCATATGGTGATTTCATTCTAAAAAAATAAACAATTAAAAAACTCATTATTAGAAAGTCAGTCTTTCGTATCAAGGTTTCCCCCTTAATGTGACCAGACTGATTTTCTATTTATTACTAGGGAAGGTTGTAGTAAAATTATAAAACTTATGGGATTTGATTTTACAGAGAAAGACTCTTGCGGAGTTGGCTTTATAGCCTCTAGAGGGCTTCCTCCAACTCATGGAATGACTCTTAAAATATTAGAATGCCTTTCAAACCTTGACCATAGAGGTGCTAAGTTTGCAGATGGCACAGGGGATGGAGCAGGAGTTCTAACTGAAATTCCCTATGAACTCATTAATGCGGAACTAAAAGAGAGAGATATAACACTTGGAAAAGGAAAAAAATTAGGATTAATTTCATGTTTTTTCGAAGCTAAGGAATTAAATGAATCAAAAGAAATAATTGAAAAAAAACTTTCAGATTTTAAAATTGATCTTCTGTATTGGAGAAAAGTTCCCACAGATAAAGAAGTATTAGGTACATTAGCAAAACAATCTAAACCAGCAATTTTTCATGCTGTCATTTCCTCTGACGAAAAAAATGAGAAAATATTTGAGAAAACTTTATATTTATTTAGAAAAGCATTAGAAAAAGAAATTTCTAATCATAAGTTTTTGAATATACATATAAACTCATGTTCTTCTAGAACAGTTGTTTACAAAGGTCTTTTCACTGCGACACAAGCTTCAGATTTCTATTGGGATTTAAGAAATCCTTTATTTAAGACGAGATTTGGTATATTTCATCAAAGGTTTTCAACAAATACATCTTCAACTTGGGACAAAGCTCAACCACTTCGCATGCTTGCTCACAATGGTGAAATTAATACCATAACCGCTAATTATTCATGGATGCAGGCGCGCGAAGTTGATGCTACTTCTAGTTTTTGGAAAGATGATATTAATACACTCAAACCATTTATTGATGAGAACATATCAGACTCCGGGCAGTTAGATAATGCAGTTGAGTTGTTAGTACAATCTGGTAGAACTTTAGCGCACGCTCAAGAGATGCTTATGCCATCTGCTTGGGAGAACAATCCAAGGTTCACAGATGATGAAAAAGCATTTTATCAATATCATTCGTTCCTAACTGAACCATGGGATGGTCCAGCAGCTATCGTTGCTTCAGATGGTTTAGACATTATTGCAGGTCTAGATAGAAGTGGGTTAAGGCCTATGAGGTGGATGGTCTCAGATAGATATATACTTGCTGCTTCAGAAGTTGGAATTTGTCCATCAGTTGAAGCGGGTGCATACAAAACAGCACAATTAGAACCCGGGCAAACTATAAGATACAGAATAAATGATGATGAATTGCTTGATGAAAAAGAAGTAATACAAAAATTAAGTATAAAAAATCCTTATAAAGAATGGGTTAATTCAAAACCTCTAAATGTAGATACAGAATTTAGCGACTTGGAAGATAAAAGTATAGACATCGATTTGTTGTCTTCATATTTTGACTACACACCAGAAGAACAAAGACTAATCCTTTTACCAATGTTAAAAGGAGATGTCCCAACAGGTTCAATGGGTAACGACTCACCCTTAGGAATATTAAGTAAGAATAAACCTAGATTAAGTAGATTCTTTCATCAGCTATTCGCTCAAGTAACTAATCCCCCCATAGACCCAATCAGAGAGCGTTTTGTTATGTCTACTAAAACTTATTTAGGCAAGAGAGGATCAATACTTAAAGAAACTTCACAGCAGGCTAATTTGGTTGCACTAAATTCACCTATTTTAAGTGGTGGAACTTACGATAAGTTAACCTCTAACGAAGTACTTGGAAAAAAATCCGAAGTGATTAACTATTGTTTCAACAAGTCAGATACCGATATGGAAGCAGCCTTAAAAAAGTTGTGTGAAAAAGCGGAAGAATCCATAATAAATAAAAAGAAATCATTAATAATTTTATCTGATAAAGATTTAAAAATTGGTGAAAGTGTTATACCTTCATTACTTGTTATTGGAACACTCCACCATTATTTAATTAAAAAGGGTATTAGGTTACAGGCTTCATTAATTATTGCTTCAGGTGAAATCAGGGATGCGCATGATTTAGCGTGTCATATATCTTACGGTGCATCAGCTGTATGGCCATACTTGGCTTTAGAAAATGTCAGAAAATTGGCATTGACTACGCCTGATTTAGGGATATCAGTTTCTGAAGCTCAAGAGAATTACACTCAAACTTTAAATAAGGGCTTATTAAAAATCATGTCAAAAATGGGAATTTGTACAGTCTCTTCCTACAGAGGTTCTGAATTATTTGAGATTATCGGTTTAAACAGAACACTTATTTCAGATGCATTTAAATACTCTAAAAGTAGAACAGAAGGTATTGGTTATAAAGAATTAGAGAGTCAAATCAAAATTTGTTCTGAAGAAGCTACTCAAGATTTAGGGGGTTTTTATAAATATAAAAAAAATGCTGAGCCTCATGTAACATCTCCTGCGACAGTTTTAAGACTTCAAAAAGCTGTTAGGTCTGCAGACAGAGATATCTGGTTAGATTATTTGCAAACGTTAGAAGACAGACCCGATGTACAGATACGTGATCTATTTACCCTTCCTGATACAGCACAAGGTTACGAAAATCAAAAAATAGCATCTTTAGATGAGATTTATCAAAAATTTACTGTATCTTCAATGTCTCTAGGAGCATTATCAGAAGAAGCACATCAAGCCTTAGCCATAGCAATGAATAGACTTGGAGGAAAATCAGGATCTGGTGAAGGTGGAGAAGATCCATTACGTTTTGACACAGAGAAAAATTCTAAGATAAAGCAAATAGCCTCTGGAAGATTCGGAGTAACTCCAGATTACTTAGCTTCAGCAGAAGAGTTTCAAATAAAAATGGCGCAAGGTTCTAAACCTGGTGAGGGTGGCCAACTTCCTGGTTTTAAGGTTGATTCACATATTGCCAAATTAAGACACACAACAGAGGGAGTTACGCTTATTTCTCCACCACCTCATCATGATATATATTCAATTGAAGATTTAGCTCAACTAATTTATGATCTAAAAACATTCAACCCAAGTAGTCCCGTAAACGTAAAACTAGTATCAGAACCTGGTGTCGGAACCATAGCTGTTGGGGTAGCTAAAGCTGGCGCTGATATTATAACTATTGCAGGTAGCGATGGGGGTACAGGGGCTAGTCCATGGACAAGCATTAAACATGCAGGATCACCTTGGGAACTTGGACTAAGTGAAACGCACCAGGCATTAGTTGTCAATAATATGAGAGATAAAGTGCTCCTTGAGGTAGATGGTGGGCTGCGTTCCGCAAAGGATGTAATTATTGCAGCTACTTTAGGTGCTGATAGATTTGGTTTTGGAACTTTACCACTTTTAGCATTGGGATGCAAAATGGTACGACAATGCCATGAAAACACATGTCCCGTTGGAATTGCAACTCAAGATGAAAATTTAAGAGCAAAGTTTAATGGAGCACCTGAACAGGTTATGCAATTATTCACTTTTCTCGCTGAAGACGTACAGAAGTATTTGCAATTATTCAATGTAAATAAACTAGATGATTTAATAGGACATGCCGATCTGTTAGGACTTAAAGTTTTAAATAATAATCTACCTAGTAGCTTGCACAAACTTCTTGTGAATGCAGTACCAGAGAAGAAGCATCCTGGATTTATCAGACATGACGAGGGTAGATTATCAAGAAGAATAACTTCTGAAGTAATTAAATCATTGAACGCAGACAAAGAATCATTTTTACAATACCCAATATCCAATGAAGACAGAAGTATAGGTGCAAGACTTTCTGGTGAGGTTTCTATAAATAAGCTAAACAAACAAATTGAAAAAAACCCCTCACTAATTAGCCTTTCTGGTTCAGCTGGTCAAAGTTTTGGAGCTTTTATAAGAGATGGTATAAATCTGAAACTAACTGGGAGTGCTAATGATTATGTAGGTAAAGGTATGGGTGGAGGAAGTATAACAATAATACCTCAGGGTAAAAAAATGCAAGGAGCGTACCATGCCGCTGGAAATGCCCTTCTTTATGGTGCTACCGGAGGTCAATTATTTATATCCGGTAGGGTCGGCCAAAGATTTGGAGTAAGAAACAGTGGAGCTATAGCTGTTGTTGAGGGATGCAGCGCTCACGCAGCTGAATACATGACAGGTGGGACCCTAGTTATTCTTGGGGAGATTGGATTCAATTTTGGAGCTGGAATGACGGGCGGTAAGGTAATAGTTTTGAATACACAGAAAAGTTTTAATCAATATATATCAAAATCAGCACCGACATCACATGTGTTAAATGAAATAGATAGTCTTGATTTGAAAACGCTATTGCAAAAACATATTGAACAAACGGGTTCAGAACTAGCTTCTAAATTATTAACTAAAGAAGAATCCTGGCACAAAATCTTTACTGTTTTTGGTGGAATTGCAGAAATCACAGAAAAGAACGAAATTAACATTAACAACAAGGTAAAAGCCTTAGATTAAAAAAATCTTCTGTTAAAAAATAACTATTTGCTTTACCATAGAGCTATGTCTTTAACAAAAGAAGCACAAAATGTTCTCAATTGGTCCGATACAGTCGAGTTAATTGACAATTTAAGAGTAGATGAGGTTGGCCTCAAAGAAAGAGTTGCCTCACTCGCTACAAGGAGTATAAAAAAAGATTCTAAACTCCAAGCTTTGAATTATATAATTTCAATGTGTGACCTTACAACTCTTGAAGGGGAGGACACTGAGGGCAAGATTGGACAGATGACAGCAAAAGCTATTAGACCAGATCCAAGTAATGATGAGGTTCCAAGTGTGGCTGCTGTTTGTGTTTACCCCGCACTCGTGTCTAAAGCTAAAAAGATGACTCAGAATTCTAATGTAAAAGTAGCTTCCGTTTCTTCATATTTTCCAAGTGGGCAAGCCCCCCTTGAATCAAAAATACTTGATACTCAATTCGCAATTGATGAAGGCGCAGACGAAATAGACATTGTTATAAATAGAAAGGCATTCTTTGAAGGTGACTATAGAAAAATGTACGATGAAATAGTTGCACTAAAAGAGGTATGTAAATCAGTCCACTTAAAAACTATTTTAGAGGTTGGAGAACTCAGGACGTATGAAAATATTAAAAAGGCTAGTCTGATTTCATTAGCAGCAGGATCAGATTTTATTAAAACATCAACCGGTAAGATTTCTAACGGTTCATCAAGAGAAGCATGTTATTTAATGGCAAAAGCAGTGTGGGATTATAAAACTGTCACTGGTTTCAAAGCTGGTATAAAGGTTGCAGGTGGAATAAGAGATTCTAAAGACGCAATCAGGTATTTAGTTATTGTGAATGAAGAATTAGGGAGTGAATGGTTAAACCCTGATTATTTCAGGTTTGGAGCATCAAGCCTAGTTGATGATGTGCTAAAACAAATAAAAAAATTGAAAACTAATGCGTATCAGTCAAGCTACTATTTTCCAAGAGGTTAAATCATGAATAAATGGGAATACGCTGAATCAATTGAGTCAAGTTCTATTGTTAACATTGAAAAAAAATATGGAATCTTCATTGATGGAAAATTTCAAAATGCTAATTCCAAAAAGTTTATCAAAACTATATCTCCTTCAACAGAAGAAGTTTTATCCTCAGTTTCTTTAGGTAATGAAATTGATATTAATTCAGCAGTAGAATCTGCAAAAGAGGGTCTAAAAATATGGTCTAAACTATCTGGGACAGAAAGGGCTAAATACCTCTTTAAACTTGCAAGGCTAATTCAGGAGAGATCTCGTGAATTTGCTGTACTTGAAACCTTAGACGGTGGTAAGCCAATCAAGGAATCACGAGACTTTGATTTACCACAAGTTGCTGCGAACTTTTTCTACTTTGCAGGCTGGGCTGATAAGTTAGATTTATCTTGGAACGCAAAAGGTTTAAAACCTTATGGCATAGTTGGTCAAATAATTCCATGGAATTTCCCACTACTAATGCTTTCTTGGAAAGTTGCTCCAGCATTAGCAACTGGAAATGTTGTAATTTTAAAACCTGCTGAGAGTACTCCTTTAACGGCAATTCTTTTTGCTGAATTGTGTCAAGAAGTAGGACTTCCACCAGGTGTATTTAATTTAGTTACTGGTGACGGTAGTACTGGTGCCGCACTCGTTAAGCACCCTGATATTTCAAAAATAGCTTTTACTGGCTCTACTGGAGTTGGTAAGTATATTCAAAAAGAAACAGCAGATAGGGATATAGGACTCACTCTAGAATTGGGTGGTAAAGCGGCAAATATTGTCTTCAACGATGCTGCTATTGACCAAGCTGTAGAGGGTGTTGTTAATGGAATATTCTTCAACCAAGGACATGTATGTTGTGCTGGTTCAAGACTTGTACTACAAGAAGATATCCATGACGAATTTGTTACAAAACTAGAAAAAAGGATGCAGTCTCTTAGAGTAGGTAATCCATTAGATAAAAATACAGACATTGGTGCTATAAACTCAAAAGATCAATTAGACAAGATTACAAGCTTAGTAAACGAGGGAGTAGAAGAGGGTGGAACAATTTTTCAGACAGACTGTGAACTACCACAAAATGGTTTTTGGTTTAAACCAACTCTATTTACAAATGCACAGCCTTCTTACCGAATTTCAAGAGAAGAAATATTTGGTCCAGTGCTGACAACTTTAACTTTTAGAACTCCAGAAGAAGCTATTGAAATTTCAAATAACACTGAATATGGACTATCTGCAGGGATATGGACAGAAAAAGGTTCAAAGATACTCTGGACAGCAGACAGGCTTCAAGCAGGTGTTATTTGGGCAAATACGTTTAATAAGTTTGATCCATCTTCACCATTTGGAGGCTATAAAGAATCTGGTTTTGGAAGAGAGGGCGGAAGACACGGTCTGCTGTCATATCTAAAGGTACAATCATGAATGAAATAAAAAAAACGTATAAAAATTATGTTGGTGGTAAGTATGTAAGGTCCGAATCTGGAAAAACTTTTCGGATTGAACTTAAAAATGAATTTTATGAAGTTCCACTTACTTCAAGAAAAGATATAAGAGATGCTGTTGTAGCAGCAAAAAAAGGTCATACCGCTTGGCAGAAACTTTCTCCGTACAATAAAACTCAAGTATTATATAGGCTTTCAGAAATGTTAGAGGGTAATTTTGAAACTTATCAACAACTCCTTCAGGATGCAGGATTAACTAAAGCAAAAGCAAAGGAAGATATTCATAAAGCAGTAGATTCAATAATTTGGTATGCGGGAATGGCTGATAAGTGGGAACAAATGACAGGTAACCTCAATCCTGTAGCGGGTGACTTCTTCAATATTTCCCACCAGGAATCACTTGGAGTTGTATTTACTCTAAATTCAAACAAGCAGTCACTGAATAGTTTACTTTTAAATATGTTACCGGCCTTAACAGTAGGATGTTCTGTAATAAGCTTTAACGAAGAAAATTCTGTACTTGCACTTAAACTCGCAGAAGATATCAATAATTCTGATTTACCAGGTGGTGCTTTAAATATACTGTCTGGGAAATTTGAATTATTAATTGAGGATATAAGTAACCATGTCGAGATTACCGCAATGGCAATATATAAAGAAATTCATAATGATCAAAAAACAATGATTAACGAAAATGCCTCCAAATCACTAAAACGAATCTTCATAAATCCACCAACTATGGGCTTAGAAGCTTTATTTCCATTTATTGAAACTAAAACTGTTTGGCATCCAAAAGGAAGATAGTCTTAAGTTTCTTATATTCATTTAATGCGTAGTTAATGTTAAAATCTTTTCATGTCTGAAAGAACATGGGGAGATTTACCTACACCTAATATTTATAAAGAGTTGAAGGGTGAGTTCGTAACCTTTAACGAAAAAGAGGAATATCTTGAGTGCAAATATCCAATTCAGGAAAAATACTTTAATCCCATGAATACAACCCTCGGAGGAATCATTGATTCCTTTATGGACTGTACAATGGGACCCCTCAGTTTTCTACTTGGTGAGATGGTTGTAACTAAAACTTTTACTGCTAAATACATTAGACCTGTTAATAACAGCACAGTATTTGTTCATGTAAAGGCGTGGAGAGATTCAGTCAACGATCAAGGTTCAATCTACAAAGCTGAATTATATTTAGATGATGAGAAAATTGCTGCTGTTGCTGAAGGATTATTTGTTAGTCCAAAGAATTAGTCAGTAGTTTTAGTAAATAAATAAGCTGACAAAATAATTACAGTTATTCCAGATATCTGTGACAAAGATGTTGTTTCCTCTAAAAATATGTATCCGAAGATTACTGAAAATATGGGAATGATATATACAGTAATTGAACCAAAAATAGCTCCTACATCATCTATAAGCTTATAAAAAGATAGAAATGCTACTCCGCTTCCACCAATGCCTAAAATTAGAATAGATGGTAGTGAGCCTGTAAAAGTTGGAAGGAAGTATTCACTATTTAAACTAAATAAAATAAAGGAAAATAATGACGCATATCTGAGAGCCATTCTTAATGTATTTAGTGCTCCGTAAGTCTTAATAAGTGGTTGGACAAAGTTTGCAGCAAATCCATAACTTATTGATGCTAATAAAGCTAACAAGAATCCTTTACTTAATTCAAGGTTTGCAGTCTGGAATCCAAAAGTAAGGATGTAAATACCTAAAAAACCAGTAAAAAGATAAACCTTTTTAATATTTGAAATTTTCTGACGAAAAAATATAACTGCAAACATACTAATAAAAATTGGAGTCGAACCATTGACTAGTCCTGCCAAACTTGAAGTAATAGTTTTTTCAGACTCTGCAAATAAATAAAAGGGAAGTGTCATCCACAACATGCCAACTAATGCAGTGTATAGATGATCTTTCTTAGAAAATTTTACTTTTTCAATTTGTAGTGAATTTATAAAAATCATTCCAATCAATATCCTATAAAAAGAAATTTGAAATGGATCCAGTTCTTCTAATGCAAATTTCATAAGAAGGAATGATGAACCCCACAAACTCGAAGTTAACAGTATTTGAAGATAATTTTTCAATAACATCCTGGCTAAGGATAACTTAATAGAACATATACGAGACAGATAAAAATATTGAGTGCTTATATTTCTTGATCAGTAATAAGTATTGTTTTTTTTCTTTCGTTTATCAGTTTATTAGCAGAGGTATTTCCATTATTCATAATTGATTTAAGTATCTCCTTTTTGTTATTACCTGTTACTAGTAAATAAACATTATCCACTTCTTTAAGTAGTTTAAAAGTAGCTGTTACTCTCCATTTAGAAAGGATATTTACCTCATTTGATACATAGAAATTTTCTGTATCATTTACTGCTACTGTATCAGGAAATAGTGAAGCGATGTGACCATCCTCTCCAACACCTAGGATTACAGTATCAAAATTAGTTATATTATTTTCAAGTTTAGATGCATATTTATTCGCATCTTTTTCTGCAGATAAACCGGAATACTCTACTTCCAATATTTTTGCAGTACTATCAGCAAAAAATGAATTGAGCATTTTTTGATTTGAATATTCATCGTCCCTAGGGACCCATCTTTCATCAACGGTCCAAAATATTATTTTCGAGAGATCTTGTATGTCATTCTTTAGTAAGGAATAAGTAATTTTTGGTGTACTTCCTCCGGACAATCCAATAGTAAATGAATTCTTTTTACTCTTATTGATTTCGTTAATTATCAAATTTGATAAGCATGATGATGCCTCAAGATGATCATTAGCTTTATAAACAATTATTGATTCTGACATAAATTTATTGTTACACTTAAATCTTTAAGTAGTATCAATGATAGTGGAAAAACATATAGTAATTGAAGGTAATCATCAATTAAATGGTGATATCAAAATTAAGGGTGCAAAAAATGCCGTCTTAAAACAGATGGTATTACCTCTTCTTGCTCCTGGGAAATATGAAATAAATAATGTACCAAACATTACTGATGTAACTTACATGAGAGAAGTTCTTAGTTACTTGGGAATTAAGTCTTCATTTGAAAATAGTACTTTAATAATAGATTCCCCAGAAGATATTGGAATTGAGACACCATATGAGCTTGTACAAAAAATGAGGGCATCAATTGTTATATTAGGACCTTTGTTGGCACGTAAAGGCAAAGCTATGATAGCTTTCCCTGGCGGAGATCAACTTGGACCAAGACCTGTACAAATGCATCTCGACGCTCTTGAAAAAATGGGAGCCAATTTTCATCTTGAGCATGGTGTATTAATTGGAGAAACAGATGGACTCAAGGGTGTAGAAATTAATTTACCCTATGCATCAGTAGGAGCAACGGAAAACACACTTTTAGCAGCTGTTCTTGCTGAGGGTAAGACTGTAATTGAAAATGCCGCCAGAGAACCTGAAATAGTTGATATTGTAAAAATGTTAAAAAATATGGGTGCTCAGATAAGAGGTGAAGGCACAAGTGAAATTACAATTGAAGGTGTAACATCCTTAAACCCTACAAACCATGATGTTGTTGGGGATAGAGTCGTAGCAGGTACATTTATTGCTGCCCTAGCTTCTACGAATGGATCGGGTTCTATTATTGGAATAAATGCGAGCACCTTACCTATGGAAATTAAAAAATTTCAGGAATTGGGTTTGAATATAAATATTGAGGAAAATTCTCTAACTGTAGAATCTACAAATAAATTTAGCGCAATTGAATTATCAACATTACCATTTCCTGGGGTTGCAACTGACTTACAGCCAATATTTGGTGCTGCTTTGTTAAAAGCTGAGGGAACGTCAATTATAACTGAGAATGTTTACGATCAACGCTTCCAATGGATTCCAGAAGTTCAAAGGATGGGTTCCAATATTCAAACGGGTTGGCAGCATGCAATGATAAAGGGCGTTAAAAGTCTTTCAGGTGCACCAGTAAATTCAACCGATATAAGAACTGGGGCAAGTTTAATTGTTGCTGCTCTCCAAGCTGAAGGAGAATCGCAAATCACTGGGGTAGATCATATAGATCGGGGTTATGAAGATATTGTTTCATCATTAGACTCGATTGGCGCAGTTATAGAATATAATTAAGTTATGGAAAACCAAGATAATATAAATTTTCCTTCTCCGAAGAACAGAGAAGAGCAAGTAGACATTGATCTCGATATTTTGAATGAGACAATTGAATACATACGTCCAGCTGTTCAAGCTGATGGGGGAGATATTAAATTAGCTTCAGTAGACAATGGTGTTGTCAATATTGAGATGCTTGGTGCATGTGTTGGTTGCCCTTTATCAATAGCAACTCTAAAGAGTGGAATTGAAAGAATTCTTAAAGAAAAAGTACCTGGTGTTGAGGAAGTTATCGCTTCTTAAGTATTTGTTGTTCCTACAAGACTTGTATATAAATTCAATCCAAAGAGTAAATTATTCTCAATTAATGGCTCAAGAATATATCGAACATTATTTTTAGTTACACTACCAGCTAACTGTTTAGGATTGGACAGTTCCTCATATAATCCGAGATTGTTGAGTATATTTTCTCTATCCTCTTTTTCTAGTGTTTCATCTGAAAGTGCGATCACGATTAAGAAAAAAAGTTTTGATTGTTGAGAATTAATTTCATCTTTCGAGGTAGGGGCAAAAAACTCAATTTGTGTGACGGTATTATTTTCTTTATCAATTTTTAAATTGATTACAAAAATAGTTTCAGGATTTTCAAGATTTCCAAATTCATAATATAATGTATCTTTTTCAAGACTGGTCCATTTAACTTCGTCTGGATTCATAGAAAAGAAGTCGTTTGTTTGTTCATCCTCAGCAATAGAAGAAACTAATTTATTCCAGTTCGAAACAAATATCTCTGAAGTTTTGCCCAAGCCCTTCGAGATAATAAGTTCGCCCTTTTCATTGTTAACGGTGTTTTCTTCAGTTGATGTTTCTTCAGAACTACAACCTATAAAAATTAATAAAACTAGCGATAAAAAGGTTATTTTATTTTTCATTTTCAAATAAATCCTTCAATCCTTTTAGGTTATTTTTCCAGATTAGTTTCAACACAGGCGCCCCAAAAAATTCTCCCATTGGTCCAGCCAAATAAATTGGAAATTTTAATGTTTCTTTCCAGGTGAATTTTGTCTGCTCACTACTTAGCTCCTCTAATGTAAACTTACCTTTTCCGGTGACAATGCCAACATGATCTACTCCTATTGATTTCTTATCAATCCACTCAGTAACAGTCATATAGTCAAATAATTTAATTGGACCTACTTTTGTTAATACTTTCATTTTGGTACCTAGTCCTTGTGTTTTCTCATCTAAAAACTCAATGTTTACTGCATCTTTCATCCAGTTTGTATGATTTTTAAGGATAGATACTTCACTCCATACGTCATTAAGCGATTTATCGATAATTGTTGATACGCTAATTGTTTTACTCATTGTCTGTTAAACAATATTACTTCATAAGTAGAATAAATAAATATGAAAAAAAATGAATATCTTTATTTAGACCATGCTGCCACTACTCCCATGAGAGATGTTGCATTTGAAGCATATAAAAAAACTGAGGCAGAGGCCTTCGCAAACTCGTCAGGCGGACACGCACTTTCAAGAAAAGCTAAAAATATTCTTGAAGATTCACGTGATAACATTGCAGGTCATTTTGGTGCAGCTCCAAAAGAGATAACATTTACAAGTGGAGGTACCGAAGCTGATAATTGGATAATTAAAATGCCATTCATCAACAATAAAAATAAAAGTGCAGAATTAGTTACTTCTGAAATTGAGCACGAGGCTGTTCTTGCTTCTGCGGAATGGGTTGAGTCTCTAGGGTACAAAGTAAATTTAGTGCCCTGTGATAACAGAGGTGTGATAGAAACTAAAGATGTTTTAGAAGCTGTAAATTCAAACACAGAAATTGTATCGATAATGTTAGCTAATAATGAGACAGGAATAATACAACCAGTCAAGGAAATAGCACAAGGCTTAAAAGCTTTAAATTCGAAACTAATATTTCATTCGGATGTCGTTCAAGCGGTCGCTACTACTAAATTAGACTTTCACAACTTAGGCATCCAAAGTGCCGCTATATCTGGTCACAAAATTGGAGGACCAAAAGGTATAGGAATTATGTTTTTAAGTTCTGAAGTCAAACTTCCTAGTTTTCTTCATGGAGGAAAGCAGGAACTTGAAAGAAGAGCAGGTACTGTGAATGTTTCTGGTGTAGCAAGTTTATCAGCTGCACTAGACGAGCAACAACAAAATATAATTTCTCAAAATGAAAAAATACGCAATGAACGTCAAGAATTTGAGGAAATCCTTAAAAATTCCCAAGATATTATTGTCTTAGGTGATGATGTTGATCGATTAGAACATATCTCAAATATTCAATTTAAAGGTTTCAACTCTGAGACTCTAATGGTTTCTCTCGATCTTCAGGGATTAGGAGTTTCAAGAGGCTCTGCTTGTGCTAGCGGTGCACAGAAACCTTCACACGTGCTTCAATCAATGAAAATATCCAGTGATGTTATTAATAGCCATTTGAGATTTAGTTTTGGTTGGAATAGTAAAAAGGGAGATGGTATCCATGCTGCTGAGATAGTTATCGCTTCAATAGAGGGTATGAAATGAGAGTCTTAGTCGCTATGAGTGGAGGAGTGGATTCATCTGTAGTTGCTGGACTCCTTAAATCTCAGGGTCATGAAGTGATTGGTGTCACTATGAAATTGTGGGAGGGACCTAATGGGGAAATGCCTGAAACAGGATGCTGTACGGCTTCAGATAGTGAAGATGCTCGAAAAGTCGCGGCTAAGCTTGATATTCCTTATTATGTATTAGATTACACAGAATCATTTTCTGAAAAAGTCGTAGATAACTTCATTGACATGTATGCAAGGGGTTTGACACCTAATCCTTGTGTTGAATGCAATAGATCAGTCAAGTTTGATCACTTTTTAAAACAAGCTAAAAAACTAAATTGCGACAAAGTCGCCACGGGACATTACGCAAAGGTAGTTGAAAAAGATAAAACCTTTGAACTTCACAAGGCTGATTATCTTGATAAAGATCAGTCTTATGTACTACATATGCTTACCTCATCGACACTTGAACACGTCATGTTCCCGCTTGGAACGATATCTAAACCTGAAGTAAGGCAAATAGCTGCTGATTTAGGATTAAAAACTGCATTTAAGAAAGATAGTCAAGATATTTGTTTTGTGGGAAAAAAGAATTACAGAAATTTTGTAGATAAAAGAATTGATATTTCTACTTCAGGCGAAATTGTTAATAGTGATGGTTCGACTATGGGTCAGCACAGCGGTGTTCACGAGTTTACTGTTGGTCAACGAAAAGGGATTCCAGGAGGACAAGGTGCTCCAAAATATGTTACAAAAATAGATGTACGAAATAAAAAAGTATTTGTAGGTGATAAGAAAGATTTGTTAACAGCTAGCTTTTATCTTGAAGATGTTTCCTTTGTGAATGATATAGTAAATGATAACCTCACAATCCAAACTAGATATAATTCTGAAGATTTACCTTGTACGATAAAAATGCTCTCAGAACATTCTCTTGAAGTAACTCTATTGGAACCAACATATGGAGTAGCCCCTGGTCAGTTTGGTGTTTTATATACCGGCACAAAACTTATTGGCGGAGGAAGAATTACTTCAAAGCTCAATGAGGCATTAACGGTATGAATGGTAAGGATGTAGACAAAGTTATTGAAGAGCTATCTCAAGCTGAACATGCATATTATGTACTGAATAAACCAATCATGTCTGATGGTGAATACGATAAATTATTTAATGAACTAAAGCAATATGAAATTAAGCATCCAAGTGAGATAAAAGAGTATTCACCCACCCAGAGAGTTACGGGAACACCAGATAATGCTTTTGACCAAATTGAGCATCGACAGAGAATGTATAGTTTAGATAACGCAGAAGGCATTAATGATATTACAAAATGGTTTGAAAGACTCAAAAAAATAACTGACAAAGAACTCTATCCAATTTCACTTGAACCAAAAATAGATGGTCTAGCAATTTCTATTACCTATAAAGACGGAATTCTTCAGCAAGGGCTTACACGTGGTGATGGAATCATTGGAGAAGATGTTACACACAACGTAAAGACCATCATGAACTTGCCATTACGATTAAACACACTTACTAAGGGTGAAATTGAAATCAGAGGCGAAATATACATGCCAACAGAAAGTTTTAATGCGCTAAATAAAAAAAGAAAAAAGGATGAGGAATTACTCAAACGTCTTAAATTTTTAAAAAACCCAACTCCAGATGACAAGTCATTAATGGCAAAAATCAGAAGTGAGGGAGGATCAGCTTTTATTAATTCAAGGAATGCTGCGGCAGGATCATTAAGACAAAAAGATTCGTCTATTACTTCTAAAAGAGACATCAGGTTATTGGCGTATCAGTTAATCGATCACACGAATCAGGATGCATTTTCATCACATGAAGAGCAAACGAACCTATTAAAAAAGTATGGATTTGAGACCAACTCAGTGTATTTAACTAATTCCATTAAAGATATTCAAAGTACATTGCAAAGAATTGAAAATAAACGAAGTAATTATGCTTATCAAATAGACGGAGTTGTAATGAAAGTTAATTCAACAGCTATACAAGATGAATTAGGATTTACTGCAAAGTCTCCACGCTGGGCTGTTGCTTTTAAGTTTCAAGCAGAGGAGCAAACAACAAAGCTTTTAGATATCAAGTTGCAAACAGGTCGAACAGGTGCCATAACTCCAGTTGCTGTTTTAGAGCCTGTCAATGTAGGTGGAGCTCTTGTATCCTTTGCATCGCTGCATAATCCTGATGAGATAAGTAGAAAGGATTTAAGGATTAATGATCATGTAGTAGTTCGTAGAGCTGGGGATGTTATACCTGAGGTTGTTAGTTCATTAGACAAAAGACGAGATGGATCACAAACTAAATGGAATATGCCTTCTGGTTGTCCATGTGGAGAATTTAAAATTAATTTTATACAAGATGAGAAAGTTCCTCGATGTAGTGGGGGAACGTCTTGTAAGATTGCTAAAAAAGAATCGATTATATTTTTTGCCTCTCGAACAGGTCTTGAAATAGATGGAATGGGTAAAGAAACTATCGAGTCTTTATTAACATTTGATTTAATTAAAGAAGTTGAAGATATTTTCAGTCTCAAATATGAAGATCTCATAAAGTTACCTCAGTGGGAAGATAAAAAAGCATCAAACTTAATTACATCTATTGAAAAATCAATTAAATCACCCCCATCAAGACTGCTAACAGCTCTAGGTATTCGCTTTATTGGTAAAAGGACTGCTAATTTGCTAATTCAAAACTTTGGCTCAATTGATAAAATTTTAGAGGCTAACTCTGAAGATTTAGAAAAGATACACGGAATTTCAGTGAGTGTTATTAATTCCTTAAATGAATGGAAATTAGTTGAAAAAAACCTACTTACACTTAATACCCTTCAAGAAAAGGGATTTAATTTTGAGGAAATTAATACCGTTATTGATAGTGAGCTCAGTGGAAAAACTTTCGTTATAACTGGAACCCTCCAAAATTCAAACAGACAAGACTTTATAAATTTAATTGAAAAAAATGGAGGTTCTGTAACAACATCAATATCAAAAAATACAGATTTTCTTATTTCAGGTAGTAATCCAGGTTCAAAGTACAAGAAAGCCGTCGAGCTTAAGGTAGAAATTTTATCTGAAAATGAATTACTAGATTTAATTATCTAATTATTAATATAAAACTTCCAAGAAAATTCACCGACGTCAGGTAGCCCAACAACCTTACTCCATGTGATTCGGATGTTCTGTTCACCAGGATTCCAGCTTTCAAAAGTTTTATTTGGTCCAGGTTTCCATATGAACACACCGGTAGCTTCAACATTCATTATTTCAGATGAAGGAATTATGTAATTATTTACAATTAATACAATTTCATAATCAACTGGCAAGTTAATTTCTATTGAAGTTTGTTGTGGTACTTGGTAGTTAGGTAAGGGAGAAACACCCTCTATTACTGAGGGAAGGTCAACAGTTTCATCATTATCTTGATAAAAGTTCACCCCTATAAAGACAGTAAGCATTAATAACAAAGTCAAAGAAAGAAAAATAAGTCTATAAGTGTTCTTTTTCATACACTAAAATATTATCTAATAACTAAAAAGAGACCAATACAAATTATGGAAAATTTTAAGGATAAAATCGAAGGAATAGACATCAATAATGTAACAACAAGTGATGTCACAGTAATTGAGAATGTAATTCAACTATTAGATAATGGAAAAATTAGAGTTGCAGAACCTATTGAAAATGACTGGGTCGTTAATGAATGGGTCAAAACTGCGATTCTATATTACTTCTCAGTTAAAAACTTAGAAATCATTGAGTCTGGTGAACTTGAATATTATGACAAGATTACACCTAAAAAAAATTATGAAGAATTAAAGATTAGGGTAGTTCCACCTGGCGTTGTTCGGTACGGAGGTTTTTGTGAACCTGGAGTTGTTGTCATGCCAGGTTTTGTAAATATAGGGGCTTACGTTGGCTCTGGGACAATGGTTGACACATGGGCAACTGTTGGATCTTGTGCTCAAATTGGTAGAAATGTACATTTGTCAGGAGGAGTTGGAATTGGAGGAGTACTAGAGCCACCTAGTGCAATGCCAGTAATCATTGAAGATGGTGCTTTTATCGGATCTAGGTCAATCATTGTAGAGGGAGTCAAAATTGAAAAAGGAGCTGTTATTGGTGCAAATGTAACCATTACAGGTACAACTCCAATTATTGACGTGACTGGTGAGGAACCAAAAGAATACAAAGGACTGGTACCTGAGAACTCAGTGGTGATACCAGGAACACGACCTAAAGTATTTCCAAGTGGAGAATTTAATACTCCATGTGCTTTAATAATCGGGAAACGAAAAGAATCAACAAATCAGAAAACATCACTCAATGATGCTTTAAGGACCTTTGGAGTTCAAGTTTGAAGTTAGATAAATTAACAGAAGAGTTAATTGCTATAAAATCTGTAACTGGTGATGAGAATAAAATACTAGATTTCATAGAGAACTATTTAATAAATTCAGAATTTTCAGGGGAAATCATTAGAAATAATGGAGGAATAATAGCTCATTATCCATCTTCAGATTCTAACATTGCACTCGTTGGACACGTAGATACGGTACCATTTGACCCAACCCAGGTAGTTATTGAAGACACCTCAAAGGTCTACGGAAGAGGCTCAGTTGACATGAAAGCTGGAATTGCCGTTATGTTAGAAGTTTTAACGAGTAATTTTGAGAACATTGTTGCCGTTTTTTATACAGCAGAAGAAGGACCAATGGTTAATAATGGACTTGAATTATTAATGCCAATCTTAAAAAGTGATTTCAATTTAGAATTTGCCGTAATACTAGAACCAACAAATGGAGAAGTACAACTAGGCTGTCTAGGATCTGTAAATGCTGATCTTCAGATAGATGGAAAATCATCACATTCAGCAAGGCCATGGATGGGGGAGAACCCAATATTGAAATTGTCAGAAGTAGTTGGATTTATTAATGAAAACCAAATAGAAGAGCATACTATCGATGGTTTACTTTTTAAACAAATCATTACAGTTACGACTATATCAGGTGGTTCAGCCAACAATGTTATTCCTTCACACGTGAACTTGAATATAAATTTTAGGTTTTTGCCAACACAAAACGAAGCCGAAGCCTCCAAATTTTTAGCTGATACATTTGCGAAATATGGAGCTATCAAAATAAAAAATTCTTCAAATGGTGCACTACCAAATCTTGAATCCCAGAAAGTTAAAGATTTCATAAAAATTACAGGTGCAGATGTTACCCCAAAACAGGCTTGGACTGATATAGCAAGATTTTCACAAGAAAATATACCAGCTGTAAATTATGGACCCGGAGATCCTCTGCTTGCCCATTCCCCAGATGAATTTGTTAATACGAGTCAAATAGTAGAATCATATGAGTCAATCGTTAGGTACTTAAAAGGTTTTTGAAATGGCAGACAAAATAGATATTAAAAATGTTGCTAAATTGGCATCAATCAAACTTAATCAGGAAGAAGAAGATAGATTAGAGAGTGATCTTTCTATGATAATCGAACATTTCGATGCATTAAGCAAAATGGATTTACCAGATGATAAAATCAGCATTCATCCACTTGGTATGTCATTAAACTTAGCAGAAGATATTGCATCTAAATCACTTACTCATAAAGAAGCTTTAAGTAATGCACCAGAATCCAAAGATGGTCAATTTGTTGTCCCACCCTCATTGGACTAATAATGGCTAACTATAAACTTCCGATTTCACAAATAAATCAATTATTCAAAAATAAAGAACTTAAACCCTCCGAACTTTATGCTGAGACCTTTGAACGAGCTGCTATCACCGAATCTATTATTCACGGTCACTTAGAACTGTTTCAAGAAGAAAATCTTAAAAAAGCCCTCAATTCAGATAAGCGTTACGAAAAAGGTAAAAATTTAGGAAATCTTGACGGTATTCCAATTGCAATTAAGGATAATATTAATATTTCAGGTTATGCAACTACTTGTTCATCAAAAATGTTATCAAATTACATTTCTCCATATGATGCAACGGTAATCACAAGACTAAAAAATGAAGGTGCTTTATTTACTGGAAAGACCAACTTAGATGAATTCGCCATGGGTTCTTCAACTGAAAATTCAGCTTTTGGTCCAACAAAAAATCCCTGGGATACATCAAGAGTTCCAGGTGGATCCTCAGGAGGTTCTGCTGCAGTTGTATCAGCTGGCTCAGCTATTGCATCTCTAGGAAGTGATACGGGAGGTTCCATTAGGCAACCTGCATCATTTTGCGGAGTTGTTGGATTTAAACCAACTTATGGAACAGTTTCACGATTTGGATTGGTCGCATTTGCATCATCTTTAGATCAAATAGGCCCAATAACAAATCATGTTGAAGATGCAAGGTTAATTTTTAATTCTATGAAAGGTCATGACCCGTCTGATGCAACTTCGTTAATAGAAAGTAAAGCTAAACAACCAAAATNAAAAAATGCAAAAATAGGNATNATTAAAGAGCTTATGGAAGATGGNATATCTGAAGATGCCAAAAAAGAAGTTCACAAAGTNGCTAAATTGCTGGAGGCAGAAGGTCACGAAATTNTTGAAGTTTCTCTTCCTTTGACNAAAATGTCTATCAGTATTTATTANCTNATTGCTCCTGCTGAGTGTTCNGCAAANCTNTCNAGATTTGATGGCGTANGATATGGAAANAGAGTTNCAGGNAGCACAAGTTCAGAGATGATGGAGCTTACTCGNGCTAATGGTTTTGGACCAGAAGTTAAAAAGAGAATACTNTTAGGAACGTACGCTCTGTCTGCTGGATATTATGATGCCTATTACGGCCAAGCATTAAAAGCTAGATCGATGATGAAAAAAGAATTTACAGATGTTTATGAAGATGTTGATTATCTAATATCTCCAACAACTCCTTCAGACCCATTTAAGTTTGGAGAAAAATCTGATAATCAATTAGAGATGTATATGTCAGATTTATGCACAATCCCGGCCAACTTAGTAGGCATGCCAGCAATAAGTATCCCAACTGGCCTATCTTCACAGGGACTCCCTCTGTCTGTTCAAATAATGAGTCCTTCAAATACTGATAATACATTATTAGATTTTTCTGAATCTCTTGAGTCATTAGTAGCATTCAGCGATAAACCAGTAATTAACGGAGTTGTTTCTTGAGTATTATCCCAACGATAGGAATGGAAACCCATGTGGAGTTGAAAACAAATTCTAAAATGTTTTGTAGGTGCCATGTTCTTGATACAGAATCACCAAATGAAAGTTTATGTCCAACTTGTTTGGGTTTACCAGGTTCCTTACCTGTCCCAAACAAAAAAGCTATTGAGTTTATAACCCTTTTAGCATTAAGTACTAATTGCAGTATCACGAATGATGGAATGTTTCACAGAAAAAACTACTTTTATCCAGATTTACCTAAAAACTATCAAATTTCACAATTTGACCTACCTGTTGGCACAGAAGGATCTCTAGAAATTGTTGTAGATGGTGAATTTGGAACTGTGGAAATTGAACGTGTACACATGGAAGAAGACACGGGCAAAAGTACACATATTGGTTCAGGACGAATAGATTCAGCTACTAGTACACATCTTGATTTCAATAGAGCAGGCATACCACTAGTTGAAGTTGTGACAAAACCATTGATTAAATCTTCCAAGGAAGCAGTTGCTTATATCGAGGAACTCCGTCAACTAGTAATCGATTTGGACATATCAGAAGGAAAGTTAGAAAAAGGCAACTTAAGGTTTGATGCAAATATATCTGTTGCACATGAAGGGGATAAAGAGTTGGGGACAAAAGTTGAAATAAAAAATATGAACTCTCTTAAATCTCTAGAGAAAGCAATAGAATATGAAATATCACGACAAACAAAGATGCTAATTGCTGAAGAAAATATTATTCAAGAAACTAGGCACTGGGATGAGAAAAAAGAAGTAACAAGTTCAATGAGATCTAAAGAGGGAAGTGCGGACTATAGATATTTTTCAGATCCAGATATTCCAAATATGATCTTAAGTAATGACTTTGTAAATGAAATTAAAAAAATAATTCCAGAGTTGCCCTCACAAAAGAGAAAAATGTTTATTGAGACTGGTTTAAGTATAGAAGATGCCAACAATCTTGGAAAAAATAAAAATTGGATAGGTGATCTATACCTGAGTATTACAGAGATAACAGGTGATTCTAAATCTTCATTTAACTGGGTAACTGGAGAGCTTCAGGGCCAATTAAGAAAATTAGAAATAAAGGACCTTCCTAATTGGGTAACAGCAAAAAATCTTAGTGAAATAATACTGCTCGTCAAAGAAGATAAAATCTCCTTCACTTCTGGTAAAGAAATACTTGCAAACTTAATAGAACAAGAGATAGTTCCTGAAGAATTTGCTTCCGAAAATAATCTTATTCAAGAAAACAATATAGAAGAAATAAGCAAAATTGTAGAGGAAGTCATTGAAAACAATTCAGAAGTTTTAGAACGTATTGCAAATGGAGAAGAAAAGTTGATAGGGTTTTTAGTTGGTCAGATTATAAAAATTTCAAAAGGTCAAGTTAATCCGTCAGTTGCAAAAGAACTATTACTTAAAGAGATAAGTTCATAATCTGATTAACTATTACTGCTCCAAGCAAACCGAAACCCCCAGCAGCTAAATCGTCATAGAGAACACCTTTTTTACCTGGAATTTCCTCCATTTGAGCAACAATTTTTGGTGTTTTTAAAATATCTGAAGCTCTAAATATTATAAATCCTGTCAAAAGAGGTAATAATTCTGAGGGAGAAGCTAAAGAAGCAAAACTCATTCCTACTATTTCATCTAGAGTTATCCAACTAGGATCATTTGAAGCAGAAATATCATCTACGGATATAAAGTAAATAATTGTTAAAGAAATAAAAATTATTAATAACCAAATAATTTCTAACTGTAAAAAATAAATTATTCCAACGAAAACTAATGATGCAAAAGAACCTCCGCCTTTTTTTTCTCCAAAAAAAGTTCTCCACAAGATTCCAGCACCAAATCCTGATGCTATAAAAGATTTCATATTTGAATAATAGTATTTTTTATGGCTTCATTGAATAAAAGGTGTAGTATTTGTATTTAATAATGAAAAAATCAGAATTTATTTGGCTAGATGGTGAACTTGTTGAGTGGGATAATGCAAATGTTAGTGTTATGACACACACTCTACATTACGGTACAGGCGTTTTTGAAGGAATGAGAGCTAGAGAAACTGAAAAAGGCACTTCAGTACAATTCTTAGATGACCATGTTGATCGACTATACAGATCGGCAGAAGCTTATAATCTAGAAATACCTTTCAATAAAAATGTTATATCTAATGCAATTAAAGAAATAGTGAAAGTCAATAAGCTTAAGTCTGCATACATTAGACCATTAGTTTTCTTTGGTGACGGAGAAATGGGGTTGCTTCCACAAGACATACCTGTAAGAGTAGCTATCGCAGCTTGGGAGTGGGGAGCCTACCTTGGTGACGACGCAGGAAGCCAAGGCGTAAATGTTTGTATTTCTGACTGGCAGAGAATTAGTCCAAAAAGTTTTAAACCTTTTGCTAAAGGTGTAGGTGGTTATATGAACTCGACTTTAGCAAAAATAGATGCAGTTAAAGAAGGTTTTGATGATGCAATTATGCTGAGTGACAATGGGACTGTCGCTGAAGGTAGTGGACAAAATATTTTTATTTATAAAAATGATCAACTCTTAACTCCATCAATTGAGACTGGCGCACTTGGTGGGATAACAAGAAAAATGGTTATAGAAATTGCTAATTACCTGGACATACCAGTAGTAGAGCAAGACCTCAGCCCTGAAGACTTAATCGCATCAGATGAAATTTTCTTTACAGGAACAGCAACCGAAATAGTGGGTGTCGTTTCTGTAGACTCTAATAAAATCTCCGATGGAACTGTCGGTGAAGTTACTTCAAAAATTAGAACTAAATACCTGGAGATAGTTAATGGTCAAGACGATAATTTTAAAAATTATATAACATTAATTTAATGTCTCAAGAACCAAATATAAAAATACAATTTCAAGAGAATAAATCTGAAACGAGTATGCCAGTTCCACGCAGAATGCCATCAAGACCAGCTGAAACAGTAAAGCCTGATTTTGAACAGTATGGTAATGTTGGGCCAGACAGTGGGTTTGCCATGAAGATTGTTAATAAAGATAATGCGCTCTGGTCAAGCCATCCAAAGAAAAAATTAATCAGCACAATAATTGTTAACCTAATTCTATTTAGGGCATCCCACTTTGGCAGAGCTCCCACAACTCATGATTTTCACCTAGTTCTTGGTTTACTCAGAATTACTGAAGATAATACTGGAGAATTAACTGATGACGTTCTTAACATATGTTCTAAGGAAAAATTGCAAGGTGCCCATTTGAGTACTGTGTTTAATTTTTTAACATAGTCCCATATAACGAGGGTTCAATAAGGTATTTATATGCAAATAGTTAGAGCAAAATACGAGAATGAAATATTTTATGGCGACCTTCATGAAGGTAAGGTTACAAGATATGATGGGTCTCCATTTGTAGTTTGGGAAAACACAGAAGAAGTCTACGATCTTGAGGAGATTGAATTGTTAGCTCCAGTATTACCTTCCAAGGTAGTTGCAATAGCTAAAAATTATGCCAAACATGCTGCAGAGATGGGTTTGCCAGAATATAGCGAAAATATGCCAGAAAACCCAATAATATTTATTAAACCCTCAACTTCAGTAATAGG
>NHJS02000042.1 GCA_002169115.2 bacterium TMED221 | reverse complement strand
AGACAGTGTTTTGACTTTTAACACAAAACAAATCCTTGAGCAGGATTATGATTATAAAGGAAATAGAGATATTATGTATGGGGATGAAGAATTTGAAAATTTTGAACTTTATTTAGAATGGAAGATTCCCAAAGGGGGTAACAGTGGTATTTATTATCATATAAAAGAAGGTTATGGTGGATTTGCCGACATGGCTCCAGAATATCAATTGTTGGACGATGAAAACTATGCTGAAATTCACGATTATGAATTAAAGGATTGGCAACTTACTGCGGCTGACTATGCCATGCACGTTCCAGATACAACACAAAAAGTACTCTACCCACCTGGAAAATGGAACAGTAGTAGGATTATTTTTACATCCAATAATGTAGAACATTGGCTAAATGATAAAAAAGTATTATCCTTTATTCCATGGACTGAACAATGGTATGAAAAAAGAAATTCAGGCAAGTGGGATAATTTTCCTGATTATGGGAAATATAAAAAGGGATATATTGGTTTACAGGATCATGGAAGTAATTTATGGTTCAGAAATATTAAAATAAAAAAGCTCTAATTAAACTAATGCTCACCTCAATTCTTTTTACCAATAAAAATATTTTAAATGATTTTAAAAAAAATGATAATTCATAAAAAAACAATAAATATTTTATTTTTTTTCCTTGTATTTTTTCCCAAAGAAATCCTATCGCAAGGGAATGACTTTAAGCAATTTAATTACTCAGATGATGTTGTTTGGAATAACCCAGAATGGGAAAATCCTGAAATATTTGAGATAAATAGAGAAGAACCAACTGCAACATTTTATAGTTATAAAAGCTCTAATGAGGCTTTAATTAATCAGGACTGGAAAAACTCATCTTATTATAAGTCATTAAATGGAAAATGGCATTTTTATTATTCAAGTGATGTAAAATCAAGACCAAAAAGATTTTATGCTAATGAGTACAATTTTTCTAATTGGAATTTAATTGAAACGCCGTCAAATTGGGAATTAAAGGGATATGGAATTCCATTTTATACAAATAAAAAATATATGTTCCCCCCAAATCCCCCATTTATTCCTCATGAACAAAATAACAATGGATCATATATTAAACTTTTTGAAATTTCAGATGAATGGTCAGGTAAAGACATCTATTTACATTTTGAAGGGGTTAGTGGTGCTATGTATATCTGGCTAAACGGTGAGAAGTTAGGATACAGTGAAGGAAGTAAAACCCCAGCTGAATTTAACATTACAAATTATCTTGTAGAAGGGAAAAATAAACTTTCTGTTCAAGTCATGCGATGGTCTGATGCCAGCTACATGGAAGATCAAGATTTTTGGAGATTATCTGGTATTGAAAGAGATGTTTATCTGCGTGCTCAAAATAAAGTTAGTCTGAAAGATTTTAAGGTAAAAGCTGACTTGATAAATCAATTTAAAGATGGAGATTTCAAAGTAGATTTAANAATTNACTCAAATAATAATACTTTAAANACCAGAAGNGCNAAAATNACAGTTAAATTACTTNNNGATAATAAGGAGATATTCAAAGAAGAAAAAAATATAAAANTAGACCTTGGTATNAATAANTNAACCTTTNAAAAATTAATCTCAGGCGTAANACANTGGACTGCAGAGTCACCCNACCTTTATGATCTATTNATAGAAATNAATGAAGAAGAAGTTCAAGCNACAAGAATTAGTNTTGGATTTAGAAATATAGAAATCAAGAATAATCAATTTTTAGTAAATGGNAAACCTATCCTNATGAAGGGTGTAAACCTTCACGACCATCACGAGAAGAATGGACATGTAGTTAGTGAANACCTTTTAATTAAAGATTTGGAATTAATGAAAAAGAATAATATTAATTCNATTAGATGTAGNCATTATCCAAAAAATCCTTTTTTCTATAGAATGTGTGATAAATACGGATTTTATGTCATTGATGAGGCAAACATCGAAATACATGGAATGGGAACTACAAATCAAGGGCTTGACAAATACCCTAAAGGAAAAGCAATTCATCCTGCATATTTACCAAAATGGAAAAATATGCATCTTGACAGAACTAAAAGAATGTATGAGAGAGATAAAAATTACCCTTCAATAGTTATTTGGTCTTTAGGAAATGAAGCTGGTAATGGAGAAAATCTCTTTTCAACCTATGATTGGTTAAAAAATAATGACAATTCAAGACCAGTTCAATATGAGGGTGCAACAAAATATTCAAATACAGATATNCAGGTACCTATGTATCCTACTATTGAGCAGATGAAGAATTACGNAGAAAATAATCCNACTCGTCCATTGATTTTATGTGAATATGCACATGCAATGGGNAATAGTGTTGGAAATCTACAAGAATATTGGGATTTAATTGAAACTTACGATATAATGCAAGGTGGATTTATTTGGGATTGGGTGGATCAAGGTATTTTATCAAAGAATGAGGCAGGAGAAGAATATTGGGCATATGGCGGTGATTTAGGAGGTGAAAATTATCAAAATGATAAAAACTTTTGTAATAATGGACTAGTTAATCCTGATAGATCCTCACACCCCTCACTTAAGGAAGTAAAAAAAGTATATCAGAGCATTAAATTTAAAATGGAGAGTATTGAAAGGAAGGAAATTTTAATTTCAAATAAATATGATTTTAAGAACTTAAATGAATTCTACTTTGAATGGAAACTTTTAAAAAATGGGAATCAAATTTNTATTGGAAGAATAAAAGAGTTTGATTTAGCACCATACAAATCAAAACTGATAAAAATAGATATCCCAGAAATCGATGAATTAGGGGAATATCACCTCAATATTTATGCGAAAAAGAAATTTAATGAAGATTTAATTCCTAAAGACTATTCAGTTGCTTATGATCAATTTTTTCTTGGTGGAACAAGGGCTTCTCTAAATGAAAAATTAGATAAGAAATCAATCAAAATAACTCAAAATAAAAAGAGATTAGACTTAATAGGTGAGGGGTTTAAAGTGTCATTTAATAAAGAAAACGGAAGATTAATTGAAATAAACTATGGGAATGAGAATATTCTTTTAGAAGGGATAAAACCAAACTTTTGGCGCGCCCCAATAGATAATGATTATGGATTCTCAATGCCCTTTAAATTAAAGGTTTGGAAACAAGCATCAAAAAAACAAGACTTTGAGAATATTAGAGTTAAAAATTTTAAAAGTGATGGAGTAGAGGTAAAGACCAAGTANTATATGCCAAATGTTAAAGGATTTGTTGAAGTAATATATAATGTAAATACAAATGGAAAAATTAATGTCAAAACTTCTTTATCAGAGATATCTAATAAATTACCGATCCTCCCATTATTTGGNACTAATTTTATAATTAATGAATCATACGATAATGTTAAATGGTATGGACGTGGACCACATGAAAATTATCAAGACAGAAAAACATCTTCCCTTGTAGGACTTTATAATTATAAAGTTTCACAAATGTATTTTCCATACATAAGACCCCAGGAAAATGGCAATAGGACTGATACAAGGTGGCTTTCTCTTAGTAATTCAGAAGGAAATGGTATTATCATAGAAGCTTCTAATGTTTTTGAGTTTAGTTCCCATCATCAATATAATGACGATTTTGATGGAGGAAATAGAAAAACACAAACCCATACCTATGATATTAATAAAAGACCACTCNTCAATCTAAATATTAACTATAGGCAAATGGGTGTTGGGGGAGATGATAGTTGGGGAAAACAACCTCACGAAGAGTATAAAATCAAACCAGAAAATTTAAGTTTTAATTATTCAATATCTCCGATTAGAAAATAAGTAATTATCTAATTANTTTAAAATTTTAANATGATGATTTAATNGTTAAGTTTCCATTTTTGAATTCTATTATTTTTAGCATCTGCAATTAAAATAAAATCGCCAGTTTTAGAAACTATTTGAAATGGATGAGATAATTGATTGGCTGCATTTCCATCATCATTTCCACCTGCTACAATTTTTAAACTTCTGTCATTTAAGTNNAANTCAATTATACGTCTATTTTCATAATCTGAGAGGTAGAGATTGTTATTGTTATCTATTGTAATCCCAGAGAAATAATTAAAACTTTCTAACTCAATATCGTCAAAATTTAAAACAGTTACACCTTCTGTTGATTCAGGAGCCCACATTTGNACTCTGTGATTGTAGGTGTCAGCAATGTAAAGGTTTTTATTATTGTCTAATATTATTCCCATAGGGAAAGCAAGTTGGTTAGATTCTATTCCTAATCCATTTCCTCCAGCAACTACTGTTCCTTTTTTAGTGTTTGGATTCCAACGTAAAACNCGATGATTTTCAATTTCTGAAACATATAAAAATCCGTCTTTATCNAAAGCTATTCCATAAGGAGTATTTAGCTGNTTNAGATTATCTCCTGGACCATTTCCTCCAGCAACAGTTTGACCTTGAGATGCTCCTTGATACCATTTTTGAATTCGATGATTTTCTGTATCCGCTATATAAATTGATCCCAATGCATCTAAAACTATTTTACCGGGTTCATTGAGTTGATTTGATTCAGAACCATAATCATTTCCTCCAGCAACAGTTTCGCCCACTGTAGAGCCTTTTAACCATTTCTGAATTCTATGATTGTTCATATCACTTACATAAAGATTTTCATCTTTGTCGAATGCAATGCCAGTTGGATAATTAAATTGATTCATATCTACGCCTTTACCCTTTCCTCCGGCCAATGTTCGAACTCCAAAAGTATCTTGAACAAATACCGCACGTATATCATGATCCCCATAAAAAACAATGTCAGTAGGATTATTTAACCCGCTGATAATACCCTCCCACCGGTCAAAAATCCATCCTTCATTTGGTTTAGCATGAATGGTTCTGACAGTATTAAACTTATATAAGCCATCTTTAAGGGCTATACTTCCTCCTTCACTTGGGAAAATTTGTGTGTTTAACTTAAAATATAGTTCCTCAGAAATTGGAACATTTTGACAANAACAAAATAAAATTATAGGTAAGTAGCTTAGNATATTTTTCATCATCATCAATAACCATTTCATCGTTCAGGCTTCAATTTACAATTTAATTTGTANGATATTTTTTTTGAAGTTTGATAAAAAGTAAGATCCCAANAAATATTGAAATAAAAATCCACCAATAAAATGTATCTCNACTTTTTTTAAATGTCGCTTTTTCNTCNATTTGAATTGTTTGATTTACAGGAATATCATAAAGTATTTGAGTTTTACCTCCTGGCCATTGAACTTGAAGCGAGTCTACTTTGGCTCTATAACCAAGGCCAAAATGTCCAATTCTACTATTATGAGACAAATGAGAAGTGTTACCACCATCAATTTCATGGTTTATGAATAATGAATCTGCAAATAGTTTAAGCCTTGATCCAAAAGCTGAAGGAGTAGAAGCATTTCCCTTTAATTTTACTTTCAGATAATTTCCAGAGGCCATTTCATTTTTGTAAAGCCTTGTGATTGAGGGAGGACCATAGGGCCTTATTGGTTNTTGTGAAACTACTAGAATATCCATATCCCCATCATTTTCTANATCAAAAATAGCAGAACCTCGACCGACTCCATAGTCCTTAAGTCCAAATTTAGAGCTNTGTTCTTCGTANAATGAACCTTGATTTTCAAAGAAAAAATTATACATAGGAACGCAGTTGGGATTTAGATCTCCATTAGAAACAAAAAGATCAATATCACCATCATGATCAAAATCGTTAAAATTAGCACCCCAGCTTATGGTAAAAAATTGTGTACCTAAAGTTTCCGCCATATCTACAAAAATATTATCAACCGGATTTTGAATCATAAAACGATTAAANCGAATATTGGTAATGAAATAATCTAAGAATCCATCTGCATTAATATCAGCAGTTGCTCCTCCCATTGCATTTATCCTCAAATCCATTTTATATTTGTCTTCTACATATCGAAATTTTTTCTCAGGATATAAGTTTTCTAAAAGATAATTTGGTTTTGCNTTGTATCCAAAATCGTTATTTACAATAAGATCAAGGTCATGGTCATTATCAAAGTCAGTAAAAATTCCCCCGAAACTAAAACCTCTGTGATCCAAATTATATTTTTTTGACACCTCAACTAATTTCTTNCCTTTTCTATTCTCATATAAATATCCTTTAGCTGTTCGGCCCGCATTTACAATAGTTGCATCACTTATTTCTTTAAGTCCTCCGTCATAGTCAGTGAAATAGTTACCTACATAAACATCTGGATAACCGTCAAGATTAAAATCCCCAATACTTATTCCTGTACTAAAAGATTCAGCTCGTCCAATTCCAAAAGCGAAACTTTGATCTTTAAAAGTTCCGTCTCCTTGGTTTAAGAAAAGAATATTTCGAGCTCTAGGAATCGACTTCTTTTNTCCTTTTGTAGTTATAGTTGTTATAAATAAGTCCAACCATCCATCTCTGTTAAAATCTGCTGTAGCTACTCCTTGTGTCACAAATCCTAATGCAGCTTCTAGGTTAGCTTTGTGAAAAACATTCTTAAAAGTTCCGTCTTTTTGATTTTCCAATAGCTGATCTTCTTGCATACCTCCAGTTAGATAGAGATCTTCAAAGCCGTCATTATTAAAATCNAAAACGGCCACACCTCCACCAAACATACCTTCATAAACTTCAAAAAAATGGTTTATACCAGCATTTTCGGTAATGTCAGTAAATCCCTGNCNCCAAGAGTTAAAGATTATAAAGTAAAAAATAGAAAAACNGAAATATCTTCTCATCAATTTATTTTTNCCATTTTAAATTCAAAATATTTTCAGCTATAATCACACCCTGCTCTAATCCAACTTTATTGTCTTGGGGGGTATGTATTCCACCATAAAAACGAGAATCTGCAGTTTCTTGAGCTATATCCCATATNGTAGAAAACGATCTTGCCTTAAAATCCACATCTCGAACATGATCACGTTCTCTACCTACATGAGCACTATCAATAAACATTGTATTATTCTTAAATGTGTCCTGTAGAGCTCTAGCTGCCGCTGCAGCTTGTATGGCGTGACCAGATGGAAATGCAGGGAAGGGTGGATCTGGCCAGAAGGATTCCCATTTTTGATCGATATATTCTGGAATAAAGGTGTTAGGACGCTCTGAAAAAAAATGATATTTCCATTTCCAACATTTTATAAAAGCATCAGCTACAGACATCCCTACCCGAGCAAATATTTTGGTAGTCGATATTAAACTAGGCTTTTCACTTCTAACTAAAGACTTAGTTATAAAATATAAATGTCCTGCAGGACTGAAAGTGACATCAGGGTCATCACTCCACCAGATTGCAGCCTCTTTTTCTTTATCAGATAAATTAATTTCTTTTTCGTAAACTGAGACAAATTCTTCGAAATATAGACTCCCTTTCGCTGAATCAAAAGTGATAAATTCTGGAGTTATTAAATTATTATTTAATGGTGAAAAAGTCCTATTTTCTCCCCAAAAATTATGTAAAGGATTATGGCTAAATGATTGTGCAAATAATGGAGGTTTCCATGATCCTGGGAATGATTCTCTTACATAATCAGAATCAAAATTTCTCAGATAGGCTCTATGTCCACCATCAGTTTTGGACCATTCAAAGAGACTTTTTGCAAGATTTTTCGCATAAGAAAAAGATCTTTTTGCTGTAGCCTGATTTGTGTTTTTTAATAAAATTCTGTGTAATCGATCTTCTAGAGAATCAATTTTTTTCTTGTTTTTNTCTGAGGTTTGAACATAAATTGATTTTAAAAGAGCACTTTGGGAATGATTTAAAACCATAAGCCAATTATATTCTAGCCCATCTTCTGGTATTGGGAGTTTAGAAAGTTGATTTAATTGTCCAACTAATGATTGATGATTTTCATCCCCATGGACAACTGATTCGTATTGAGCNAAACCCAAATAGCCTAAACAGCGTGAAGCAAAAGTAGGGGAGTTGGCCGGTGTATTTTTAGTTACGAATAATGTCATATCAGCCCATTTTGCNGCTACTTCATANTCTGGAATATAATCTGGAATCTGATCACATTGTATTAACAATAACATAATAGGTATTGTAGCTTTACAAAGATTTTTTTTAAAAAAAGATAATTTAATTTTCATTACGACTAAAGATCATTAATTCTTCATTACAACGTCCTATATAAAGTGTATTATTTATTTCTAGCATAGAACTAACAGATCCCTTAAAGATCAAACCACTTTCAAAAGTCGGAAGTGTTTTAAAATCGCCTTTGCCATCACCAAGGAGAATTGTTCCGTAGTTAGCCTCATTGCGACCTATTTTTAAAGCATTTTCAGTTCGATTACCAGCTAATATTAAATCTTGATTTCCATCTAAATTTAAATCTGATATGACAATACTTTTTAATGGGCTTCTTTGTACTTCATCTGGCAAATATTGAATTTTGTAGCCGTCTTTTTGACTCATTAAGAGCATAGACCTCATTTCAGTTGCCTTCCAAATTTTAGTATTCTCTGTAATATGATCTTTAAGAAGAGACTCTAAATCAGTTTTTGCATATGATTCATATGAAGGATAAGTAGATTTTAGTGCTACCCACTGACCAAGTATTTCATCTCTAGTTGCAAGAGGGTATGATTTACCTTGAATATAATACGAAAGTATTGGATCTACCGACCCATTTTGATCAAAATCATCAAAATGAATTTGAACTGGATGATTTAATGAAGAATTAAAGGCATTATTTGTTCCTTCATTACCAATAATTAAATCTACATGACCATCATTATTAAAATCGTCAACTTCAATAGTATTCCACCATCCATTTTGTGTTTTTTTAGTTGAAAAATAATTTGATTGTTTTTTTAATTTCCCCTTTTGGTTAAGAAAAACTGTTATAGGCATCCATTCTCCGACTAATATTAGATCTTCAAAACCATCAAAATTTAAATCTATCCAGAGAGCATCTTTTACAATTCCCATTACTTCATTGACAGTCTCACTATTGTCTTGATCTATAATTAGATTTCCGCTACCATCGTTTAAAAGAAGTTTATTAGGGAAGTGATATGGGTAGCTACCAGGAATAATGGAACCTGCTACAAAAATATCGGGTGAACCATCTTGATTAAGATCTGTGGATTTAGCAACACCACTTCCTTGTTTTGCAAAAACTTTTTTTGTTTTTTTAAACTCACCATTACCTGAATTTATATATATGGCATCACTAAGTTCTTCACTATTTTCATTAAAGTTGTGATATCCTCCATAAGATGCAAATAGGTCTAGGTCTCCATCAAGGTCTACATCAAATAATTCTAAACCCGTAATTACTCCTTTTTTATTTTTAATAAAATCTGAAGATACTTTTTGTTTAAATTTTCCATCTAATTGCTGTATCCAAACTTTAATTTCTTGTCCTTTCCCACCTCCAATAATCAAGTCATCTCTTTTGTCTTGATTTAGATCACCTTTAATAACTACTGGTCCTTCATAGGATGGTTGATAATGCAATAGTCTTTGACGGTTAAAATCTAAAATATCTTTTACTTGATGAGTGTATTCAAGAGTGTTTGTTTTTCTCTCAAACAAGGTTTTTTCTAAAGACTCAATATTTTCTCGAATTTCAGCATCTTTATGATTTAAAGTTATGATCTGATTTACATCGACTTGTTTTTGAATACTAATTTTTCCATTTCCCCATTTGACTTCAAGAGAATCAATTTTTTTCAACTCACCAACTCCAAAGTGAAGGATTGGACTTACAGTTGATAAATAACCACGTGTTGGAAATTGTTCTTTGGATTGTTGTTTACCTGAATGATAAAGATTTACTNTTGCACCTATNGCTTGTAGGTTNTTTTTGTCNCCCTNAAGTTTAACTTGCAAATAATTTTTTGAATTATTGNCATTATTTCTATACATTCCNATNGGAGCATTNATNTTATTTACTACTAAATCTAGATCNCCGTCACCNTCNAAATCTCCGTATGCAGCTCCATTGCTATTCGTAAAACTTTTAATACCCCATGACTCAGTAACATTTTTAAAATCTTTTCCTTTCTGATTTTTATAAATATAATTGGAAACATTAGACGAGGGCATATTATTAATAATTTCTAAGACATCTTTACTATTAATATTTGAATTTTTATTGTCTATAAAATTCTCCATATAATTTAAAAAATCTCGATTAGTATAGTCTCGTTTATAGCCATTACTTACAAAAAGATCTTGCCATCCATCATTATTAAAGTCTGCAAATAAAGCAGCCCAGCTCCAGTCAGTATTTGAAACCCCCATCATCTGACCTACCTCGCTGAAAGTACCATTACCATTATTGATTTGCAACATATTCCTCATGTATTGAAAGTGAAAATCACTTTTGATGTTAAGATCAAAAAGGTTGTAGTTGTCAGGAGCTTGAAGTAGTTTTTGACGCTTATTATCTTCAGGCAACATGTCTAATGTCATAAGATCAATATGTCCATCGTTATTTATATCGCTTGTATCATTTCCCATTGAAAAATGACTGGTAAGAGACATACTCTCTTGTAGTTTATTTTCAAAATCACCAGACTTGTTATTTATATATAAATAATCAGGAATTGTATAATCATTACTAACATAAAAATCGATCCACCCATCGTTATTAAAGTCTGATAGTGCAATACCTAGTCCGTAGGACAAGCTAGAGCCGTTTATGTTTTTTTTTGCTGTTACGTCATAGAAATATCGTTCTCGTTGTTCATAAAGTCGTAATCCAGTCAATGGTTGATCCTCTTTCAATAAAACTTTTGTTTTAGGCACTCCAAGTACAGGTAAAGAGTTAGGGTTGTGATTTAGAAGTAACATATCTAAATCGCCATCTTTATCATAGTCAAAAAAATAGCCTTGGTTGCTATAGGCAGCACTGTCAAGTCCATATAATCCTGCAACTTCTGTAAAAATTGGAGTCCCGTCTTCATTATTTCCCATGTTAAGAAATAGTTGGTTTTTACGTCTCTCATCTTTAACTTTTCCAGAATAGCAAACATAAATATCCATTCTACCATCACTATTTATATCTACTGCAGTCACTCCTGTTTTCCATGGACCATTTATTCCCTTAGTATTCGAAATATCACTGATATCCTCAAACTTAAAATTTCCACGATTCAAATATAATTTATTCTCTTCCATATTTGAAGACAAATAAATATCTAGCTTTTCGTCACCATTAAAATCTGAAATTGCTACACCACCTCCATTGTAAAAATATTCGTAGAGAAGTACATTTGAATTTTTAGCTTCGGTTAGATTGTTTTGGAAAAATATATTGGTTTCTTGAGGTTTAAGAGAAGTAAATTGACTCTTAATTTCATTTTTGGTATTACACCCTAAAAAAAGAATTAATAAAAGAAATAAATAGTATGGACTAAATTTCATTATCATTAATTAATATTTTGATGATTTTGGGGTTATTACAAATAAAAAAACATATCCTCTTAAGAAGAGGATATGCTTATTAAAATAAAAGAATTATATTTTATTCGTACCCAGGATTTTGAACTAAAAGTGTATTTTTATTCATTTCATCCCTTGATATAGGACGATAATACATTTTATTAACCCAACTTCTATTTTCTATTGAAGTTTCATTTTGCACCTCGTATGTATAATCATAAGTACTTTTGTCATGACGATACGGCACATGAGGGCTTTTACCTGGTTTTAACTTAGCAGTAACATTAATCTTCTGAATTCCTCTACCAAGAGTACTAGGTGCAATTAACCATCTTCTAGCATCATGATAACGATGCTCTTCAAAAGCTAATTCAATCCTTCTTTCATTAATGTATTTAGCAAGTAAATCAGGTCCTGACTCAGTTACCGCAGGCATACCCACTCTAAAACGAGTTTTATTCATCCAATCTCTTGCTTCACCTTCTTGGCCTAAATTTATACTAGCTTCAACATAATTCAATACGACTTCTGCGTAACGAATAAAAGGCCAAGGAATAACTTGATGACTAGTCAAATTTTCTTTAAGAGCTGGATCTGGATCAATCCATTTACGCAAGTTGTATTTTGTTCTAGATCCATTCCAGTTTTCAATAGGACTTTCCCTAGTATCAACTCCGTTAATTAGACCACCATTTCCATCATCATAATATCCTGTTTGAATTTGATCATATGGATCAATAGCAACTACATCTGAGGGTCTTGGTTTCCATGTGGCTCCGTCATAAAGTACATGTGCATAAAATCTAGGATCTCTGTTTGCATATGGATCAGCTTTATGTGTAGAGTTATCCCA
>NHJS02000006.1 GCA_002169115.2 bacterium TMED221 | reverse complement strand
CATTTTGTAAAAGAAATAGTAAAGAAAAACAATATTAGCTATACAGAAGCTCAAGATCTATTGTACAAAGAGGGTGTTGCTTCAATCATAAAAAAAGATGNGGATGAAGACCNGGCTGGNNTAGGTGTNGCGGAAAGATCTGTCTATGATAATCTTGTAGAAGATCTTAGAAGAAGTTTAAGNTTTTATGCTAAACAAACTGGCCAAAGTTTTTTCTTAAAAATTTTNCTAACAGGTGGTGCTGCTAGTACACCAGGGTTAACTGATNTGATTAGTTCTAAANTAAATATTGATTCAGATGTTTTAAATCCTTTCGATAGCGTTGAAGGTTCNGATGNTATCAGNGTTGAAAANCCTAGTCAATATGTNCTTGCTATGGGTTTATGTATAAGAGCNGGTATGGANTAATGAAGACATATATAAAGATTAATTTAAANAAAGCTGAGAGNTCAGAGGTAATNAAAGAAAGANTNCTTGAGCGTACTCGNTGGGTTGTTTTTGGNATATTGATTTTTAGCCTGCTNTTTNTAAATGTTAGGGNNTTGATGATTGGATTTGGATATAATTCTGTNATTTTAAAGAAAAAAAATCANATAATAGAACTAGAAGATCAAATTAAACAGCTNCAGTCCAAGGGAAAGAACCTATCAAAAAATGATATTATGTCTTTTGCNGATNTNGAACAANATAGATTTCTTTGGGCTAGAAACATGGANCTTTTAGGTNAGATGACNCCTGATGACATGGCTATAACGGGAATGAAATTTAAACGNGATAAGNTAACAATTAAGGGNATCGCTNTGACTTTTGAGGATAGAAAAGATTTTGAAATAATTGATGANTATGTNCAAACNCTNAGAGATAACAAAGAATTCTCGCAAAANTTTTCAAGAATTAANTATGTTGGTCATCAAAAAGTTAATATCAGAGGNCAAAATATNATCCGNTTTGAGGTNATAGCATCAATNAAAAAAGGTGGGAAAAAAGTTTATTCCTAATTNAAAATGGCAGAAAAAAGAAATATAATATTATTCGGAGCAATAATTTTACTAACAATAGGGTATTGGACTAGTTCGACCTTTTTTATNGGTGANAANCCATTTGAAATTAANTTGNTAGAGCAGGANGANACCGAGTTAAATGAAAACNTGATNAGTGCGCAAATCCTTGCTAGTAAGCTTGANAGGGTTTATACATTATTTCAGGAAAATCTTGCNNTATCTCAGCAAGANTCNCTCGCAGAAGATGCTAGTCTACCATTTCTAAATACGTTGACAGATATTTTAGACGATCTNGATATTCAGCTCNTAGGNATAAAGCCAAAGGATAGAGAAAGNAAAGGGGATTACTATAAGTCTCCTTATGTTATCACAATAGAATGTACNTATGATGAATTTGGAAAATTTTTAGCNGAGATAGAACGNTCTCCTAGGCTAATTACTTTGAATGAATATGAAGTAAAAAATGGTATTGAAAGAGTTAAAACAAATGTATCAGAAGATGACCTATTAGAGCAGGTTTTTGAGCTTAATTTAGCAACAATTACGTTAGTCAAATCTAGGACTAGGGGGTAGCTATGAGCGAAAGATCAAATACNATTTGGAAGCTATTAATTACNTTTGCCGTATTNTCAATTGTAGCTGGNGGTTTTAGTNTGTATCCAAAAAATANAAAGTATCGTAAGATAGTTGCNAAGTCTGCTAGAACNTTNGGGACNGATAAAGAGCTGGAAAATGTAATTGANTATNTAGANAAAAGACTTGAACAAAGAGGGTACTATCAGTTNTCTCTTGAAAAACAGCCNATGNGNNTNACNAATGTATTAACNNTAGCAGANGGCAGNGGTCCAAGTAGTCGTAGAAGTCGCAGTGCTCTTAGAGTTTCTATGATTTATCAAAGCCANAAAAAGTTTCAAGCTCAGTTGAATTACAGAGGNAAAATTTATACNGTNAGTTCGGGNGAGGGTATTCCAACNTTAGGTCAAGTGGTCCATATAGATGAAAAGCAAGTTGTGATGAAAAGAGAGAATAAAATTCTATCTTACCCTGCNCCAGGAACTGATAGACAAAATGCTTTAGAGATTAGTGCGGAAGATTTTAAAAGAGGTAAGATTTAACGAAAGGTAATTATNAATATGCAGTCCTTAATAAAATTCATTATCACAATATTTTTTATCATGTTNATGGCTNATGGNCAANNAAGTAANGATAANAAAAATAATAATGCTCAGAAGCAGTCAGAGGAGCTTAATCTAGTCACTGTTCATGCCGAGGATGCTCATTTGCCTAGTATTTTAGCAATTTTAGCAAAAGAGAGTGGTTATAACATTGTAACTGACCCGAATGTAAATAGACAAGAAAAAATATCTATCCATTTAGACGATGTTCCAATTGAGCAAGCAATAAACCTAGTTGTAAGAGCTGTTGGGTTAAGCTATGAAGTTGTTGGCAATTCTTTTTTAATTGCTGACCCGAAAAAATTAAAAGAGGAGGTTGGCGTATCTTCATTTGTGATAGAGCTTAAATATGCATCTGCTGAAGAAATAAAATCGATGCTTCAGGACATTTCCGATCAGATACAAGTCGATATTTCAGGCAATAAATTACTTGTTAATGCCTCTCCTAAAAAAATAGCTGAGATTCAAGACGTTGTGAGGCAAATTGACATTCCTGCAATTCAAATTATGTTAGAAACTCGCTTGATTGAGGTCGCAGCTGATTCTGAAGAGCAGCTTGGTATAGATTGGTCTAGATTATCAAGATTCACAACAATCCTGGCAGAAAATGCTTTGGATGAAACTACAGGTGGTTCTATTATTCCAGATGATCAGACTTTAGGTCAAAAGCCAACTACTATGCCTTTTGACCCTTTGAAATCTAGTTTAAATGATGGTAGCCAAATCATCCCAAGATATTTTAGTCGTCAAATGACCGCATTTGACCTTACTTTAAATATGCTAATGAAATCAAATCAAGCTGAGGTTTTAGCAGATTCTAGACTTACTACACTGAATGGTAGGGAGGCATCTATCAAACTTGTTGATATTGTACCTTATATACTTAGTTCTGGGGGAGTTGGTGGACAAGTTCAAGTACAAAGGGAAGAGGTTGGTATTAAGCTAGATATTAATCCTACCGTAAATACAGATGGTTTCATTACAGTAAAAGTTGAACCGGAAGTTTCCACTATTTTTGAATTTATAGGACCAGATAACAACATCCCTCGAGTAAAAAGTAGAAAATCATCTACAACAATTAGAGTTAAAGATGGAGAAAGTATAATTATTGGTGGATTATTAAGTAATGATAGAAAACAGACTCTTTATAAATTTCCTTTTCTTCATAAACTCCCTTGGATAGGTAAAAAATTATTTACAAGTAAAAATCTTGTAGAAAGAAAGACTGATTTAATTATCCAAATAACACCAAGAATTGTTGTAGATAATTATACAGGAATTATGAAGACTGATCGGATGAGGTCTTTTGAAAAGAATTTATTAGGTAAAAGTGAGGATGGAGCTGATAAAAATTCTGAATTTGGTGAAGGGGAAATTAAAAAGAATTCTACTTATAAAGGCATTTGGAATGATACTTCTACTTTGCCAGAACAAATTGAATCAGACCAAGAATAAGGAGGACTGAAATGATTGTAAGCAAAATAAAAAATATATTGATTAGTCTTTTGATTATTTTAGTATTTCCATCATTAAGCTGTGATGATCGTAAAGAAAGTGTATCAGAAACTGAAGAGGGATTTACACTTGGTTTTATTAAATCTCAGCCAGTCGCAAATGGTAGTACTGTCGGGGAGGCAGTTGTTGGATATGCAGGAGTTTATCTGATTGTTGAGCTTAATGATGCTGATGGTGATCCTGTTAAAGGTGGAGTTGTTTCTTTTAGTTCTAAAGTTTTGGAAAGTTCATCTTATACTTCTTATGGAGAGTTTGATGTCAATTCTGTAACTACAGGTTCTGATGGAAGAGCATATGTGACCTATTCAGTAAATAGTGGTAGCGGAGCTGTTGATAATCCTACAACTCCTATTTTTGAAAATGTTGAGGTTATAGCATATTATGGAGAGAATGTTGAAGCTTCTACTAGGTTTGATGTTTATGGTTCAAAAGATGATGTTTGGCCTTACAACTTAACAACAACGATACCTGATCCAAATGAGTTAGTTTCAGGAACAAATGCTTCTTCTGTTATTACTTCAAGATTGCTTAATAAAAATGGAACACCAGTTAGAAATGTTGTTGTTGGTATTAATGCTGGAAAAAATGGTTACATAAAAATTGGAGAGGATGTTGTTGATTCAGATACTACAGATAATAACGGTGAAATTACATTTTCTTGGCATGATACAGGTGATGTAGATGATGCTCGAACAGATACTATCCTTGTATCTTTTGACCATCCTTCAATTAGTGGGACAGTATCTGATACTTCACATATATTGGTTGAGCCTGCTACGCAAGATGGCTTAGTCCTTTCTTTTCAAAAAGTACAGCCTATTGCTGGTGGTAACGGTACCTCTGTTGGAGAAGCTGTTGTAGGTAGTGCAAGTGTTTTAATAATTACTCAATTAGTTAATGCTAATAACCAAGCAGTTTCAGATGCATTAATATCTTTTTCTGCAGAAGTAAATGGTGTTGATTACGGTGGGTTTGATATTAGTAATTTAAAAACAGATTCTGATGGTCTGGCTGTTGTTACATACTCTGTTAATAGTGGTAATGGAGCTGTTGACAATCTTTCTACACCTCTTTTTGAAAATGTTCTGATAACTGCTTATTACAGTCAGGATACGCAAAATTCCACAAGATTTGATGTTTATGGTTCTATGGATGATGTATGGCCGTATACTATTAGTATGACTGATCCAACTCCAGAAGAAATTACTCTTTCATCAGAAACACCATCATTGATTACGTGCAGACTATTAAATAAAAATGGCACTCCAGTACGAAATGTAATTATTGATATTGATGCTGGTAATAAAGGTTATATAAAAATTAATGATAGCGTTGAAATATCTGACACCACAAATAATAATGGCGAAATTAGTTTTAGTTTTCATGATAATGGGGAGCAGGAGAATATTGGAATTGCATCTATAAGTACTATTTTTAGCCATCCATCAGTGAACTCAAGTGTTTCTGATTCAACAACAATTTCTATTATATCTGAAATTGGATTAGTACAAGAATGCACCTATGTTGAAATAGTATCTTCCGTTCCAGACAATATAGTAGTAAAAGATGGTGGAGGTATTGAATCTACTTCGATAAAAGCTAGGCTATTTGATGATAATGAGAATCTCATAGATGAACCTAGGTTGATTCGATTTGTACTTAATCCAATTATGGAAGGCACATATTTAGAAGAACCAGGCATTACTGATACTAGTGTATATACTGTTAATGGTATAGCAACAGTTTCTGTAAATAGTGGAACTGTCCCAGGACCAGTTAGAGTTGAAGCCAGTGTAGATTGTGATGAAGATGGTGAATATGAAATAAATGCAAATGCTGTACCAGTTATAATAGCTTCAGGTGCACCATATTATATTGAACCAGAGTACGACCCGAACTCAACTACACCAATTGGTGGTGGGTTTTATAAAACACAATGTGCTGCTATTGTATATGATAAGTGGTATAACCCTGTAGAGGATTCTACATATGTATATTGGTCAATTGACCCAATTGCTCCGGATACATTAATTGATGCGTTTGTTGAAGGTATAAGTTTTACTGGGAATGAAAATTNGGATGGTGATTCGAATAGTGGTGTTGCATACAGTACTCTGGTTTATTCAACAGATGCTATTGGAGATTTTGGGAGAGTGAAAGCTACTACTTTTGGCTCTGATGGTCCGGACGAGGATACTATTGCTGATTCAGTTACAGCTCTGATTAATGAAGATACTGGAGATGCCGCTTTATTTTTTCTTCCAGGTGAGCTATCATTAACCGCTAATGCTACTTATCATGATTTTTCATTACCTGCGCCTACCGATGAAGTAGAGATAACAATTACCGCAATTTTGATAGATTTTTATGGTAATCCTGTCGTTGACGCACCGATTTCTTTTGTAGGTACAGGTGTTGAGGCATGGAGAGANGTNGGATATGAAGCTTATGATGATTTTGGTGTTGATGGTAATAATGGTACAGGAGATTTTGGTGAGGGTAATGGCTGTTTTAGTTGGCGTGATTATGGAGCTGATGATAGCTCTCAAACAGCTGATATGGGAACATTTAATGAAACGCATGATTCATTTGATTTGAATGGTGATGGCGTTCATGATATAGCTGAGGTTTCTGAACCTTTTGAAGATTTTGGGGTTGATCAAATAGAAGGCACAAATGATCTTGGTGAAAAAAATGGTAAATGGGATGGCTATAGCATGATTAATTGTGAACCAATAGTTAGAACTGACCAAGATGGTTATGCTAGAATCATAGCTGTTTTCCCTAGAGAACTTTGTATCTGGCAAGCTACAGATGAGGAAACTGGTATTTGTACCTTTGAAAATTTTCCTGCTACTATGTCTTCTACTTTATTGATTCCNCAGATTACAACNAGTGATCCNTTAGACATACAANTAGTNAGAACACAAACCACAGTNGGGTGNCCATAATGGCNAGTGATTTNAATCCACAGTTTCAAAAAATNGGTGAAATTTTAATACATGCTGGTAAAATTGACGANAGTNAATTAAANANNGCNNTNGCTGANCAAAAGAANACTAATGAAAAGATTGGCCAAGCTTTAATATCAGCTGGCTTTATAGATGAAGATGACTTTATTACAGCATATTCTATGCAAATGGGATATCGCAAGGCCGACAACTTTTTGCTATTAGAGGCAGATCAAGATGCAGTTGGTTTAATACCTGAAGATTTTGCTAGATCAAATTCTGTATTAGCAGTTAAAAAGTCTGAAAATGCAATCACAATTGTAATGGAAGATCCTGAGGATATTGCAACTGTAGATTCTGTTAAGCGTTTAACTGGTTTAGATCCGGATATTGTTGTTGCTGGTTCAGAGTTAATTAATAAAGCGATGGATCAGCTTTATGGTGAANTGACTCAAGCTGGAAANGTAGAGGAAGCAATTCAAGGTATTACAGTTATATCTGGAGATGAAGATTCTTCTGAAGAAGTTGACCTTTCTCCTGAAAATGCTAGTGATGAAGATGCACCAATTGTCAAACTAGTTAACTTGATACTTCAGGAAGCTATAAAAGAAAGAGCAACAGATATCCACGTTGAGCCCCAGGAAGATAAGGTAAATGTTAGGATCCGTATTGATGGGGTTTTACAAATAATNATGACTCCACCAGCTACTTCTTTAAGTGGCTTAGTTACAAGAATTAAGATTTTATCTAAGTTGAATATTGCTGAGAAAAGATTNCCACAAGATGGTAGGTTTTCAATTAAAACCGCAGCAAAAGACATTGATGTTCGTGTCTCAATNTTNCCCACCGTTCATGGTGAGAANATTGTAATGAGACTGTTAGATAAGAGTGGGTTTGACTTTAATTTGACNACCCTTGGATTTCCNAAAAANAANCTNNGTGTTTTTAAAAAAGTTATCAGTCAGCCTTANGGTATGGTAGTTGTTTCAGGNCCAACTGGGTCAGGTAAATCAACTTCATTNTATGCCGCACTTAAAGANATTAAAGATGAGAAGACNAATATCATAACCGTTGAAGACCCNGTTGAATATCAANTAGAGGGTATCAGTCAAGTTCAAGTTTTTGAGGATATTGGTCTCACTTTTGGTTCATCGTTNAGNTCGATCTTAAGACAAGATCCAGATGTTCTACTAATTGGAGAAATAAGAGATGAAGAAACTGCAGATATAGCTGTAAANTTTTCTCTTACTGGTCACTTGGTNTTTTCCACAGTTCATGCAAACGATGCTCCTGGAACTTTGACAAGATTATTGGATATNGGCATCGCACCATTCCTAGTTGGTTCATGTTTAAATCTTGTAATGGCTCAAAGNCTTGTACGTAAACTTTGTGAGAAATGTAAAGAGCAATACAANCCNACATCAGACGAATTAGCATTGATNGGCCTATCTCCTAAAGANGTAAAAAATNATCTATGCAANGCAAAGGGNTGCGCAGACTGTAGAAATACAGGTTATCGAGGAAGAACTGCTATTTTTGAAATGATNCCTATGGCAAAAGANCTTAGGAANCTTGTTTTCGAAAATGCAAATGAAGATGANATNAGACAAGCTGCGATTAAAAATGGTATGGTAACTCTAAGAGATGCTGGAAATGAAAGAGTATTAGATGGTACAACAAGTATNGAAGAAATATTAAGGTCTACNGTAGAGGATTTATAGTGGCAGTATTTCATTATNTAGTGAAAAATGANGAAGGCGCNAGGTCTGANGGTGATATCCGTGCTGATACAATGGATCTTGCACTACAGAAGCTTACTTCTAATGGTCAGATAGTTATCACGCTTAAGGAAGTAGACACTACTTTTGATTTCTTAGGTCCATTTTTAGATGAGATAAACCTAACTTTTGAAAGACTCAAAAATCGTGTCCCCCTGGCAAATATTGTATTTTTCACGAGGCAATTAGCTACAATGTTTAGTGCNGGTCTTACTCTTGAAAGAGCTATAAGTGCTCTTTCAATGGAAGAAAAACATAANAAATTCAAGAAAATANTAACAGAAGTAGGTTCNAGTATCCGCAAAGGATTNAATCTNTCTGAATCNTTATCTCGTCACCCNGGGGTTTTTAATAACCTTTTTGTTGCAATGACCAAGGCCGGTGAGGTAAGTGGTAATNTAAATGANATATTAGATCAACTTGCTTCATATCTTGAGAATCTTGATGATACTCGAAGGAAAGTTAAAGGCGCAATGACTTACCCAATTTTCATGGTAATCTTTTTAGGTTGTATGGTTCTGGCTATGTTTGTTTGGATAATTCCAAAATTTTCAGAAGTATATTCTCAGTTAGGTGCTTCTCTACCGGGAGCGACAAAAAAAATGATGGACGCTAGTGCTTGGGTTACCGCCAATTTAGGATTTATGTTTTTTAATTTTATTTTAGTTTTCCTAGTTGTATTTCTAATTTCAAAAACTCAACGAGGGGGGTTTGTTCTTGATACAATTAAATTAAAAATTCCAGTTTTTGGTAGCCTACTCGATCAGTCAATATTAAATAAGTTTTGTAAAACATTTGGGATTTTGATTGGTGCTGGAGTGCCTGTTCTTGAAGCTATGGCTCTTTTGAAAAAAGTTGTGGGTAATAAGGTTTATGAAAAAGCAGTAGAGGATGCTTCTAATTATATTAGAGATGGTTATAATATTTCTACGGCATTAAGGCGAACGGAGATCTTTCCATCTATTTTACTTCAGCTTGTTTCCACGGGAGAAGAGACTGGAGAGATAGATGATTTACTGGATAGAGCAGCAGATTATTATCACAAGCAGGTTAATGCATTAGTCGAAAGAATGACTACTCTAATTGAGCCTCTTTTGATTTTAATGGTTGGTGCTGTTATTGCGCTTATGGTTGTTTTAACATATCTACCTGTTTTTCACCTTGGTTCAGCATTGCAGTCAGGATTGTAATGGATATTATTAGTATAGGATTATTATCTCTGGTTAGTATTTTTTATGGTAGATTATTAAAATCAACTATTAATTGGTTAAAAGTTGATGGGTTTATCATTAAAAAGAATGATTTTAAATTAGAAGGTTTTTGTCTGATTTCATGGTTATGGAGCGCATACTCTTTGCAGCCAATGGAAGGCATTATTTTTGGAATACTGGCAGGTATCTTGTTCGCTATTAGCTGGGTTGATTTTCATACTTTTCAAATTCCGTTAATCTTTATTATTGTAGGATCCATAACTGTATTATACGGAGTTTTAGTTGGTGTTATTAATTATAAAACGGCTATCTATGGCGTAATTGTGGGTTCAGTCATTCCCCTTGCTTTAATATGGCTTATTTTTCTAATTACAAAAAGGCAGGGAATGGGGTACGGAGATATTCAGCTTGGCTTTGTTTTAGGTATTTGGTTAGGACCAATGAGAATGGCGCTTACATTGTTTGGCGCTTCATTATTAAGTTTAGTGGTTTGGATTATAATTGCAGTTATTAAAGGTTTTGATAGAAATAGAGCCTTGCCTTTTGCTCCTTATTTGGCTGTAGCAGGTCTTGTAACCTTTATCGGAAGTGTTTATTTTCCAAATATATTTCATTATTTAATATTTAGTTAAAGAGAATTGCAGATGA
>NHJS02000003.1 GCA_002169115.2 bacterium TMED221 | reverse complement strand
AATAGTAAAGTCATAGTGAATATTTACTAAATATATGAAACTTAAGTTAATTCCAAAAAATGAACAAGAGCTTTCAAAACTTTTTGTTTTGATTTTTCCACTAACTCTTCTTTTGTCTTCCCTTCTTACGTTCCTTAAAGATTCATACTTCACATTTGCAAATTTACTGCCAAACAATCAAATCTTTAATTATGGATTTTTAGATCGCGTAAGCACTAAAGCAAGTTTTGGGTTAGTTTTAGCCACAATAATTTGTTTAACATTTGCATATCTATTCTCAAAATCTCTAGGACGTGTTGCGGTTTTGTTCCCATTATTATTCCTAACTTTACTTGGATTCATAGGCACTGAATTTTTAGACATTATTCTTAGCTTTTTTTATCAGGATAATTTAAACATAACTGGCAGTATTTCTATTGTAATTTTATTAAAAATTCTGGTTGCATTCGGATTATTTGGTCTTGCTTCTCTTAATTTATTAGCAAAGAAGGAAACTACTATATTTGCGAGTGCTCAATTTATTTATGGGGCTGTGGTCTTCTACTTCTTATCATTACTAATAGCTAGAAGTGAATTGATTGTTTTTACTGACTCTCTTTTAATTACTTCTTTATATACTTCAACTCATATATATGTAGCAATCTCATTTATCTATCTTGCAATTATTCACTTTCTAATGACGAAACCTATTGATGCCACACTTTTCAGTAAGACCCTGTCTTCAATTACTTTCTGGGGGTTCTTGTTTTTACTTCCATGGACTAGTTATAAATATTATTTTGGATCAGTTCTACCAAACTGGTTAGAAAATGTATCTATATATCTTTCTTTAAGTCTAATTATTCCTTTACTGGCATTTGCTGTTAACTACGTAAAAACAACTCAAACACGAGAAATTGACATGAACAAATCTGCTAATCTCATGAATTTTTCAGTTATTCTATTTTTAATAACAAATGTACTTCATATAGTTTCTAGCTTTGAAAACTTACTTCCATTAGTTGGTTTAACAAACTTTCAAAATGTTATATCTCAGGGCTATTTTGGTTCTCTTGTTTTAGCTTCTGTTTCTCTAAGCTATTATTTAATTCCTAAACTATTTGGAAGATCTGTAAAGTATTCATTATTAGAAAATCTAATATTTGGTGGATTTAAATTAACATACCTATTTCTTTTGGTAAATAACTTTTTAATAGGTGTCAATTCTGGATATTCATGGAATGCAGCAGCGAATGCGGGAAGTCCAGCTATCTACGGAGAAGGTTTCAACATAGTTTGGAATTTAGTCGGAATAAATTACTCAGCAAATACATTTATTTCATTGTTATTTCTTGGCGTATCAACATTGTTTTTCATATCAATAATTAGATCAATCAGTTCTGGAGATATTACAACTGTTGAAGAAATGGTTTTTAGTAATGAGTGAGTTAGTTAATAAAGTAGCAGAAATACTTAATGCTCCAATAGATCTAGTCCAAAGATCAGCCGAAGCAAGAGCAGCTGCATCAGGTAAGTCTGTAGATGAAGTTCTTAGTTCTTGGGCTGGTGGAGAAAGTATAGAATCTACAGCACCTGTTGAAGAGACTCCTGTTGAAGAGACTCCTGTTGAAGAGACTCCTGTTGAAGAGACTCCTGTTGAAGAAGTGGTTCAAGAAGTAGTAGAAGAATTAGTAGATCTAAAAAATGAGAGCTCGTTAGCATTCATTTCTGGTGTACTTTCAATTGCAGTGTTCACATTTGTATTTGCATTTTTAATTCCTAAAAATCAATCAATAAGGATTGTTGAAAGCTCTTTGAACAACACTATAAGTGTTTCTGCTGACGTAATAAAAGGTGCAGAAATTTATAGTGAGCTAAACTGCCAGTCTTGCCATACACAAAATGTAAGAACTCTTATTCCAGATACTCAAAATGGAAAAGTTTTAAGTAATAAATATGCGAATAAAGCATTGATAAAGAATATCGGAAATATTCGACTTGGGCCAGATTTGTCAACTAATAGTCTCCGAGAACCTACAAACAATGCACAATGGTTAGGTCGATATTTAACTGATTCATCATCTGTTAATAGAGAAATACCTCATCCTAACTATGAATTTCTTGATGATCGGGATTTGGACTACCTCGTAACTTATTTACTATCATTAGGAGAGCCAAATGAGTGAGTTAGTCAATAAAGTAGCTGAATTATTAAACGCACCAGTAGACCTAGTACAGAGATCTGCTGAGGCAAGGGCTGCTGCATCAGGTAAGTCTGTAGATGAAGTCCTGAGTTCATGGGCTGGTGGAGAAAGTATAGAGGCTTCAGCGCCAGTTGCTGAAACCCCAAAAGAAGAAGCGCCAGTAGAGGAAGCTCCTAAAGAAACCATTGCTGCTGCTGTAACTCAAAAAATTACAAATTCTTATTCGGTTATTAATGAAACGATGGGAATAAAAACTAACTCAGATACACTTCTGCCTAAATGGTTAAATTTTAGCTTTATAATTATTCCTCTATTTATATTGGTTGGATTAATTAGTTCTTCCAACACTCAAGAGTGTGGAGAAAGAGGTATGTTGAATATTGATAGAAAATCCCAACAGGCTGTTAACTGTGATGGTTCTCCATACGAAGGTAGAGGAGTTGCTTCAACAAACACTATCAACTACATTGCGCTTGGACAAGAGGTATATGCAGGAGCTGCTGCATGTGCTGGATGTCATGGCGGTGGTGGTGGTGGAGGTGTTGGGCCAGCATTTACAGGTGGTGCACTTTATACAACCTTTCCAACATGTGCAGATCATGCCAAGTGGATACAGCTAGGTTCTGCAGGATGGCAAGCAGAAGTGGGGCCAACGTACGGGGCAGAAGATACAGTATCTATTGGAGGTATGCCTGGATTTCAAGGAAAACTTACTGAAGATGAATTATACGCAGTTGTAGTTTTTGAAAGAGTTGTTTTTGGTGGAGGAAATACTGAAGAAGTATTGACCGATTGTGGTCTTCTCGAAACTGAAGAAGAGGAAGTCACAACCGAAGCGATTAGTCCATAGTTCACAAATGAAGAAATTTTCATTTTTGTATATATTTGCTTTCTTTGATGGACTAGGAGTAGCCTCTGGAGCACTAATTGGATTCTTTTTTCCACAGATTGTATCTGATATTTTTGGAGCTAATTTTCAAACGAATGATTTAATATGGTTTAAGTTTGTCCTACTCCCCGGTTTTGCAATAAATGTTTTGTATATGTTTTTTGCAATTTCAAAAAATAGACCTGCAATTCTTTTATCCAATATTTTAAGAATAATAACAACTATTGGTTTTGTAATTATGTGGAGTGAAGCAGTTGTTTTAAGATCTCTACTTAATTTAATGATAATTCATCATATTGCATTTATATCAGCGACATTTGTCCTATATTTTAAAAAAGATAAAACTAAAGAAGATGAAATATCAAGTGAAAAAGAATTTCTACAAGAAAACTAGTTTGTTTCTTTTCAAAACTTAATTACAATTTTTTTATGCTTCCAGTTATTTATTTTCACTTAGGACTAATAGTCATTAGCGCTCTCCTGTTTTACGTTATCTTATAGAGATGGCTCAACAAAAAAGACAAAAGAGGGTTGTTGGTTGGAAAGAACATGCTGCTTTGCCTGATTTAAAAATAAAAGATGTTATTGCAAAAATGGATACGGGTGCAAACCTAGCTTCCATTGATGCATCGGAAATCAAATATTCAACAAAGAGTGGAGTAAAACATGTTAACTTCAAAGTCATGAAGAGAAATAATACTGTGAGAAAAACTTCTGCTCCCCTAGCTGGTTTTAAAAGAATAAAAAGTTCTAATGGTGATGTTGAAAGAAGACCGTATATAAAAACAACATTATTAGTAGATGGTATTGCAAAAAAAATTGAACTTACCCTTACAGATAGAGGTCCCATGGATTACACAATGCTAATTGGTAGAAAAGCTCTTGGCAGAAGGTGGGTAGTTAACCCCTCAGTTAGCTTTCTTACAAAACCGAACCGAGATAAATAATAATGAAACTTGGAATTCTTTCGCAAGATATAAAGCTTTACTCAACAAGCAGATTAAATGAATCTGCAAAAAAACGAGGGCATGAGACTGAAGTTATAAGTTATTTAAGATGCTACATGAATATAGCAAAAGCAAAACCTAGAGTGTTTTTCCAAGGTAGGGAGATAAATTTTGACGTTGTCATTCCAAGAATAGCAGCAACTTGGACGTTTTACGGAGCAGCAGTTGTACGACAATTCGAACTTATGGGTTCTTTGTCAGCAAACTCTTCTGCTTCAATCAGTAGATCTAGAGATAAATTGAGAGCATTACAACTAATTGGAAATATTGGTGTAGAAATGCCTATCACAGGGTATGTTCATCTTTCGCGAGATATTGAGTCAGTATTAAACACTGTAGGTGAACCACCCTTTGTAATAAAGCTTTTAGAAGGAACTCAAGGAAGAGGTGTCGTTTTAACTGAAACAATGGGTGCTGCAATAAGTGCTATTGAAACTATGAAAAAAATTGATGCCAATATTTTAATCCAGGAATTTATCAGTGAAGCAAATGGAGAAGATATACGTGCAATTGTAGTTGGTGATGAAGTTGTCGCGTCAATGAAAAGAATTGCAAAACCTGGGGAATTTAGATCTAATGTGCATTTAGGTGGAAGAGTTGAGGATTATAAATTAACAGATCAGGAAAAAGAGAGTGCAATTAAATCAGCCAAAGTTCTTGGTTTATCAGTAGCGGGTGTTGACCTCATTCAATCTAATAGAGGGCCTTTGGTTCTTGAAGTAAACTCATCACCTGGCTTGGAGGGAATTGAAAGAGCTAGTGGAATAGACGTTGCAGATAAAATAATTGAATATCTTGAAAAAATGCATTTAACAAGAGATAAATCTAAACCTATTGATATTTAGTATTGTTTAAGTATTAATTTTTTTAGCAGATTNACTACGGATATTTGACCTTCTTCTAAAATTTTTTTCCTAAATATAACCANTGGAACTCGAAAAATGTACTCTTCATAGCCATCTCTAACATCTTTTGTGACAATATTAAAGATAAAAGGAAGTTTTTTTAATTTTTTGAAGGACTCTTCACAAATATTACAATTTTCTGTTGTTACAAAAATAACTTTATACATGTTTAAAATTATATATGCGCCCATGGACATTAGTTTTTATAATTTTATTAACTTTAATAATTGTTATATCTGGATCTTTAGCTTTTTCGAATCTCTCTTAGAAATTTCTAATTTTAAACCCTCTTTAAGGCCTATTGAAGTTGCAGCATTTCCTTGCTTTACAAATATTGACAACATGCCCCATGAGTCAGTAAATAAACCGAATGGTCCTTTATGAGGAACTTGAAAATTACTACACCATGTAGTTTCAAAATTTTGACCATTAAACTTAATTAAAATATCATCACCGATAGAAATATTCAAATTCTGTAATTCTTCAGGAGAAATATTTGTTTGTGAATTACCAAAATGATCTATCCATATTATCTCGCCTTTAATATTATCTTTTTCTATTTCGGTCAATGGAAGAAAATACTGAGTTAAGTCTTCTAATTCAAGCTCGTCTCCAAAGTCCTCGATTTTTAGTTGACCTGAAGCATATCCAGCTGCAAAAGGTGAGAACTTATCCCTACCATGAAAAGTATCACCTTTATGAGGTATGATCCAATTTTCATTACTCAATTCAAAACCTCTTTTTGCACCTCCAACAGTTGCACAGGCCAAGTTTAATAAACCATTATCAGGGCCTATCATTACACCCCAGTCGGTTTCAATTCCTATAGCTTTTCTATCAGTTCCTACTCCTGGGTCAATAACAGCAAGCAAGACTCCTTCAGGAATGTATTGTATAGATCTCATTAACAGCAAACTTGCATATTTTAAATTTTGAGGTGGGATGTCATGCGACAAATCAATTACTTGTAAATCAGGATCTATACGTGATATAACACCTTTACATATTCCAACCGATCCATCTTCAAGTCCGAAATCTGAAGCAAAAGATATAACTTTTTTCATAAATACAAGTATAAAGATAATAGAAAATGAAGATAATAGAACAAAACTTAAATATTTAGTTATATTGAAATTTGAATACATAGGAGGACATATTAAAAAAATAATAATTGTCTTTATAATCTTTCTAGTTGGTGTTTATTTTGGTGTTGGCTATTACGTATACGGTATTGCAGCATCAGTTCCCTGTGAAGTCTGGATTGAGGAGGCTAAAAATACACCCGATAATTGGTCTCTTGGAAATAAAGCTAATTGGGATCCTTCAGAATATTTTGTAAACGATTATGAAGAAGTTACCATTTTAGCTGATGATGGCGAGATTGAAATAAAATCTTGGTGGGTTGAAAACAATTTGTCTAACCCTACAGTAATTCTTCTACATGGTCTAACAAGCAGTAAAAACTCACCCGATATCCTGCTACCAATGGGAATGATGGACAAAAGTGATTTAAATATTTTAGCAATTGATATGCGTGACCATGGTGAAAGTACATGTGAAGATGGTTTTTATACAGCAGGTCAAAATGAAACAGATGATGTTGTTGCTTCTATTGAGTGGCTAAAAGAAAAAGGTATAAACCCATCAAATATTGGTATTTACGGGAACTCCGTAGGTGCTTTGGTTGCATTGATGACTCCAGCAAAAACAAACGACTTTGGTTCAATTGCAGTTATTGATCCACCAGTAGATTTTGAAACATTGGTACGGGAGGAAATGACCTTTCAAGGATTTCCAACATTCTTATGGGAACCAACTTACCACTATGCATTAATTTTCAAAAGAATAAACATGCTGAAAGACATTCCAGAAGAAGCTTTAGAGAAAGGCAATAAACAACCGATGCTTATATTTACTGGTATGAAAAGCGAAAGAGTGCTTCCCCATCATTCAGATGACTTAGTTGAAATAGCGGACCAGAATGATATCAAATATGAGATTTACAAATATGATGATATGGGACATACTGAAGCTCTTTTTGTGTATACAGAAGAGTATTCTCAAATTTTGACAGAGTTTTACCGAGAAACTTTAAATGATTAAAAAAATTGGATATTTTTTTATTTTATTAATTTTGATAGCTTTAGGTGGATCGGGTTGGTTTTTTTCAGGAGTCATATATGAAGGAGCTTTAAATCCTGAATTCAATGATTCACAGAATATTGGTACTGCGGAAGATAGGGTCATTGTCTTGGAAGTGAGTAACAACTCAATTACTTTAAATATTGAAGAAGAGTTGTGGGGCCCTCTACTTGAAAAAGGAGTGTATGGAATAATTGGGCAAAATGGTGATGCCGTAATCGGGAAAATAATGTCTACTAGAGGTACGGTTGTTAAAAGAGAGCTCATAAGTTTAAACGGTACGATTGTTGAAGGAGATAGGATTAGAGGAACTAGTCTCGTTGTGCGAGACGAAAATAATGAGTACAAAATTCTTGGAACATCAGGTTGGTCTGGCCAAGCATCTGAAGGTGTTTACACTCCAAAATCAGTTTCCAATCTTGACTATGAAACCATTTACTACGAATCTAACCTGGGTAAATTTCCTGCATACTTAACTAATGATGGCGATGTTGGAATTGTAATTTTTGTTCACGGTTTTCGTGGTGATTACTCTAGAGAAGTTTTTGCAAAAATGCGTGCTGGAGAAATTGTTGACATGGGGTATAGGTCTATGATTATCTCTTATCGAAATGATAAAGGTCTTCCTAAAGACCCTTCTGGAATTTTTCAATACGGAACAACAGAGTGGCAAGATATTGATGCGGCAATTAATAAAGCTTTGGAATTTACTGATAATGTAGTTCTTTTTGGAACAAGTGGTGGTGGAGGTCCTATTTCTTCTTGGTTAGAGAATGTAGGAGATGAGAATAAAGTAAAAGGAATTATTTATGAAGCTCCTGTTATTAACTTCTGGGAAAGTGTTGAAGTGAATGGTGCTGCAAGATACCCATGGGTTCCTAAGCAGTTATTTGGGTATTTTAAAATTGTTACAGAGATTAGGTATGGTGTTGATTTTCAAAAAATGGACTTTACTGAAGCAGTAATCAATTCAGACATTCCAGTTCTGTTGTTTCATGGAGACGACGATGAGTGGGTTCCTGTAGAAATGTCAGATTTAATTGCAGAGTCTAGAGTTAATAATTTGACCTATATTCGATATGAAAATGTTGGTCACGTAACTTCCTGGAATGCAGATCCTGATAATTATGTTTATCAACTAAAAACATTTTTAACAAACTTAAATTAAGCCAAAATCTTATAAAGCTTTTCAAGCTCTTTAGTTGTATTCGACCAATCATATTCTTTGGATTTTTCTAAACAATATTCACTAATTTCTTCGAATTTTTTATCATTAAGAAGTAATTCCTTCACAAAAGTATTTACATTGCTATCAAATAAATCTTTAACTAAATAA
>NHJS02000020.1 GCA_002169115.2 bacterium TMED221 | reverse complement strand
AATTACTATTGATTATTCAGCGCGGGGTGGAGCAGTCTGGTAGCTCGCTGGGCTCATAACCCAGAGGTCGTAGGTTCAAATCCTACCCCCGCTACCAATAAGATTATCTTATAAAGAAATCAAGTATTCTTTTTCTTCCTGTTGATGCAGCAAGCAGCTTAAGAGTAAAAATCCCCATAACACCAAGAAAAGTAAGTATGCCACCTAGTAAAAAAATTCTCCAAAAAAGTATTTGATCCATATTTAATTATAAACCTGTCTTGAATAACACTTACTTTGAAATATCGTTAATCATGGCGTATGTAATAGGTCCATTAAAAGTTTTTATTATCACATAATCAAGATCTAGCACTACTGAGGTTGGAATACCGCTCCATTTAAATTCAGTGAGAATAACTTCCACATCATCTTGATTAAGTTGATTCTCATACGCTATGTCATACTCTTTAATAAATTCTTTTCCATTCTCCATAGAGTCATCAACTAAAAGACCAATTACATAAAATCTACGGTCATCTGAAATTTTTTTAAGTTCATCCACTTCTTCAATACAAGGTATGCACCAACTTGCCCAAAGGTTAACAATTATTAAACTTTCATCATTTAAGTTTCCCTGAACAGAAGTAATATTTCTAATTGAGGACAAATCAACAGCTTCATTGTTATTCTCAGAAATTTCTACCTCAGCAGGAGTATTATAGGTCAAAAATGTGACTGAAATAATCAGAACCAATATTGATAATATGAAATTTCTTTTCAACATATGTTTAATTTAATCACTAATGAACATAATATATGTGTATGGGTATTGAAGATATAGTTTATCCCGGATTTAACAAAAGTTTAATGGAACTTAATTGTCTAGAAAAGATTGATGATAAGACATACGAGGTTCTTGATTTTACAGATATTGAATGGGTTCGCTCCGCATTAAATGAATCAGCTCTATCTATTGATAACTTGATCAAACTTGAATTTAGAAAACCTACTGATGAGGAAATGACCAAGGTGTTAAAAAAAATTGGAGCTGATAAAACACCGGATCAAGTTAAAGATGCTTTTAATGATGGAAAACGTGTTATTGGTATTTCATCGGGGAAGGGTGGAGTTGGAAAGTCTACAGTTACCTCACTACTTGCTCTAGCGTACGCAGAAAAAGGTAAGAAGGTAGGGATAGTTGATGCAGACATCTGGGGATACTCAATACCTAAAATCTTAGGTGCAAAGTTTCCACCAATTCCATTTAGTAACAGAATATTTCCTTCAAAAATAAATGATTTAAACGTTATGTCTATGGAGTACTTCGTAAAGCAAGATGAAGCTGTAATTTGGCGAGGTCCAATGCTACATAAGGCAATAGAGCAATTTCTCTTTGAAGTAATTTGGGAAGACATTGATATTTTATTAATAGACATGCCTCCAGGAACTGGTGATGTCTCCATTTCACTTTCACAGTTGCTTACTTTTTTTGAGACAATTATAGTCACAACACCACAATCAAATGCAACGCTGGTTGCAGAGAGAGCTGGAATAATGTCAAAAAAGGTTAACTCCAGCATTATTGGGGTAATTGAAAACATGTCTTATATGAAAATTGAGGATTCAATTATTCATCCATTCGGTGAGGGGGGAGGAGCAACTCTATCTGAAAAATTAGACGTACCTTTAGTAGGGCAGATTCCACTTGATAAATTAATAGCTAGTTACTGTGAGATGGGTAGATTACAAGATATTACTTCACATAAAATTTTTAAAGATATTTTAGAATTTTCTGACAAAATTGATAAAATTGCTCCCAAGAAAAAGCCTATTAATTTAAAAATTAATTAATAAAACAAAATACTGCTAATAAGAAGCAATACAATCCAAAATACTGTAGCTTTGCATTAACAGTAATATTTACAAGAATCCTAATAGCAAAAAGTCCAGAAATAAATGCAACAATAGTTGGCCCCAACATCGCTGCATTAAGATTAAAAGATGACTCTGCAAAAGTAAGAAGCCAGGCCCCAAAAATTGTCGGAATTCCTAGTAGTAACGAAAAGTATATTGCTTCAGTTTTTTTTATTCCAAGATACATCCCAGTCAATAAAGTTACTCCCGATCTTGATACTCCAGGGATAAGGGCAAATGCTTGAGCTAGGCCAACCATAAAAGACTGACTCAATGAGATTTCATGAAAATTTATGTCAGTGTCATTTTTTATTTTGTTTGAAAATAATAAAATAATTGAAAATATTAGATAAGCTGCACCTGTAATCTGAAGAATGTTCTTATTCGAATCAATAATATCCTGCAACGGGGAGAACAACCCAACAGCTACTGCAGGTATTAAAGCTACAGAAATTACTTTTAATGATGTTGTGAAACTTTCTTTATCAGAAAATATATCAAGAATCCTTTCCCTGTAGTAGATAATGATTGACAAAAGAGTTCCAACATGTAAAAAAGCTATGTCGTAAGTATCTAGGTTTAGGGATTCGTTTATTGATGAAAGAATAACTAGATGACCACTTGAAGACACAGGAAGAAATTCTGTAATTCCTTGTAATAATCCTGCAATATATTCGTACATATCTTATTTAATACTAGCTAAATGCCAGCCACTGCAGCTTGAACATCTATAAACACTATATTTTTGGTTATTTTCAGTTTCAAGCCAACCTCTATTTCTTCGCGCTTCGATTTCTGTTTCATATCTAATTTTAGATTTACAGTTATTTTGAAACATAATTTTTTCTTAACATCATTTTCTTTATTTATTTTATCGTTTACTTTCTTTAAAACACTCTTCAAATTATTAAGTACAATTAATATATGATTTATATAGTTTTGTTTATAAGTTACCTTTTAGGGTCAGTAAATTTTGCAATAATAATCAGTAAATATAAGGGCATAGACATTAAAAATGAAGGTAGCGGCAATCCTGGGTCATCAAATGCACTCAGAGTTCTCGGTAAAAAATATGCAGCAGGTGTTTTGGCTGGAGACATGTTGAAAGGAATAATTAGCATAGCCTTAGGTATTTTTTTTGTTGAATCTGTAAATCCATTCATATTTGGATTGGCCAGTGTTCTGGGGCACTGCTTTCCGATATACCATAAGTTTAGGGGTGGAAAGGGAGTGGCAACATTTTTAGGTTCATATTTAGGATATCTGTTACTCGTACCATCAACAAAATATACCGAGAATTTTAAATTTATAATTTTTTTAATTCTCCTGTCAAGTTTTGTAGTGATCGCAAAATTTTTTCGAATTTCAGCACTTGCAAGCTTGTTTACAATTATTATTTCCGGATATTTCGTTATTACAGATACAAATAACACATCAGTTCAAATTGGTACTGTTCTAATGATTTTAATTATCATTTTTCAACATCGCTCAAACATAGAAAGACTACTGAAAGGAAATGAAAATAAATTCTAAAGCGATGAATATAAATATTTTTTTCTGTATTATGAAATTAGAAAGTTGAGGCAGGGCAATGAGTTCAACATTTGTTTTGATTAGTTTATTATTATCGTTATCGATGGCAGTTTTAGTGCCTGAATTAAAAGACTCCAAAAAACCTATTTTTTCACTCTCACCAGAATATGATTATATGGTTACTAAACAACGCAAAGGTTTTCTAACAATAGGACTTCTTGCCGTCTCCACATTTTTTGTTTCAATACAAACCCTATCAGTCCCATTATTTGTTTTTCATCTATTTCTCGATCTCCTTTTTGGTCTATACGCCTACACTTCTTTTCAAGTTAGGAGAGCTACTTTGCTTCAGAGTTCACTGGTTGGTTCTAGTTTTACAAATGAAAATATTAATCAGCAGGAGGAGTACCTCCAAGAAGCTGGTTAGTGCTTAATAAAATACTTAATTAAAAAATTAGGTTATTAATGAAATCNAAANAAAAAATTACTAACGTAGTAAGTTATTCCTATGGAATATAAATACATCACAGGAAAATCTTTACCTCTTCCCAGTAAAACAGTTTGGGAAGAAGGTATGCTACTTCAAGATATTTATCCTGACTCTTCATTTGTAAGTGGCAGTAAAAATCCACAAAGTATGAGAATGAAGCCTATCGTAAAAAATAATTTTGTATATGCTAACTACATTTTTGAGGATCGTTTTGCGGGTGGACCTGGTTTAGTACANGGTGGAATTTTATCGGCNGCACTTGATGATTTAATGGGATANGCAACAGTCCTTCACAATAGAATGTGTGTAACAGCAAATTTAGAAGTAAACTTTATTATCCCAGTCCCAGTTGAGCAAGAATATGAATTATTTGCATGGGTGAAAGATATCGATGGAAAAAAAATATCAACAGAATCAGTCATTAGAACTGAAGAGAACATTCATGTAGAGTCAAGAGCTCTTTTTATTGATTTAGGTGAAAATGCATTTAAACATTTTGCACCAGAAAAGAATTATCCTTAANTCAAATTTTACTTNCTAAGAAATGACTCATTGCTTGGATGGTAATCATAGGATTGACTCCAGAACATCTTGGNAACGTTGAGGAGTCAGTTATATAAACATTTTNGAGTCCATGNACTTTTCCATTTAAGTCAACAACACCTTCAGAGGGATTTGGATGTATTCTGGCTGTTCCCATTTGATGAGCTGAACCTAGGAGTATTCGAAATGGCTCATTTCTAACTTTCCTAACTTTGCCTATAAAGCTTTCAATATCTTCATTTGATTCTCTTTTCCAATGCATAGTTGGAGATGTTGCAACCATTATCTCTTCTGCCCCAGCTAAAAAGTTTGCCTTAACTAGAGTTTCTATTCCATGTAATAAATTTCCATGATCAAAATTATTTAAGTTGTATTTCCATAAATGTTGGGGGTTTTTATTAATAATTGAACCAGAACTTGTATCAGAGGTTAATACAATTGAGCCTGACCAATAATTATAACTTGAGATAAAGTCTCCAAAATTGTCTTGATTGTTTGGAAAGAAAGGAAAGAAAAGACTNGGATGCATTGGTAGACCCTCAAGGAGNTATCCATAGTTATCTTTCCTGAATAAATNATCATCTGAATAAATACCCTGCATGCTCCCTGCCCATGGATTTTGTAACTCAGAAAACTTTCCAGCAACTCCAGAAACAGGGTGTAGCTTTAAATGCTGACCAAGATGTTTATTTTTATAACCACTATTCAGCAATATTTTTGGTGTATTTAAAGAACCTGAAGCTAGTATTACTTTTTCAACTGCTACTGAGTAAGATTGGCCATTATGCTCAACATTAACATGAGTTGCTTTGCCATTTGATATGGAGAGGCTTTTTACATGGGTGTTACTGTATATATTTTCTTCATTAAATTTATCTTTTGAAAACCAAGATTTATAGGATGAATTTATAGTGTCATCAGAATGTCCAAATGTACTAAAACCAGACTCAAGGCAATCATTATTTTTAGTATTTCTGGGAATTATTTTGTAACTGGTTTTATTAAGCTCTAGGCCCTGTGCCAATTTGATTTCTTTTTGNGGAATTTTATTATTTGCCTCATCAACATTTAAGTTTTGGCATATATAGTCCAGGCTTTTATTAAATGAATCCGAATTAAAGTGATTATTCTGTTGGGTAAGAGCATCCCATTCACTTAAGATATTGTCAGGAGTCCTAAGAGANGTAGTCCAGTTAATACTCGTACCTCCACCAATACCCATTCCAGCTAGAAGCTGAACTTTGTATCCTCGAGTTTGTTGAATTGCATTTGTTTCATAGAAGTTGTGATAGCCAAAAGTTTCGTTATTTGTTTCACCATTTGGAAAATGGCCTTTATCAAATATACCTACTTCATATTTTTGATTCAATAAATTAGCTGCAATGCCTCCACCTGCACCACTGCCAATTACTGCAACCTCAAGATTTTTTGGAATAGAGTTTTCTCTTTTTTTTATCTTTGAATTTTTATAANCTGGATAATCNAGATATTTATATACAGAACCTTCTCCACTGANTGAACGAGCAGTGCTCAAGCCAAAAAGTGCAGTAATGCTAAAGCCAAGTTTTCTTAGTGTTTCTACATTAGAACTTTGTAATTTATTTATTAAATTAGATATGTTTTGATCTCTTATTATTAATGTTCTTACTTTGAAAGAAAATATAAAAAATAAAGCTTTTAACTGTATGATTTCAGACTTATCAGGATAATTACTTAATATAAAGAAAAAATACTCTTCTGAGTTTTCTATCTCACTTTCATTAAAGTTTGGATATAAACTTTTAAAAACTATTTTAAAGCTTTTACTTATTCTTCTGTTCACCCTGTAATTTTAGTAATTATTAAAGATAGAAGTCTAGACAATCATGGTCTTTTTATATTTTTCATTTGAAACAGAAAAGAGAATTCTTTTGTCAGATCTTTATAAATCTAACGAATCCTCTTTTCCTCAAAGTTTAGTAAACATCTACTTCACTTTGTAAAGGTATTGTAAGTGTTTTTGTTGTTTAAAAATGTTTAAAATATATTTTTTAATTACTCAAAGTTTAGATGCCTTTTAGTATCTTTAATATATGAGCGAAAAGCCATTAAGTTTTTCTACTACAAAAGTTAATAAAATAGCACAATGTCCTGGATCCGAATATAAGAAATTTAACACAACATATACTCCAAATTCCAACTTACAAAGGTGGAAAAGTATTAATGATGCGATTATAGACTGGTTAGTAAATCAGGCTCCAAATGAAGTTGCAATCAATCAAGCAGAAGAAAACAACTTCAAATATTTTGACAAGTTACAGCAAAAAATTTCTTCAGAATTATTTTCGCAGTTTAGAAATATATATCATAAAAATACTGCAGACCTGAATGCAGATTTTCCCAGCAGTAGTATTTCTAAATTCATAAATGATGAGGAAGTTTTTATCAATGCTCACACACAATTTGAATTTGAAGATGAAGTCTCTACCGAATATGTAAAGTTAAAAACTGGTAAGAAGGGTGTTAGTGATTTAGACAAAGCAATAATTTTAAAAACACGTTTAGAAAATGAAACCTTTTATGTTGCAGATCTTTATAACAACGATTTACTTGAAATTAGCAGTATAGAAAATGCCGATGAGGTAATAGATGATAATTTTTTGTTGCTTGAAGGTTTTATCAATGAAAACATAAAGCTTATACCAGGGAATCATTGTACCCTTTGCGAGAGATCATCTTCATGCGGAGAATATCCCAGTATCAATGGAGAAGGAACTAAGAAAAGTTATAGAGGAATTGTTATTTCTAAAACTAACTTATTAAATAAAGATAATTGTGAGAGACAGTTCGCATGGAAAACACAATACGGCATTCCAAAAGAAGAAAAAGAGTCCGATCCATTCCCAATGAAAGTTGGAATTAGTTTTCATAAATTCTCTGGAATGATGCTTTTAAACAATAAAGATTCTCAAAAATCAGGAGAAATAGAAAGATTGAAAAATTTGCTTAAAGAAGAAGATGGAGAAGTTGCAATAGAAGTGATTAAGAAATATGAACAACTCTTAAATCAAATTAAGGATTTTAATAATCTTGAAATAACAGCAAGAGAAAGAGTTCTTGGTTTTACTGCAATAACGGATGCAATAGTTCAAAATAAAAGTCATAAAGTCTATGAGGGTAAAATTGCTGCAACATTTATGGGTTCTGCTGATTTAGTTGGCAGGCTGGATGGAGCTCCTCTAGTTGTAGAACTAAAAACTGGGGCACAGCTTCCTCAACATTCAGCTGAAGCAGAGCTCTATGCATTAGGTGCATTTATTCAAACAAAGGAAAAAGAAGTGGTTGTCCTTCATATTTATGTAAGTGATAAAGAAGAAAAAATTGTTGAAAGGAGATTTACACACGACCAGATTGAAGCTTTAAAGGAAAAGTTTGATTCAATTGCTAAAACTATAGGCCAATGGGATCCGAGTGATGCCTTACAACCTGGATTTTCAGAAGGTGATTGGTGTAATTTTTGTGATTTTCAAAAAACTTGTCTTGAATTTAGATAACCCCATCTTTAGATGAAATCAATAATATAATCATCAATATGGATTTATCTAGAACCCAAGTTGAACTAGTTTCAAATGCTTATAAGAAAATAATAAATAACATTGAAATTCTTAGAGAGAGAAAAAGTGCTCCACTTACTCTCGCTGAGAAGTTACTCTTTGGTCACGCTAAGGACGTCACAACTATTTCTTTAAACAAAGGCGAAGATTTTGGAGATTTCCTTCCTGATAGGGTAGCTATGCAAGATGCGACAGCACAAATGGCTATTCTTCAATTCATGCAAGCGGAACTACCTAAAACAGCTGTTCCTACAACAGTGCATTGCGACCACCTAATCCAAGCCTATGAAGGTGCTAATAATGACCTACAGGTGGCCAATAAAACCCATAAAGAAGTTTTTGATTTTTTGAGATCTTCATCTGAAAAATATGGCATCGGTTTCTGGGGACCAGGAGCTGGAATTATTCACCAAGTTGTCTTGGAGCAATATGCCTTTCCAGGTGGAATGATGATTGGTACTGACAGTCACACTCCAAATGCAGGTGGAATAGGAATGATAGCTATAGGTGTCGGTGGAGCTGATGCTGTTGATGTTATGGCGGGCATGCCATTTAATACAAAAATACCAAAGTTAATTGGTATAAAACTTACAGGCTCAATAAGTGGATGGACCGCTCCAAAAGACATAATTTTAAAAGTTGCCGAAATATTAACTGTAAAAGGTGGGACAAATGCAATTGTCGAATATTTTGGAGAAGGAACAAAAACTATATCCACTACTGGTAAAGCAACAATTACAAACATGGGAGCTGAGATTGGAGCAACATGTTCAGTATTCCCTTTTGATGAAAAAGGTAAAGACTACTTAATCGCTACAGATAGAGAAGATTTAGCTAACTTAGCTGCAGAGAATATGGATATTCTTACTGCTGATGAGGAAGTATTAGAGTCTCCAGAAAAATATTTTGATCAAGTTATAGAGATTAATCTTGATTCATTAGAGCCACATATAGTAGGTCCTCACACACCAGATTTAGCAAGACCGGTCTCAAAGTTAAAAGAGGATGCACTCAAGAATGAATATCCAATAGCTATATCCAGTGCATTAATCGGTTCGTGTACAAATTCATCTTATGAAGATATTGGAAGAGCAGCATTTATTGCACGTGAAGCTGCAAAAAAAGGACTTAAATCAAAAGTTCCTTTGATGGTCACTCCTGGCTCAGAACAAACTAGAGCAACAATTGAAAGAGATGGTTATTTAAAAGATTTGGAAGCAATTGGTGCGACAGTACTTGCAAATGCTTGCGGACCTTGTATCGGACAGTGGAAAAGAGATGATATCAAAGAAGGAGAGAGCAACTCAATTGTATCTTCTTACAATAGGAACTTTCCAGCTCGTAATGATGGCAATGCAGAAACTTTATCTTTCATTGGATCACCTGAAAGTGTTATTGGACTTGCCTTGGGAGGATCTCTTGATTTTGACTTTTTATCTGAAACTCTTACCAACGAGAATGGGGAGGAAGTAAAGTTAACCCCTCCTGTTGCAGATGAACTTCCTTCAGAGGGGTTTGAACAAACTCTTGAGGGATTTATTCAACCTTCGGAATCTACTGAGGGTATTGAAGTAATTATTGATCCCAACTCATCTAGGCTGCAAGTATTAGAGCCATTTGAAGAATTTAATAAAAATAACTACGACTCTTTAACTGTGTTAATGAAAGCAAATGGAAAATGTACAACAGATCATATTTCTCCAGCTGGTAAGTGGCTGCAGTTTAGAGGCCACCTAGAAAATATATCTCAAAATTTATTTATTGGTGTCAATAATTCCTATACAACAGATTCAGGAATGGGAAATAATCTATTAACCAATGAAATTATGTCTCTACCAGATCTCGCAAAAAGTTATCATGAAAACTCTATCAACTGGATAGCAATTGGAGATGAAAACTATGGTGAAGGTTCTTCTCGAGAACATGCTGCTATGGAACCTAGGTTTCGAGGTTGCAAAGTAGTCCTTGTAAAAAGCTTTGCAAGAATTCATGAAGCAAATTTAAAAAAACAGGGCATACTGCCTTTAACATTCGACAATAAAGATGATTATGAATTAATTGAACAGGATGATAAGTTAACAATTGAAGATCCTTCTAACATAGAGCCTGAAAAGCAGGTGATTGTCAATATTGAAAAATCTGATGGTAAAATTTTAGCTATTGCAGCCAACCACTCACTTTCTGATGAACAGATAACATGGTTCAAAGCTGGATCGGCCTTAAATTATATAAAATCTAGTTAATGGAAAAAATTTCAAGTACTTTAGCATCTCTCAGAAAAGAATATGGAAATAAAGAGCTCGATGTTAATGAACTTTCCGAAAATCCGATTAATCAATTCAAAAAATGGTTAGATGAAGCTATAAAAATTGAAGCAAATGAGCCGAATGCAATGGCAATTTCTACAGTAACAGATGAGAATAAGCCACGATCTAGATATGTTTTATTCAAAGATCTTGTAGAGGAGGAAATAATCTTCCATAGCCATTATGAGAGTCCTAAAGCGAAAGAAATCTTTAATAATCCTAATATTTCGGGTGTATTTTATTGGCCAGAGATTCATAGACAGATTAGATTTGAAGGTGTTTGTAAAAAAGCTTCACCAGAAGTATCTGATGATTATTTCAACTCAAGGCCTAGAGGTGGTCAACTGAGTGCTATTGTTTCAAATCAAAGCCAAAAAATACAGGGGAGAGATGAGATTGAAGAAAAGATAGCTGAATTAGAAATTAAATATAAAAATAAAGAAATCAAAAGACCAGATAATTGGGGTGGGTTTAGTATAAAAATAGTTTATTGGGAATTTTGGCAGGGAAGAGATAACAGGACCCACGATAGATTCTCTTATTCTTTATTAGATAATGAATGGAAAATAGAAAGGCTTTCACCGTAACATGAGGGAAATAAAAATAACAAAAGATTTTATCAATTCTAAAAATACATCTGTACTTTACGAGTCTGGCAATACAAAAGTTTTGATAACTGTATCAATTTCGGACAGGTTACCAAGATGGCTTGAGAATGGAGATTCTGGATGGGTAACTGCTGAGTACAGTATGCTCCCTGGTTCGTCGGGCAGCAGGGTTCCTAGAAAATCTTATGAAGGTGGAAGATCTAAGGAAATCTCTAGATTGATTGGAAGGTCATTAAGAGCAGTTTGTAATTTGAAATTATTAAATGGATATTCAGTAACAGTGGATTGTGATGTCTTAGAGGCTGATGGTGGAACGAGAACAGCTTCAATTAACGGTTCATGGATAGCATTAAACGAGTCATTTAATAAATTAGTTGAAAATGGAAAAATGAATCAAAATCCTTTGATGAACCATGTTGCAGCTTTATCCGTGGGAATTGTTGAAGGTGAGTACATAGTTGATCTTGATTATAAAAATGATTCGAATGCGCAAGTAGATTTAAATATTGTATTAAATGATAATTTTGAGATTCTAGAAATTCAAGGAACTGCTGAGAAGAAACCATTCTCCAAAGAAGATCTTGATAAGTTATTTGAAATAACAAAACCAGAAATAGAAAAAATAATAACTCTTCAAAAAGACTAATGAATATACTTCTTGCAACTAAAAATATCAACAAGCATAGAGAAATTTCTAAAATATTAAATGATACTGGTAACTTCCATCAAGCTATCTACAAAGAAGATTTATTAGATGTTGTGGAGGATAAAAATACAATTTTAGAAAATGCTCAAAAAAAAGCACATGAAATTTATGATCATTATCAGGTTCCTGTAATTTCTGATGATTCTGGTTTATTTGTAAATTCACTCGATGGGATGCCTGGCCTTCATTCAAAAAGGTATGCAGGAGAGAATGCAACCGATCTTCAAAATATTGACAAGCTGTTGGCAAACCTCATCGAAGAAGAGGATAGAAGTGCATACTTTCAAACAGTCTTATATTTCTACGATGGTGTAACTGAAATTTCTACAGATGGAATTCTTGAAGGTATCATTACTAAAAAACCTAGAGGTACAAATGGATTTGGATATGATTCTATATTTGAAAATAAGGGTAAAACCCTTGCTGAATTATCTTCAGAGGAGAAAAATAATATTAGTCACCGCAAGATTGCTACAAATAAAATGATTGGAATTCTAAATGAAAAAATCTAAGAATCTTCTCATAGTATTTTTATTTTTATTCTTCTCAGCATGTGAAGCAACTTGGACTATGGAAATAGAACTTAATGATGATAATTCTGGAGATTACAGAATAGCTATTCTTCTTGACCAAGAAGCACAGCTATACGCAGTAGAGACAGGCCAAACTTCTATTGGTGGTTTAAATGCCATACTTACAGCTATGCCAGATGGTTTTGGCTCAACTATTTACGAGGATAATGATAAATTAGGTATCTTAATCAGAAATAATTTTCAAAATATTGAAGAGTTCGAGAATCAATTAGAAATTCTTCGTGAAAATGAGAATACTGAACTGTTGCTACTCCCTTTATCTAATATTTCAATATCTTCTGATGGAAATAAAAGAAGTATCTCAGGTTCTTTTGCAAAAATACTCAATGGTGCAGATGAAGAGATAGAAGGAATAGAAAATATTTATTCTGGTAGCTTAAGCATTCAGCTTCCGGGAAGAGTAACAGAACCAAAAATTGAAAATATTGTAGATAATAAAATAATATTTCAACACTCAGGTTTACTTGAGCAAACCTTCCTGATGTCATCAAACACACATGAGTTAACACAAGTTTATGTTGTTGGTTTATTATTTTCCCTCTTACTACTTGGATATATAATTGCTAGACAACGGAATAGAAATAAGTAATATTGATACATGATGAATATCATAATTATTAATTAAGGACAACGAACGTATCGTTGTTACCCTTGCATGGCAGGGGTTTTTTTT
>NHJS02000037.1 GCA_002169115.2 bacterium TMED221 | reverse complement strand
CATCTTTTAATTCTTTAAGTTTACTTACTGCACTGTCTGTTGCTAAAACAACTCTTGATGATTTTATTTGTATATCCATAATCTATTATACCAAATATTGTGTTATTCAATAAATTAATAATTACATGTTTTAATAAAGACTTTAAAATGGGCTCATGATGCAAAACGATATTCTGCTAAAACACCTTTCAACAATAGTTGATCCAGAACTTGGTGTAGATATTGTTGAACTAGGCATGGTTAAAGATATTTCATTTGTGGAATCAACTGTTGTAATTAAATTAGCATTAACTATTGCTGAGTGTCCAATGAGAAATCAAATTGAGACTGAAATTAAAAGAAAACTTCTACTTATGGAAAATGTGGACACTGTAGAAATAGAAGTAACCGCTATGAGTAAAAAAGATAGAAGCTCTGTCATGGAAAAGGCAAGGAAGAAAGCTAGAGATAATGCACCAGAAACNAAAATTGATCCCCAAACAAGAGTTATNGCTATTGGTAGTGGTAAAGGTGGGGTTGGTAAATCTACAATNTCCACAAATATTGCNTTAGGTCTTGAAAAACAAGGTTATAAAACTGGACTATTAGATGCTGATATATGGGGATTCTCTATCCCCCGTCTANTAGGTATNAAAGCTCGTTTAGAGGCAGATGATGANAAAAATATNATNCCTTATAAAAAAGGAAATCTTGAAGTTGTCTCTACNGGACTAATNACTGAAGATGAAGATACAGCCCTTATGTGGAGAGGNTTNATGTTAAGTAAAGCACTNGAACAGTTTTTGAGTGATGTCTCNTGGAGTAAGTTAGANTACTTAATTATTGACTTACCNCCAGGTACTGGAGATATACAAATGGCTCTTGGAAGANTATTACCACAGGCTGAANTAATAGTAGTAACAACTCCACAAGTAACTGCCCAAAAAGTNGCAACCAGGGTAGCTGACATGGCAAAAAGAAGCTTTATTCCACTTCTAGGAGTAATTGAAAATATGTCATATTTTGAAACTAATNNTGGAGAAAAGTATGAAATATTTGGNGAAGGTGGTGGNGAAAAGCTTGCAGAGCAGTTTGCAATTCCNCTCTTAATGAAAATNCCACTNAGTGANGATACAACNACAGAGGCAGATAAGGGAATACCTTTAATTCACCAGGAAAAAGATACACCCACAAAATCCTCCCTCAATGAACTGGTTGATAAAATAACTTCAGCTCTNCCACCCATTGTCGATGAGACATGTACTGGTCGTATTGCAAAAGTATTNGANGAACTAGGTAANTAAGCTGTATGGAAAAAATATCTGTAAATGCTTTAGTAGATTCATATAAAAATGATCTACCGAGAGAAATACAATTAGAAATCGCAAAAAGTATCCTTGCTGAACCTTTAGGTAAGAATGAAGCTTTACAAGAGTTTGTTGAAAAAATNGATAGCTTTTCATTGGGTCGNCAAAAAAGAGTCATCAACTGTACTGGTACATTGTTGCATACAAACCTTGGTAGAGCTCAAAGTAAGATGTCTTTTAGTGGACATGCAACAAATGTGGAGTATGACTTAGAAAAACAAGAACGTGGCATCCGTAACAATTTTTTAACTTCAAGTATGAACATACTTCTTAACTCTGAAGATGTTTGTTTTGTNAATAATAATGCATCATCATTATTTCTTACTCTTCAAGCTCTAAAAAANGAAAATAAAATAGATGCAGTAATCATCTCAAGAGGTGAAATAATAGAAATTGGAGGATCCTATAGGCTTCCAGAAATTATTCAAGAGACAGGAATGAAATTAGTTGAGGTTGGGACAACGAATAAGACTCATACAAAAGACTACAAAAAAGCTCTCAAAGAGACTCCAAATTCTCTTNTATTAAAAGTTCATAGATCTAATTTTTCTCTCTCGGGGTTTGTTGAGGAAGTTTCTATTAAGGAATTAAAAATCATTGCTGATGAATTTAATGTCTTATTAATACATGATTTAGGTAGTGGATTAGTTATAGACAGAAAATTTTTAGAAATGCAAAATATTTCTTACTTCGATAAAGAAATGAGCGTTCAAGAGTCTNTAAAAGATGGATCAGACATAGTCATGTTTTCTGGAGATAAATTATTTGGCTCAATACAATCTGGAATAATCGCTGGTTCGGAAGATATTATTACAAAAATTAAAAATTATCCACTATTTAGGACATTTCGCTGCTCTCCAGTTGTAACTTATGAACTTCAAAAAACTACAGAACTNTATTTGTCCAAGGATGAAANAAGAATACCTTTTTGGTCATTTTTGAGTACATCTAGACAAGAGTTAGATGAACGAGTTCAAAATGTTTCAAAACAAATAACACTCGAACATTCTATTATTGAAGACTTTTCACTTATTGGCGGTGGAAGCATGCCAGATGTAAAGATTCCATCTTCTGTAATTTCAGTTAATGACAAAGTCTCTAGAGAAGCTCAGGATATGTTGTCAAGATTAGATATACCAATCGTTCCCAGAATTAAAGAAAATAACTTAATCTTTGATTTAAGATCTTCATTCATTGAGGAGGATACACATATCATTGATGCACTAAATACTCTATGACGGTAATAGCTACAGCAGGACATGTTGATCATGGAAAATCAACTCTAGTAAATTTTCTAACTGGACAAGAGACCGATAAACTAGCTGAAGAAAAAAGTCGTGGCTTAACAATAAATCTTGGATATACATTTTATGAATATGCAGATCAAATAGTCTCCATCGTTGATGTACCGGGGCATAGGGATTTCTTTAAAAATACTGTGGCAGGNTTTTCAAATGCTGATGCAGTACTATTCGTTATCGACAGTACTCAAGGTTGGTCTGAACAGTCTGAGCAACACTTTAATGCTTTAATTGGATTATCAAAATTGAACATCCTGTTCATCTTTACAAAATTAGATATGAAAGAATCAAANGTTGATGAACAATGGTTAATTGATAAAGTATCNAACATAAAGGACTTAAATTATAGAATTCTTAAATTTGATAAAAACTCAACAGATAAAGTCTCATTGATTGAAGATATACAAACATTTTTATCAACATGCACTAATGAGTATTCATCTTTTTGGATTGATAGAAGTTTTTTAATTGATGGAATTGGTCGGATAGTAACAGGAACTGTTGGTTCAGGTTTCTCCCTTAGTAATCCNTTTNTTACTACAAAGGGTGAAAAACTAGAAGTAAAAAGTATTGAAAGCGTAAATGAAGAATATANTCAAGAAACTGGCTCACAACGAGTGGCTGTCTCTCTTAAAAAATCTAGTGGGGNAATNCCNAAAAGAGGGGACTTATTATCAAATACTGCGTTGACTGAATCTATTCACATTTTTATAAAACTNGATACTGAGAGTTNCAAGGAGATCAGAAATAATACCTTAAAGCTATTTGCTGGAACTTCCAANNACCTAGTTGAAAAGATTCATCCTCTNNGGATTGNTGANGANACTTATGCNATNGCAAAGTTAGGTANACCTGCTGNACTGCCNATGAAAGANAAGATGGNGCTGCATAATATAGATAGAGATTCCTTCATTNCCTGTGAATTNACGATGCCNGTTAATAATAAAAATCTTATAAANCATCTGATTAGAGAATCCAAAAAAAAAGCTTCTTACAATACTCTGTACGACTTACTTTATTTTCTACCTTTTAAATATAGTGATGACTCCCTGAGGATAGGACAAATGTTTACTGATGAAGCTAATTTGAATCTGATAAATCACCACATAAAAGACACTGTAGAGACCATAAACAAATTTGGTATCAAAAAATATCTACACGAAAAATTCTATATTGAAGAAGCAGATATTCAATATCTCTTTGCTGCATTTGAGGATATGTCAATTAAGGAAAATCAAATTAAGTTAACTACTGATAATACAGAAGGGGACAAAAAAGTACTTCGCCTAATTTTTAAAGAACTTGGTGAAGAATTAAAGGTTCCAGATATAGATCTTCAAAAATATGATAGGGAGGTTGTCAAAAATTTATTCTTAAAAGATAAATTGATCAGAATTTCAAAGAACATTCTCTACACAGATAACCATTTTAAAGAACTACTAAGTATCATTGAGCAGCTACCAACAACCTTTACTATTGCTGAATTTAAATCACTCAGTGGACTTTCAAGGAAATACACAATTCCAATACTAGAAATTCTAGATAGTAAACAGATTATAAAAAAGATAGATTCTGAAGGAACACGGGAAAAACTAATCAGCTAATACTAAGTTTCTCTTTCTTTCAACTTCATTCATCCCACCCCAGACACCAAATGGTTCTGAAATTTCGTAAGCTTCTTCTAGACATTCAAATCTTACAGGACAGCCATTACATACTGATTTTGCTTTTACTTCTCTTTTTTCTCTATCCTCTTTTTTTTCAAATGTAGCAGGTGGAAAGAAAAGATTACTGCTGTGTTGTCTACAAAGTGCATCGTACTGCCATGTCGAAGTGTTTATTTGTAACATACATAGACAATATTTAAGAAAATAGAAATGGCAAAAGGTTTTTTTCGCGAAGTTTTACTCTAAATTGTCAGATTTCCGTCATTCTCTTGGATTTTATAAGATTGGCCTTCAATATATTTCTTCTCAGAATCAGATTCTACTCTAATCTGATTTTCATCAATAGTTACTAAAACTGCACTCCCATCAAGCTGTTTAATAAAAATAGCCTCTGCGTCTACATAAGAAGTCATAGCACTTGTATCTGTTGTTAAGCGAGAACGTATGACGGTCGGGATAGCTACAAAGTAAAAGAATGCCAAACCGATTGATATAAAGCCTAATAGGAACTTATTCACAGTGATGACATAATCGCTAAACATAACAATTGAGGAAAGAACGAGAACTCCAAATGCCACGACTCCTAAAACTGAAAAATATCCTCTTGAAAGTATTTTTAAGTATATTAAGTAAGCTACAAGGAATAATCCAATGCCAATATAGTTAATGCCAAACTCCTGAAATGGTAGAGAAGAGACTATAACCAATATACCTCCAATGAATGCCATTATCCCTGGTCCAATGGCAAATAATTCAAGACCAATAAGCGCAAATCCTAGGACAAAGAACATATACGTAAAAATTGGTTCTGAAATTGAAATATAAAATCTTTCCATAAGTGATGGCTTTAAGAAATTAATCGATTCAAAAGTATCATCTTTTATTGAAAGCTGTACGTCATTTGAAAAACTTTCTGAATCATTAATATTTTCTAAGAACGCGCCTATGGATCCAACGACTAAATAATCATCGAATATACCTTCTTCCTCAACAATCGTAATTTTTTGTTCTGAAATATTACAAGTATGTAATGAGCAGAATTTATCTTCTAACTGTTTAGTAAATGGGACATTAATTATTTCAGTACCGGGAACATAACCAAGTATGTCAAATCCAGTGGTAATTGCATAATCTATCTCGATAGAGTAGGGACCGACCCACATAGCTTTAACAAAATCTTGATCTGTTATTAGTTTTTCAAAATCAGATACAGCTTTCTCACTATATTTTGTAGAGCTATATTGAATTACTAGCAAGTAGTTTTGTGAATATTGAGTTTCATCAATATGTCTTTCAATAGAACGCACATGTGCTGATGAAAAAACACCATCTATTTCGAATATATTTAATTGACTTACACTAATCACTAGTAGTGCAATTGAAGAAATTATATTAATCATTCTTATTCCATTTTAAAATCACAGGGTACTATTCTTTTAAAACTGTGAAGATTTTAATAATTACTGATAATGGCTGGGTCAGAGAATCTGTTGAAAAATACATAGATTTTAAAAGTAGCATTACAGTAGCAACCGAATTTATGGAATTAACTGAATCCTATGAATATATATTTGTCGATATGCAAGTTAAGAATAACGGTGGTCCATCAATCATACGAGAGCTCAAAAGAAGTGAGCTTACCAACCATTCAAAAATTGTCTTCCTGGCAGATAGGGAGGCTGATGAATTCCAGGCAAAAAGAGTTGGAGCTGATTTTTTTATCTTAAAACCAATTACAAGAAATTCAATAAAGGGTATTTTTAAGAACTAACCAAATTATTTAATTTTTGAAAAAAATCTTTTTCTAAACTTGCAAATTCTTCTTTTGTTAAATTATACATAAAAAATCTATTTAATAGCATCGCAAAATCGATTGAGATTTTTCTAACGATTTCTTCATCATCAATACCCATCTCGTTTAACAAAGATGCAACTACTTGATTTTTAAATAACTTGTATCTTGCTTTATGGTTAACAATGAAATACTGAGAATAAACATTTAGACATAAGACTTCATTTTCTTTCATTAATTTAAGATATATTTCAAATAAGAATTTAATTTTTTCTCTAGGTTCGGACGGTGCATTTTTTGTGAATTCATCAAGCAAGTGGTTTCTTAAATAAACAATTAGGTCATAATAGAATTGCTCGGGACTACTGTTGAAGTGATTGTAAATGCTAGTTTTAGATATGTCCGTATATTTAGCTAGGGAGTTTAAGGTGAGACTTGATATAGCTTTTTCACTTAGGAGTTCGACACCAGCTTCAAGTAACTCTATGTGAACTTTGTCAAACTTCTGCCATGCTCTTACTTCTCTTTTGTCAATTTTTTTCATTACAAACTACTCAATCAAAGGTTAGTTTGAATTTTTTTAAACCCAAAATTTATACAGGAAATAAAAAAAAAGGCTTTAATTTAAACAAAGTTCCTTTAAAATCAATATTACAAATTGAGTACAAACCTTGACATCATTCTTTATATACTAATTTTTATCTGCCTAGTCTTTTCTGCTCTTCTTTCTGGGTCAGAAACAGCAATAACCTCTGTTCCTAGAGAAAAAATACACCAGCTGGATGATTCAAAAAAGAATAAAAGAATAAAAAGAGCAAAAGATGACATTGAAAAGACAATAGGTGGCATTTTGGTTGCAAATAACTTCGTCAATATCTTGATGGCATCTTTGGCAACAATTCTGTTTGTCAGAAGTTTTGGTGAAAGTACTGGTAGTATCTTGGCAACATTATTCATTACTGTACTTGTCTTAATATTTGGAGAAGTAACACCTAAAACTATTGCTACAAGAAAGCCAATTGAATTTATTTCGAGAACTTCAATATTAATTGATTATCTTGCAAGAATTTTTGCACCTTTCACGAATTTAATTACTAATTCTATAAATAGGTATGCATCTAACACTAAGGGAGACATTGATGGCGATGGGGAAATTACTGAAGCAGATATTCAAGCCTTAACAGCACTTGGTGAACAAGAGGGGCAAATCCTTCCCGCTGAAAGAGAGATTATAGACTCTCTGTTAGAATTTTCTGACAGGCCTATTAAAGAAATAATGACTCCTCGAGTAGATGTATTATTTGTATCAACCCCATTATCGATGAAAGCTATCACAGGAATTGTAGAAGAAAAAAGAATTTCACGAGTTCCAGTTTCCAAGACTGAATCGCTGGATGATACTTTTGGTGTAGTCTATGTAAAAGATTTAATTAATTTGAGTACACCAACAGAAGGTATTGAAATTGAAAAT
>NHJS02000038.1 GCA_002169115.2 bacterium TMED221 | reverse complement strand
TATATCCATCATCATTAGTTAACAATATTTTCATAAATTTACTATAAATACATATTTTACATTATACTTAGTAAAAAACTAGATAATTATATTGAGCTATGAATGATAAATCTGAATTTGAAAAGTTATTAAAAAAATCATTAGCAGACGTAACAGATATATTAGAAGAAAAGTCAGGCAAAGTTGATTCAGGTGGGTATACAAAATCTTATCATAGAGTCTTAGTCAGTCATGATGATCTTTACGTAGATATTAAAGATATTGATTTTGTTCATAAGAAACCTGGCATACAACAAAAAATATCTAATGAACTAAAGACAAAAAAATTTAATTTTAAACATAATCATATATTAGATCTTCATGGTTTTAATCCAGTTCAAGCAGAAGAACAAATAAATATTTTTCTAGAGTATCACTATAATAGTAATACAAAATATGTATTAATAATCCACGGCAAGGGGACAAAAAATCAAAGCAAAAAAGCTCCAATAAAAAATTTAGTAGAAAAAATCATACTTGCTTCTCCTTATGTTTTAGCGGCAAATTCTGCCAACAAGAACAATGGGGGGCGTGGCGCTACAGTGCTATTAATAAAAAAGTAATTTTAAATATATTTTGATATTTTTTGAATATCTATATATCTATAAGACTTATATTTTAAATCTCCTAGACTAATATCTCCATAACTAATCCTCTTAAGGCTTAATACCTTACAATCAAGTTTCTCAAATATTCTTCTAACTTCTCTATTTTTACCACTCATGAGTTGAACTTGAAACTTATTCGATGATAATTTATCGTTGATAACATTAACGAATTTACCTATTTCCGAATTTCCAATTTCAATGCCAACCATAGATAGTTTTATTTTCGATATATCAAAATTTCCCTTAATAACAACCTCATAAGTTCGTTTAATATTTGAAGAAGGATGCATTAGCTTGTTAGCGATATCTCCATTATTGGTAAATAACATTAATCCTGATGTTTTATAATCTAGCCGACCAACATTAATCCATTTTCCATAAACATCTGGTAAATTCTTAAAAACTGATTTTCGCTTTTGAGGATCATCTCTAGAAACGATTTCATCTATAGGTTTATGGTACATAAGAAGTTTAGTATCAATATTTAAAATATCTTCTGTAATAATATAGTCCTGATTATCAAAAGATATCTTATCCCCGACACTAACGGTAGCGCCTAAATCAATAGGAAGATTATTAACAAATACAAGGCCTAGCTTAATATTTTTCTCGCATTCTCGTCTTGATAAGACGCCTAATAAGGATAAAATTTTTTGAACTCTATACATTTTATAAATTATTGATTATATTATATTTATATATTTCTTTAAAAAATGAAAACATTAAACATTATAATCATAATCGTATCAGATACACGAACAACTGCTACTGATAAATCTGGAAAAAAACTTAAAAAGTTAATNTNNGCAGCAGGNCATAATGTAGTAAAAAAAATNATTGTACCTGATGACATATATCAAATTAGACATATAGTATCNATGTATATTGCTGATAAAAATATTGATGTAATAATAACATCTGGTGGCACTGGTATAACAGGTAGAGATGGTACACCAGAAGCAGTAAGCNTATTACTAGATAAGAAAATAGAGGGCTTTGGAGANATATTTAGATCCATTTCATATGAAAAAATAAAATCNTCTAGTATTCAAACAAGAGCNTTAGCTGGTGTTGCTAATTCCAAATTTATATTCGTATTACCAGGCTCACTTGATGCATGCACTACAGCATGGGATAGGATAATAAAATATCAATTAGATGATAGAACCAAACCATGCAACTTAGTAATGCTGATGCCACGGTTAAAAGAATAATTACTGACTATTTAGCTCAGATGGCGGTGGTAAATCACTTAAAGATTTTAAATTAAAATAGTCCAAGAATTTCTTTGTTGTAGCAAGTAACTCTGGCTTGCCTGGCGATTCTTTGTGACCCACCACTTTAATCCATTCAAATTCAATCATATTTCTAATAATTTGCGGGTTAACAGATACTCCTCGTATGTCTTCAATATCCCCTCTTGTTACNGGCTGTTTGTATGCGATGATCACNAATGTTTCAAGAAATGCTTTTGAATATCTTGTTGATGATTGCTTATTTAATTTTGACAGCCATTGATCATAGCCAGGTCTAACTTGAAGCCTATACCCACTTGCAACCAATACGATCTCAAAAGCATTATCCTTGTAACTCTCATTTAATTTATCAACTATTTGCTTAATTTCATTTTTAGAAGGCTTATTATCATCGAAAAGGTTAGCTATCTCTTGAAGCGTCAAGGGCTCATGAGAAACCATTAAGGCCCCTTCAATAATCTTCTGTAATGAATGTTGTTTGCTCATGATGTTTTTGTTTGAAGATATATTATTGAAAAATCTTCATTCTGTATTATATCAATCAAACTCTCTTTTACCATTTCTAAAATAGCCAAAAAGGTTACTATGGCTCCCATTCTTCCTTCTGAATAAGTAAAACACTCAGTGAATTTAATAGTGCCATTTTTATTAATATTAATTAATATGCTAGACATTCTCTCTCTTACAGATAAAGTTTCTGATTCAATAGTATGACTCGCATATATTTCAGCCCTTTTCAGAACATCCTGAAAAGCTGCTTCCAGTTGATCAAGTTTAAGCTTTGGCAAGTTATCCGTTTTATTAAAATTAGTCATTATTCCTGAAATAACAAATGTATCTCGATTACGCCTAGGTATCACATCAAGTTTTTCAGACAAATCTTTATACTTTTGGTACTCCATTAGTCGTTTAATTAGATTNGCTCTCGGATCTTCTTCCTCCTCATCATCAATATCATTTGGTACTAACATTTTTGATTTTATTTCAGCTAAAGTTGCAGCCATAACCAGATAATCTGATGCTAATTCAAACTGCATTTGTTGCATCATGTTAATATAGTTAACATATTGGGTAGTGATAGGTAAAATTGGAATATCTATGATATCTATATTTTGCTTTTTAATGAGATATAACAATAAATCTAATGGGCCTTCAAATTGTTCTAAAATCACCCTTAAAGCATCAGGTGGTATAAACAAATCTTCTGGTATATCTGTAATTTCCTTACCATTGAGAGTTATATCAAAATTATTTTCAAGCATATATCTATTCACTCATTCCAATTATCTTATATAGATCTTTAATTTTTTGTTTTGCTATCTGTCTAGCATTATCAGAGCCTTTTTTTAGTATATTATCCAGATAATCGTGATCATTTAACAATTCTTTGGTTTTTATAGCTATTGGCTCAACTACAGAAATAATAGCTTTTGTTAACTCATTCTTGAAATTAGAAATTTCTTTTCCAGAAAAATCAGAAATTATAATATCTTTGCTTTCGCCTGAGCATGCACAATAAATATTCAATAGGTTTTCTATTTCTGGTCTGCTACCAGCCTCCTCTGAAGAACTTGGCATATTCATTGAATCAGTTTTAGCTTTCTTAATTTTGATAGTAATTTCATCATTAGAATCTGTCATTAATATCCTTGAATATTCTGATATATCAGATTTACTCATTTTTTTGCTACCATCTCTGAGACTCATAATTCTAGTAGAAGATTTATTCAAAAGCGGTTCTGGCAATCTAAAAATATCCGTGTCATAGTCAGTATTAAATTTATGCGCTATGTCTCTAGCTAGCTCAAGATGTTGCTTTTGATCATCACCAACAGGAACATGTGATGCAGAATAAAGCAATATATCAGCGGCCATAAGGATTGGATAAGTGTACAAACCAATCGAAGCATTTTCTTTATTTTTACCAGCTTTATCTTTGAATTGAGTCATCCTATTTAACCAGCCTACNCTTGCAGTACAATTGAGAATCCATGCCAACTGAGTATGTTCAGGAACTTGAGACTGATTAAATATAATATTTTTTGTAGGATCTATGCCCGAAGCTAGAAATATAGCTAATACTTGTCTAGTTCTGTTTAGAAGTTCTTTGGGGTTTTGAGGTATGGTTATAGCATGCAAGTCAACTATCGAAAAAATACTTTTATATTCATCTTGGTTGGACACGAATTGTGATATCGCGCCAAGATAGTTTCCTATATGTATTTCACCAGTGGGTTGAACACCCGAAAAAATAATTTTATTACTCATGCTTTATAGAACTAATATATACTATAAATAGTTTATCATAAAGTCAGATTACTCTCATTTGTTATATATATTCTTAGCTTTTATCATATAATACTTATATGAGTGAAAAGCGAATAAAACTAATAAGAGAGAGTCTTGAGAAACTCAGTCCTTCTTATGTTGATATTGAAGATGAAGGTCACCTTCACATTGGGCATGCTGGTGCAAAATCTGGAGGACATTTCAAGCTTAATATAGTATCGGAATCATTTAAAGATAAAACGACAATAGAACGGCATAGAATTATATATAAGTGCCTTGGTGATCTAATGAATACAGAAATTCATGCTATTTCTATAAAGGCTAAATGCAAAGAAGAGACTTAAGATAGTATCTTTTTAAAAATTATTGCATCTTGTTTGCCATCAGATGTCTGATAATAATTTTTCCTTATAGAAATTCTTTTGAAATTATGCTTTTCGTATAACTTAATCGCTGGAGTATTATCCACTCTAGTCTCTAAAAATATATTCAAAGAATTCATTATGTAGCATTTTGCAAAAATCATTTCTAACAACTCTGTAGCAATACCTTTCTGTCTATAATCATCTGATACGGTTAAATTCAAAATATGTGTCTCGTAAATAGATATCTTAGAAATTACGTAACCTATTAGATTATTATTATATTCCGCTTTATAAAAGTCATAATGATTTACTAGACAATCTCTGAGTATCCCTAATGTCCATGGATGATCATAAGAATTTAACTCAAGCTTAAAGATTTTATCAAGGTCAGATAACTTGGCGTCAGTATAGTTAATATGTTCAAGTAAGTTAGCAGACATGTTCTTTGAGTATGTTATTAAGGTACTTTAAGTCTTCCCAGACTTCAGATTTTTTGAGTGGACTGCGTAATATATATGCTGGATGATAAAAGACAATGACTGGAGCATCATATTTATCAATAAAAAACCTTTTTTGTCTTAAATCAGATATAGGACTATCATTTTCTAACATATTATTTGCCGCAACCTTGCCAAGCAATATTAATACTTTAGGTTTTATAGCATTAATCTGATTAGTTAAGAATGATGAGCATTTATTTAACTCATCTAACGATGGGTTACGATTATCAGGTGGTCTGCATTTTACTGTATTTGTTATAAATACTTTTTCTCTACTTAAATTAATAGATTGAAGAAAAGCATCTAGTAATTTCCCTGCTCTACCAATAAATGGCTCGCCTTGTTCATCTTCATCTTTACCGGGAGCTTCTCCTATTATCATTATTTTTGAATTTAATGGACCACTTCCAAATACAGTTTTATTGCGTGTTTTATAAAGGTCGCATTGTTCACATTTACTAATTATTTTTCTTAGATCATCAAATTCAGAATTAGATGTAGTTATTTTTTCATGAGAACATTTTTTATACCAGCTTACATCTATATCCATTTCACTAAAATATTTATGTAAAATTGAAGACATTAGACCCCGCGTTTTTTTGAAGAATCCTGATTAGGGTTTTGCTTAAGCTTATTAAGTGCATTAATTAAAGCTAATACAGAAGCTTTAACTATGTCAGTATCAGCACCATGACCATTATAAGTACTCTTGTCTTTTGTAATTCTCACTGTAACTTCACCTTGTGAATCTGTACCTGACGTAATATTGTTTACGGAATATAATATTAACTTACAATTACTCTGAATTATTTCTTCTATTGCATTAAATGCAGCATCTACTGCGCCATCACCTTTTGATTCTGCTTCAAGAAGCTCACCATCCACTTCAAGCTTTATAAGCGCACTGGGTTTTTTGCCACTCTCAGTTACAACATTCATATAATTAAAATTTATTAGATTTGCAGTAACGCTTAGATTAGATGATAAATTAATTAAGTCCTCATCAAAAATTTCGTGTTTTTTATCAGCTAAATCTTTAAACTTATAAAAAAGATCATCAAATTCTGAACTAGTTTTTGGCATGATGTTTAAGTCAATTAATTTCTGTTTAAAGGCATTTCTGCCTGAGTGCTTGCCAAGCACAAGAGAGTTACTAACTAAGCCTATGTCCTCAGCTCTCATTATCTCATATGTTTCTCGAGACTTAATAATACCATCTTGATGTATGCCTGATTCATGAGCAAAAGCATTCTTTCCAACTATTGCTTTATTAGGTTGTACAGGAAACCCTGTAATACCGGACACCAATCTCGAGGACTTCATTATCATCTTAGAATTAATTCTTGTATCACAGTTAAAAATATCTTGTCTAGTTCTAACTGTCATCACAATCTCCTCTAGTGCTGCATTGCCAGCTCTTTCACCAAGGCCATTAATTGTGCACTCCACTTGTCTAGCACCATTTAAAACTGCTGACAACGAATTACCTACTGCTAAACCAAAATCATTATGACAATGAACTGAGAATATAGCTTTGTTGGAGTTGCTAACATTTTTGATGATTTTATGAATTAAATCACCGAATTGATGAGGTAAATTATACCCTACAGTATCTGGAATATTGATAGTATTCGCTCCAGCGTCAATTGCTGACTCGATAACATCACATAAAAAATCTAAATCAGATCTACCAGCATCTTCAGGTGAGAATTCAATGTCATTGGTAAATTTTTTAGCCAAAGCAATTGCATCAACAGCGGTCTTTATAACCTCGCTGGGCTGCATTTTTAATTTTTTTTCCATATGAATAGGAGATGTTGCTATAAATGTATGTATTCTTGGAGATTTAGCATCAATCAATGAATCTGCAGCTCTTTCGATGTCTTTTTCCAATGCTCTTGCTAAAGCACAAATACTAGAACTTTTGATATTTCTAGAAATTTCCTGCACAGCCTTAAAGTCACCCTGACTAGCAATTGGAAAACCTGCTTCTATGATGTCTACATTTAATTCCTCTAACGCATAAGCAATTTGCAATTTCTCATCAATATCCATTGATGCGCCAGGACTTTGTTCTCCATCTCTTAAGGTAGTATCAAAAATTATTAAATTTTCATTATTCATATCATTAGGTTTAAAAATAAAGTTAATAAACTACAAAGGTAGTCTAGTTAACCAAGTTACAAAGAGGTGATTAATTATAGATATCGGTTTAATCATAACTCAAACTCTATATCAAATACGTAAATATGCAAGAAAAATTAGAATTTTGATGGTTTTTTCTCTTGAGAAAATGATTTTTTCTTTCTTAAAAGACTCATGAGATACATAGTTGGACCTGAAAATGCATATAATAAGAAAAATGAAAATAGAACTAGTGGTGGGTCAAAGGAAATAAATGCAATTACAAGAGAAATAATAAATAAGAATATGTATGGGACTCTATGCCTGATATTAAAATCTTTAAAACTATAATAGGTAATATTACTGATCATTAAGAATGAAAGTGCCGGCAACATAAATAAACCAACCCATTGTTGACCAAGCAACACTAAACTAGACGCTTCAATCATCCATATGAAAGTTATTATCACTGCAGCTGCAGCAGGGCTTGCAAGACCTATAAAGTATTTTTTATCAAGTGTTTGACTTTTAGAATTGAATCTTGCCAATCGTATCGCAGCTGATGCCACATAAACAAAACAAATAATCCATGGTAGCTTGTTTGTTTGCCATGATTGTAAATCAAATAATGGAGCAGACCACATGTAAATCAGAATTGCTGGTGACAATCCAAAACAGATCATGTCTGATAAACTATCAAAATATTCACCAAACGAAGTTTGAGTATTTGTCAATCTTGCAATCCTTCCATCTAAGCCATCTAAGACCATAGCAACAAGTATCGCGATTGATGCAGCGATAAAATCTGTATTAACAGACGCGATGATCGAATAAAATCCACTAAATAATGCAGCAGTAGTTATTAAGTTTGGAAGAAGAAATACTCCAGGTAGTCTTCTTTTTTTTATTTCAGTCATTACTTTATTTTTTCGTCTACAAGTTTGCTATCTTGCATCCATGACATCATATCTCGTAGCTTTTTACCTGTTTCTTCAATTAAATGATCAGATCCTTCTTTTCTCAATCTATCAAACTCTTTTGAGCCATTCTTGATTTCGCTGACAAAGTCGTTTGCAAATTTACCATTTTGTACATCTTCAAGAACTACTTTCATTTTAGCCTTTACATGGTCATCTATCAAGAACGGGCCTTTTGTTAAATCTCCATACTCCGCAGTGTTTGATATGGAATACCTCATTTCAGTCATACCGCCTTCATACATTAAATCAACAATTAGCTTTAATTCATTAAGGCACTCAAAATATGCCATTTCAGGAGCATAACCCGCATCAACCAGCGTCTCGAAGCCAGCCTTAACAAGTGCAGTTACACCACCACATAAAACAGCCTGCTCTCCAAACAAATCAGTTTCAGTCTCCTCTTTGAAATCAGTTTCAATTATTCCGGCTCTACCTCCCCCGATTGCAGAAGCATAAGCAAGTGCAATATCTTTTGCATTACCAGAGTTATTATTATGTATTGCAATTAAAGTAGGTACACCTTTTCCTTGTAAGAAAGTTGATCTAACTAAATGGCCAGGGCTTTTTGGTGCAATCATAAATACATCATGTTTAGAATTTGGTTTTATCTGACCATAATGAATATTAAAACCATGGGCAAATGCTAGTGCAGCATTATCTTTTAAGTTTGATTCAATACTATCTTTAAAAATAGCTGCTTGATATTCGTCGGGAGCTAAAATCATTACTATATCAGCTTTTGCAACAGCATCTTCAACTGATAAAACTTCTAAGCCTTCATTTTTAGCTCTTTGTATTGTTGAAGAACCTGCTCTAAGACCAATTGTTACATTTACTCCAGAATCCTTTAGATTTAAGGCATGTGCATGACCTTGTGAGCCATAACCAATAATCGAAACGTTAAGTTCTTTAATGTTATCTAAATTTGCATCTTTATCATAATATACTTTCATTTTATTCCTCACTTAATATTTTTCTAAACTATCAATTCCTCGACTAATGCCCAACGCACCTGATCTAACCATTTCAATAATTCTAATTTTACCCATTGAATTAATAAAAGCTAATATCTTTTCGGTCGCTCCGGTTAATTCAATTGTATAAGTAGTATCTGTTACATCAATGATTCTAGCTCTAAATATATCTGTTAACCTTTTAACCTCATCTCTTTGTGTTTTGCTGCATTTTAATTTCATTAACAACATCTCTCTTTCTATATGAGTTTCCTCAGTTAAATCTCTAACATTTACCACGTCAACCAGCTTATTCAATTGTTTCATGAGTTGACTTATTTTTTGATCATTGCATAGAGTGACTAGAGTCATTCTAGATATGGATTCATCATTTGTTGGCGCTACATTTAGACAGTGGATATTATAGCCCCTTGCAGAGAATAAACCAGCAATTCGCGATAATGAACCAAATTCATTCTCTACTAACAGTGATATTATATGTCTTTTATCTTCCATTTTATGCTAACTCAGTATCTTCATTTGTTGGAGATAGATGCATCTCATTATGTGCTTGACCACTTTTTATCATAGGATAGACATTCTCTTCTTGATCAGTAATAACATCTACAAAAACCAATCTATCTTTGATGTTCATCGCCTCAGTTAATTTATCTTTTAATTCTGATGGTTTTTCAATTTTAATACCGATGTGTCCAAAGCTATTAGCTAACTGAGCAAAATCAGGTATAGCCTCCATGTAGGACATTGCATATCTTCCTTCATAAAAAAACTCTTGCCATTGTCTTACCATACCCATGTATCTATTATTAAGGTTTATAACCTTAATAGGCAACCTATATTGTAAACATGTTGCTAATTCTTGAATACACATTACAATACTGGCCTCGCCAGTGACACATACAACCTGAGACTTTGGGAATGCTAATTGTGCACCCATTGCAGCAGGTAAGCCAAAACCCATTGTTCCCAAACCACCAGAATTTATCCATCTATTTGGTTTGTCAAATTTATAATACTGAGCAGCCCACATCTGATGTTGACCTACATCAGAAGTTACGAAAGCATTACCCTTAGTGATATCATATAGCGTCTCAATTACAGATTGTGGTTTTATAATTTTATTAGATTTCTTGTAACTCAAACAATTTTTTGATCTCCATTTATTAATGATACTCCACCATTTCTTTAAACCCGTTTTATTTATTTTTGAAAGATGAGGTGTAATTGCTTTATTGAGTGATTTTAGGATTTTAGTAGTTTCTCCAACCAAAGATAAATCTACTTCAATAATTTTAGATATAGATGATGGATCAATATCTATATGTATTATTTTTGCAGAAGGACAAAATTTAGATGTATCACCAGTTACACGATCATCGAATCTAGCGCCAATAGCAAGAAGAACGTCACAGTCATGCATAGCCATATTGGCTTCATATGTTCCATGCATACCTAACATGCCCAAGAATTGTTTATCTGTAGCTGGAAATCCGCCTAGACCCATCAGAGTATTGGTTATTGGGTAGTCTAAACTTTTAACTAATTTATTAAGTTCTTTGTAGGCATTACCTAATATTATACCACCACCAGTATAAATCATAGGTTTCTTGGCAGAACATAATAGCTTAGCTGCTTGGTTAATTTTATCTTCAGATTCAGATACTACTGGCTTGTATGACCTTATTTTGACTTTTTTAGGATAATCAAATTCAATTTTAACATTTGGATCTGTAAGATCTTTTGGTATATCAATTAAGACAGGACCAGGTCTCCCTGTCGTTGCAATTACGAAGGCTTTTTTGAATACTTCGGCAATTGATTCACGACTATCAACTAGAAAATTATGTTTTGTGACAGGTCTTGTAATCCCAGTCGCGTCAGCTTCTTGAAATGCATCGCTACCAACATATTGCCTAGAAACTTGTCCGGAAATAACTATCATTGGTATAGAATCCATATGTGCAGTTGCTAAGCCTGTAACGCAATTTGTAATACCTGGTCCAGATGTAACAAGCACTACACCGGGTTTACCGCATGCTCTAGCATACCCATCTGCTGCATGAGTCGCTCCTTGCTCATGTCGAGCCAAGACATGTTTTATTTTTTTTGCATTGAATAGAGCATCATAGATATGTAATACGGCACCACCCGGATATCCAAAAATGAATTCCACGCCCTCTTTCTTCAAGCATTCAATGATTATTTCTGATCCGCTAAGCTTCATAATTCCTCAGTTTTTACACCCTGTACATGATACATCTTTTTTGTAAAATCATCATTATATATATATATATTATTCAGCGAAATATTGCTGATAAGAATTAAAATCCTCAAATATATAATATAAATAAGTCTTTAATACCTCAGAAAAGACAATCAATATTGAGTCTTTATTCTCATGCCAAGCAGTTGGAGGTGCTGTAATATCAAAATCATAATTAAATTTTACGTTAATATCTTTCAGCATTTGATCAGCTCTGAAAACATGATAATAATCTGTAACAATCAATATATCTCTATGTTTTGATAGATCTAACTTTTGCAACTCTCTAACTTCATCAATTGTGCTCTTATTATTGACACCATAGAGAACAATATTTCTTGGTTCCACACCGTTTTTAACTAAAATATCTAAATACAACTCATATGTTCTTTTTGAATCATTTGGATCATAATAATTCTTATAAGCTGCCTTCTCTTTACTCAAAAAAATAGCCTTAGATTTTTTCTCGAAGTACAATTTACTTGCTCTAAATGCTCTGTCAGGATTTCCAGATAGAATTATAATTGCATCATAATAATCTTTTGTTCCAACTATATTCTCTTTGGTAATTTTATATATAAGAAAAAAAGAGCTTATTATTATAATAAATGATAAAAGCCCTATGGCCTCTAATAGTTTGCGAAAATAAAGCAAAATTACCTATTTTTTTTTCATTAGAAAATAAAACTTACTGTCTTTTTCTTCTGACTTAAGCAACTCATTGCCTGTTTGATTTGCAAATGACTCGAAATCTTTGACCGCACCTGGGTCTGTAGAGATAATATGAAGCACTTGTCCTGATTCCATTGTATTAATTTCTTTTTTTGCTTTGATTATTGGCAACGGGCAATTTAGGCCGCTTGTATCTAATTCTTTATCAAATTCTGACATCTCATTTCCTTTAAGTTATAATGGTTACATTAATTTAATTATTAATATATAGTAATTTATTAATATAATAAACATGTTAATTATTATGAAAAAATATTCAAGAATTATTTTTCTCGTTAACATTCTTTTAACACTTGTTCCTGATGTTACTTTTTCAGCTGAACCTCCAAAACTGGGGGATCCACTCAGTCAGAGCATGTCTTTAAAGACAGAAAATATAATTGGCTTATCATCATACAAGAGGCTGCAAAAACATAACTATATAAATAATAATCTTTTGGTGAATGCATATATTAACTACCTTGGTAATAAATTATCTAGAAGCATAATGGATGATAATAGAAAATATACTTTTTTTATTGTTCAATCAGAGCAAGTTAATGCATTTGCTATACCGGGTGGATATATTGGTCTGAATTCTGGTTTGATAAGCCTCACAGAAAACGAAGCTCAATTGGCTGGTGTTGTAGCGCATGAAATATCTCATGTAACATTGAGGCATTCGGCAGAAATGATTAAAAATACGAGTGCAAACAATATTCCGATGTGGGTTGGTATAATGGCTGGGATTTTTTCTGGTAATGCAAAAGCTTCAATGGCTGCTTTGAGATTAGGAATTGGTCAGTCTAGTCAACTCAATATTAATTTGATAAGAGAAAATGAAGTAGAAGCAGATGATTATGGAATCGAGATTATGACAAGATCTAATTATGATCTTTCTGAAATGTCCCGATTCTTTAAAATTATGAATAATGCTTCGGGAGAAATACAAAGAGATTTAGCATACTTGTCAACCCATCCTATGTATGAGAATAGGATTTCACATATACAAAATAAATCTAAATTTCAGAATAGACCTATTATAAATAGTACTGATGATTATTTTTTTGTGAAGACTATTTTAGATGTGGATTCTATATCAGATATAAACTATTCACTAAAAAGTATTACTGGCAATGAAATACTAGATAAATATAAAAGAGCACTTCTATATTTTAAGAAATCTGATTATACGTCAGCTGAGAAAGAAATTTATCCTGTATATAATGCTAATCCTAATAATTTGTATATAACAATACTGTATGCAAAAGTTTTAGCAGAAAAAGGTAATATTGATGATGCTCTAACTGTTTTAAATAAAATCAAAAATATATATCCACATAATACAATAATTTCATTTACAATTTCTGAAATACTAATAGAAAATAATATCAACCTACAATATGCATCAAAACTGATGAAGCCGATTGAGGATACTTACAAACTTAATCCTGACTATCTAAGATTAGCATCAAAGTTGCATACATTAAGCAATAATAACTTCAAGTCATCTTTATTTTTGTCAGATTACTACGTTCTTCTTGGGAGTGTTGACTTAGCCATAGAGGTGATAGAAAATTCCCTCAGATCTAAAGAAATCAGTA
>NHJS02000018.1 GCA_002169115.2 bacterium TMED221 | reverse complement strand
AAGACATCCACTCGCAAAAGGGTAAATGGGCGTAAGCGGGTGTCAAAACAAAACAATTTAATAAAAGTTAACAAGGGCTTTAAAACACTTAACTCTTCAATTTCTAGTGTCTTAAAAAAGTTCTTTAATTCCTATCAATCTGTTGCATCTTTTATGTTCATAGTTGCATTATTTACTGCACTTTCTAGTGTTCAAAAAGCTGGCCCGATGGGTGAATTATTCTATGGCCTACTTACTTGGTGTTTTGGTTATGGAGCATTAGCTCTACCTGTTTTGATGCTCTATGGTGCAGCAATTCTTGTTAGAGATAAAGAATTTATTAAATCTCAGAAAGTATTAGTAGGAACCTTTTGGGTTCAGATATTTTCATCTGCCCTTTTTCATTTTTATATACACCCTCAACCATTGCCAATAAGTGTTGGTGGTGAAATCCTTCAAAGAGCAGGTGGTTTTGTTTCCGCATTCATTGTGTATCCTTTAAACAACCTCATTGATGTTGAAATGACTCATGCCGTTCTTTTACTTGGATTAATAATATCTGTCCTTTATATGACTGATATTGAACTAAAAGATTTAATTGGCGGTATACAGGCAATATTTGCGTATACATTTAAATTCATTGTTGCTTTTTTCAAAGCGCGAAGAGAAGCTTCTAAAGTAAACTTTGATCAAATACTCACTCAAACTGAAATTAATGATGTTGAAAATGGTTCTATCAAAGATAATGTATTAAAGCTAAAACCTAAAAAATCTAATAAACCAGTTAAAGATAATCTTATCATTAAAGAAGATAAAAAGAATACTAAAAAACCATCTCTGCCAAAAAAATCATCTACCTATAAACTTCCTCCTGTATCTCTTCTGGAAAAGGGATCATCTGTATCTTCATCTAAAAAACTTCTTCAGCAAACTGCAACAGATCTAACTAATTTATTAAAAGAACATGGCGTAGAGGCAGAACTTACAAATATAGTGCCAGGACCTACAGTTACTAGGTATGAGATAGAACTTGCACCAGGTGTAAAGGTGTCTAAAGTTACTTCATTATCTCACGATATTGCTTATGCTTTAGCAACTCCAGACGTGCGTTTACTTGCACCGATTCCTGGCAGAAGTGCTATTGGTATTGAGATTCCTAACAGACAACGTAAGCTTGTTTCATTAGGAGACGTTTTACAATCACCTGAAGCTAAAAATAATGCGCATCCATTATCTGTAGGATTAGGTTTAGATATATCAGGTACAGCCCGACTTGTTAACTTATCTGAATTACCTCACGTGCTGATTGCTGGACAAACAGGTGCCGGGAAATCATCCTGTATTAACTCTATCGTTACTTCTTTATTGGTTAGAGCAAATCCTGATGAAGTAAAAATGGTAATGGTTGATCCAAAAAGGGTTGAACTAGGACAATACAATAATGTTCCACACTTATTAACTAAAGTGATTACAAATCCCAAAAAAGCTGTTGATGCTTTAAGCTGGGCAGTTGCCGAAATGGATAGACGCTACGATCTTCTTGCCGATAGTCAGGTTAGAGATATTAATGGTTATCATGAAAAATTCGATGCAGGATTACTTGACGAAGAAAAGTTTGATCGTTTCCCATACATTGTTGTTTTTATAGACGAGCTTAATGACCTCATGATGGTGGCGGGTAGGGAAGTTGAATCAGCTATTGTACGTTTAGCTCAAATGGCTAGAGCAATAGGGATTCATTTAGTCGTTGCCACCCAGAGACCTTCTGTCGATGTGATAACCGGTGTAATGAAAGCAAACATTCCTTCAAGACTTGCATTTTCAGTTGCATCTACAACAGATTCACGAGTTATTCTCGATCAATCTGGAGCTGAAAAACTTATAGGGCTTGGTGACATGCTTGTAGTAACAGCTTCCAACCCAAGACTAGAAAGAATCCAAGGTGCTTGGGTAACTGAAAAAGAAATACAAGATGTTGTTACGTGGGCTAAAGACCAAAAGGATGCAGAGTACAACCCTGCTGTTATTGAAGAACAAAAAAAGACTACCACAATTGGTGGTGAAGATTTCGGAGAGGATGAAGACCTAATACTTGCTGCAAAAGATCTTGTTGTTCGTTCACAAATGGGATCTACTTCTATGTTGCAAAGGAAATTAAGAGTAGGTTTTGCTCGAGCTGGTAGATTGATGGATATTCTTGAAGCTCAAGCTATTGTTGGACCATCAGAGGGTTCTAAAGCAAGACAGGTATTAATCACTGTTGAAGAATACGAATCTGCGAATCTTTCCTCTGTAAATGANACAGAAGNTGTTGAATCTCCTGCAACAAATGACGAGGAAGTTGTTGAANTAGAATCAGAAGATTTTCAAGCTAAAAGCGATGATGAAGATGANAGCTGGTTCGAGTAGNTCAGACCTTTATTGATCGTCCCTTAATAATTCTCCTACGTATTGCCGCTGAAATTGTATCAACTGTAAGCACTAACACAACTGTGGCTACTAAAACAGTGCCTGCTCTTGGGAAATCTCTAAATCGTAGTTGATTAATCAGTTCTGCTCCAACACCACCAGCACCAACAACACCTAACACAGCTGAAGCACGTAAGTTAATTTCAAACCGATATAACCAATAGGAGGTGATAGTAGGCATCACTTGTGGTACAACACCAAATAGTAATTCATTTATTTTAGANCCACCTGATGATTTTATAGCTTCTAGAGGACCTTCATCAATACCTTCAATGACCTCTGATGAAAGTTTNCCCAACGTTCCAATTGAGTGAATACCTATAGCTAAAGTACCAGTTAATGCTCCCAGTCCAGTAATTGGCAGGAATACAAAAGCCAGAATTAGCTCTGGAAATGCTCTTATTCCGTTTAATATTTGTTTAGTAGTTTCTGATATATAATTTGCTGCTACATTGTTTGCAGCTAAAAATGAGATTGGGAAACTAAATACTGCACCTATAACAGTTCCTGCCCATGCTATAAATAATGATTCAGCAACTTTAGGTAGAATTCTTTCAATAGCTTCAGAACTGAGATCAAGTGGGAACATTGCACCAACTAATATAGCTATTTGCTCAGGAGCTTTTAAGATCTTTTCTAGCGTTATTTCTAAACCTGATGCTGACCAGATAGAACCTATAACAATCAATGCTGTAATAGTGTATTTAAGAATTCGCTGCTGTACAGGTTGTTTGGGCATACTCATAAGATTCGCCTTCTTAACCAAACACTAAATTGTTCTATTAAGATTACAACTACTAGAATCAGAACAATTATTGGTGAAATTCTGTCAAAACGTAAAAATATTCTTTGTGTTTCTATAATTCTTCCGACACCACCAGCTCCAACTAAACCTAAAATTACACTAGCTCTAATGCATAGTTCAAAAATATACAGAAAATATGCAGTAAAGTTTGGTAAAACTTGAGGCAATGCTGAGGTAAACACAGATTGATTATGTGAAGCACCAGATGATTTAGCGGCTTCTAGAGGACCTGGGTCTATGCTATCAATTGTTTCTGAAAGCAGTTTACCCATAATAGCTAATGAGAACATAACTAATGCTAAAACACCAGCAAAGGGTCCTAGTCCTACAGCAACTGTGAACATCATTGCCCAAAAGAGATCAGGTATTGTTCTTACTAAATTTAAAAAAGATTTGTATAAAAAATAAGAAATTTTATTCTGATTTGTTGTTTGCGATGCATAAAAAGATAAAGGTAAAGCTACAAAACAACCAACAACACTCGCTAGTATTGCAATCTGTATTGTTTCAACCAAAGCCTCAGAAGCATTCTCAATTGCCCAGCTCCATTTTGGATTAAAAAGAGGATCGGTAACCAAGTACCTATTTTCCAAATTTTCTTTAAAATCAGTGAGGTTAAAACCAACTTTGAAAAAGCAATAATATGAAAAAAGCATTGCTGTTGGTATACCTGCAAACACCATTANTGATGGTGGGGGTTTTTTNGGTAGATTAATCATCTTCTCCTATTAAATCGGATGATTTAATAGATCTTCCATAGATATTTTCAAAATCAGCATCTGAAACGTCATCAACACTTCCATCGTATACTAAATTACCTTCTCTTAAGCCTATTAACCTNGTGCCAAATTCTTTTGCTAAATCAAGGAAATGGAGATTAACTATTGTTGTGATTCCTAATTCTTGATTAATTTTCTTTAAATAACTCATAACTACCCTTGATGTAACAGGATCAAGAGATGCAACCGGTTCATCTGCGAGCATCACTGTGGGTTTTTGTGCGAGNGCTCTTGCAATCCCTACACGTTGTTGCTGTCCACCAGATAAATTTGAGCCTCTTACATAAGCCTTTTCTAAAATTTCAACTCTCTCAAGTGATTCGAATGCTATTTGTTTATCTTCTTTAGGCCAGAGACCAGTTATTGATCTAATTGTTGATACTTGACTTAATCTACCTGTAAGAACATTTTTAAGTACGTTTGATCTGTTTACAAGATTGAAAGTTTGGAAAATCATTCCAATATCAGATCGTATNTGTTTTAATTCTTTTTTTGAAGCATTCGTAACATTTTTGCCATCAACAAAAACGCTACCATCTGTTGGTTTGACTAAATTGTTTATTGATCTCAACAGTGTTGACTTTCCTGCTCCTGACAGGCCAACAATTATTACAAAGTCACCTTCATTAATTTCTAAATTTATATTATCCAATGCTTTCACTCCACCTGGATAAACAACGCCTACATTTTCAAATTTTATCATTTTTTCCCAAAAAAAATAAGGGGCAGTTTTTAACTACCCCTTATTTCTATATACTACTCGTCGTAAAGGCCGAATTCTTCAGCNGCTTGTTTTACAACATCAAATTCTGAGTTATCTGCTTCAACAATATCTGTCCAACCATATATCTCATCCATTACTGCATAGCCTTCATCTGTTGATATGTAATCCTTCAATATTGAATAGATTTTTGCTTTCATATCTTCAGGTAAGTCAGACCTTACTGCAACAACGTCATTAGGAATTTCGTCAGTAATTCCTATTGCTATAACTTTTTCACCAACATCTAGTTGAGTTTTTCTCAAAGTTCTTCGTGCATCATCATACGTTACACCAAACTTGTGGTCACCATTATAAAGTGCTGTAATAACTCCATCATGTGAGCCAGCAAAGACTTGTGTAATGTCTTTTGTATAGTCAATACCCATATTTTTCAATTGAAGTGAAGGATATAGGTAACCAGAGGTTGATCCCTCTTCAACGAATACAACAGTATTACCAACCATAGAGTTCAAGTCTGCTTCACATGCATAACCTGGACTTACAGTACCATTATCTCTTACTTCAGGTTCAAGACCATTGTCTCCAAAACTCCAACCAACTTGTAGCGCAGCTACATCTGGTGGTGTTGTTGCAGAACCAGGTACTAATGTTGGAACACCATTAACATTTTCGAATGCTCCGATGATAGGTGCTGATTCACAAACACTTACATCTGTTGTCCAAAAAGTTCCATGATAAGAACCAGAACCATAGCGTACAACTTTAGCAACAGCTTCTATTCTCTTAGGGAATACGTTTAATGCGTTTACATACCCTAATGTGTTGAAAGCACCAATATCAGCTTGACCTGATCCCATTGCTACTAACAATCCTGAAAAGTCACTAGTTACAAAACCTTCAACTTCAATACCCAAACCATCAGATAATACTTTCATCANTGGTTGGATGTTATCTTGTAGNTCTGTTTGTTCTGCACTAGGGATAAATCCGAAAGTTATTTTATCTAGAACTGGGGCAACGGTTGTTGCTGGTGATTCAAGAGATTCAGATTCTTCCACGACTGCAGGTTCTTCNACTGTNTCTTCTGCTGAGCCGCCACATGCNACTAACAACATAGAAAGACAAAGTAGAATTAAAAATGTTTTTTTCACATTACCTCCGCTTAACTTACTCCCATCATAACGAATCTTATTTTCCGAGTATTAAATATTAAATAATTTAATTCGAAGGTATGTATCCAAATTCTCTGCTAAGAATTTCACCGTTTGTATCAAAGATAATTGATATAGGTTGGCCGACAACTTGAAGTTTATCTCTAAGATCATTCGTGGAAAATCCAATATTTAGATCTCCAATTAAATTATTGTTTACCCATTCCATAGTTGGTTCTACCTCACTATGAGCTAAAGCAATAACATCATATGTTTCAGAAAGTTTTTCTATATTTTTTTCTAAGAGAGGCAACTCCTCTCGACATATACCTCAGTAGTCTGCCCAGAAAACAATTAACGTCTTTTTATTAGTTAAATCTTCAATAACTTCTTCTCCATGTTGATTCAAATATGTAAGTGTGGTTGAAGATACTGCGACGATGTCTTCACTTTCCTCAACAGCTATATCTTGTGTCGCAGATGAGGAACTGCAAAAACTAAAAATAAGAATAAGAACTATTTTTTTCATGATCCAATTCTACTTATATATGGATTAAACATTGTTATCCTACAGTTATGAAAATTGGGCTTTTATCTGTTGGAACTGAAATTCTATTAGGTGATACTGTAAATACCAACCTAGCAAAACTTGGTTCTGAATTATACAATTCAGGTAACACACTCACTCATGAAGTGACAGTGTCAGATATCGACGAAGAGATAATTGCTGGGTTCGCATATTTATATAATCTTTGTGATGTTGTTGTCACTTGTGGAGGTCTTGGTCCCACAGAAGACGATATCACACGAGAGGTTATTGCAGAGTACCTTAATATTGACCTCGAACTTGATGAAGCCCATGTTCAGTTTATGAAAAAAAGATGGCAAGCTCGGGGGCTAATGATGCCAGAGACAAATGTTAAACAAGCACTTCTTCCTAAGAATTCTACGAAGTTAAAAAACACTCAAGGAACTGCCCCAGGTTCTTTGATGGAAGTAGATAATAAAAAAATATTCATATTACCTGGACCACCGAGAGAATTCATCCCATTAGTTCAAGACGAATTGATACCTAGGGTTATGAAAGAATCTAGTGGTAAGGTAAAAAATTATCAATTTATTTTATTTTACAATCAAGCAGAATCATCTTTAGCTCAAGAAATTAACAAATTTAAACCAGAAGCAATTGATATTGCTTATCTAGCCAGTAAAGGAATTATCAAATTAAGATACGATAAAAATACTATTACTAATAATCAAGAAGAATCCTTTTTGCAAAATCTGAGAGATACTTTCACAGATGACATAATTGCTTATGAAAATATTGATATTTCCAGAATTCTTCTTAATCTTCTTTTAGAAAAGGAACTTACATTATCTTTTGTCGAAAGTGTAACTGGGGGAGAGCTTTCCGCAAGATTAACTAAAAATCCAGGATCTAGCAAAGTGTTAAAGGGTAGTTCCATTGTCTATACAAATGCGGCAAAAAAATTACTATTAGAAAATGATATTAATTTAAAAAATTGGCCGCAAGTAACTGAAGTTTTATCTGAAAAGGCATTACTAGATTATACAAGTGATCTAAATCTTACAATATTAGGAGAGGCTGGCCCCATATCCTCAAGTAAATATGGTATTGGTGAGATATTTATAACTATTTCGAATAATGACAAATTAGTATCAACTAAACATAAACTTAACGGAAACAGAGAAGAAATTATTCAAAGAGCGGTAAATAAAGCTTTATGGGAACTTATTAAATTTGTTAAAAACTTGTATTAGAACAAATGTTCTAGTAAAATTTGTCTTATCAAGATGTTTTAATATAAATTAATTAATCTAATTAGGAGAGAAAATGGATAAAGACAGGGCAAAAAAACTAGATACAGTATTCGATCAGATTGAAAAACAATTTGGTGAAGGCTCTTTGATGAAACTCGGATCAGCTGATATTAAGAAAATACCAGCAATCTCAACTGGAGCATTATCTATTGATCTAGCTTTAGGCATAGGTGGTATTCCTAAAGGAAGAGTAGTTGAGATATATGGACCAGAAAGCTCAGGTAAGACAACATTATCACTACATGTTGCAGCTGAAGCTCAAAAAGCTGGCGGTGTAGCTGCATTTATCGATGCTGAGCACGCGCTTGATCCAGTTTATGCAGCAGCTCTTGGAGTAGACATAGACGAATTACTAGTCTCTCAACCAGAAACAGGTGAACAAGCCCTTGAAATAGCTGATATGCTTATTGAATCAGGTGGTGTCGACATTGTTGTAATTGATTCAGTTGCAGCATTGGTTCCAAAAGCTGAAATTGATGGCGAAATGGGTCAATCCCATGTCGGATTACAAGCACGGTTGATGTCCCAAGCATTACGTAAATTAACAGGTTCTATAAATAAAACACAAACAACCGTAATTTTTATAAATCAAATTCGAGAAAAAATTGGTGTTATGTGGGGATCTCCAGAAACTACAAGCGGTGGTAGAGCACTAAAATTTTATGCCTCAGTACGCATAGACATTAGAAGAATAGAAACCCTTAAAGTTGGTGCCGAAATGATTGGTAATAGAGTTAGAGCTAAGATAGTTAAAAATAAAGTAGCTCCACCATTCAAAGAAGCACAATTTGACATTATGTTTGGTAAAGGAATATCAAGAGAAGGTAGTTTATTAGACGTTGGTGTAGAACATGGAATAGTACGTAAAGGTGGAGCCTGGTTTACTTATGATGATGTTCAGCTAGGACAGGGTAAAGAAAACTCTAAGAACTACTTGAGGGAAAATCCAGACTTAGCATTACAACTTGAAAATGATGTTTACAAAGCTGTTGGTATGATTGAATCTGACTCTGATGAAGAAGCAACTGAGGAGCCTGAAGAAACAAAAGAGGCCAAAGCTTCTAATAAAGAAAAATAATATATATATTTTTTAAAAACATTCATATAATTTAACTGTGAAATCAACAGTTGAATTAACCAAAACAATAAAAGCGAAGCCATCTAGAAGCGGCCTCAACTATTTTGTAAAAACATTTGGATGCCAAATGAATGAACACGATTCAGAACGTATTGCTGGATTGTTTGAATACGATGGAATGCAAAAAGCATCATCGGTCGATGATGCAGATGTTCTATTTGTAAATACATGTACTATTCGTGAAAATGCAGATGATAAATTGTACGGTACACTCGGACAACTTAAAAAATGGAAAGGTGAAAAACCTAAAAGAAAACTTCTTGTTGGTGGTTGTGCTGCCCAGAAAGATAAAGAATTAGTTAGACAGAGAGCTCCTTGGGTGGATGTAGTTATAGGAACTCATAATCTTACTAATATAGTCAATCTTTTAAATCAAACTGAAGACTGGGGTCCAGTAACTGAAGTTATTGATGAGATACAATCTCTACCAACTGATGCACCATCTATTCGTGAATCAGAAGTTTCAGCATGGCTAACAATACAAATAGGATGTAACAATAGTTGTACATTTTGCATTGTTCCTTCTGTCCGTGGTCCAGAAATTAGTAGAAGACCTTCTGATATTGTTAACGAAGCTAAAGCAATGGTCCATAGTGGTGTAAAAGAAGTAACACTGTTAGGTCAGAATGTTAATTCTTATGGAAGAGACTTGAGAATAAACGGATCCTCGAAACCCTATTTTACAGAACTATTGACCGAATTAAATGAAGTTGAGGATCTGAAACGTATACGCTTCACCTCACCACATCCTAAAGATTTCAAAGAACACACTTTACAAGCTGTTAATGACCTATCAAAAGTATCAAAACAGATCCACATGCCCTTGCAAAGTGGAAGTAATAAGATATTAAGAAATATGCAACGTGGATACACCCAAGAAAAATATATGGAAAAACTTAATTTAGCTAAAGATACTATTGCAGATGTTTCCCTAACAACAGATATAATTGTCGGTTTTCCTGGTGAAACAGATAAAGATTTTGAAGAAACACTTAAAGTTATTACAGAAGGTAAATTTGATGCAGTTTATATGTTCAAATTTTCTCCACGTCCCGGAACAAAAGCAAACTACATGGAAGATGACTTTGTTGAAAAAGCTACGATTGATTCACGTTTTATGGAATTAAAACAACTTCAAACTGAGATAAGTCATCAACGATACAAAAGATTCATAGGAACACAACAAGATTTATTAATTGAGAAATATTCAAAAAAAACAGATGAATTTCTCAGTGGAAAAATAGATGGAGGACAAACAACTCACATTTCATCGGAAAATGTTCAAATCGGAGATTTTATTAAAGTAAAAATAACTGATGCAACTCCGTTTGCATTATCCGCGGTACCTGTTTAATTGTTATATTTTTTAACTGGTGTTACCTCATCTGGTAAATCTTCTGTTGCTCATGAGATTGCAATAGAACGTAATATTCCAATTCTTTCACTAGATTCAATGGCCGTGTATAAGGGTCTTGATATTTTAAGCGCTAAACCTACAGATGTAATGCAAGCACAAGTACAGTATCTAGGAATAGATATAGCTGATCATGATCAGAACTTCTCAGTTGTTGATTATCTAAACTATTTGATAGATATTGATTTTCCTAAAATGACATTTGAGAAAGACATATTGGCGGTAGGTGGTACCGGACTATATTTTTCATCAATGATTAAAAACTTTGAATTCAAACCAACTGATCCAACTATTCGCGCTGAACTTGAACAATTGAACTATGGACAATTACTAAAATTCCATGATATTTATAAAATTGAACTCCCAAATGTTGAGCTGAATAAACGTAGACTAATTAGAAACATTGAAGCAAGTCTTCTTGAGGATTCAAAGTATGTATTTCCAAAACTAAATGTTAAAAATGATAATGTAGGGATCTTTTGGAATAATCCGGACTATAAATTAAATATCCAGAAAAGGACCAAAAAAATGATTGAAGATGGTTTAGCAGAGGAACTTAGTTCATTAAATAATCCTTCAAAAACAATTATGCAAGCTATCGGAATGAATATAGACACAGACATTGAGAGTAACATTAATCAAAAAACTTATAAATTAGCAAAAAAACAGATTACTTGGTTCAAAAAAGAACTGTCTTTAGTGAGTCACACTACAAATGATTCAAATTTTATTAAACAGGAAATGATAGAGTTAATGCATGAGTAATTTTGCATACATGTCTGGAACAGGAAATGATTTTATTGTTTCCACATATACTGGTCCAACTTCTGAAATTCAGATAATTTCTTTAATTGCAGATTCTGACTACGACGTAGATGGTGTAATTTTCGTTGAATCCATTGATACCCAAACTGTAAAAATGCATTACTTTAATAGTGACGGTACGACTGCTGAATTATGTGTAAATGGTGTGCGATGTACTGCTAAATATGCATTTGATAACGAGCTAGTAACAGAATCTATAATTACTGTTGAAGCTCCTGTGGGAAATCTCATAGCAACGATCGAAGACTCAGTTGTTAGAGTTAGTGCTCCCATACCAACCTATGCAGACCAACCAATTAGCATAGAGGAACTTAGTGGTATTAAAGCAGAAATAGGAAACCCACACTTTTTAGTGCAGGTTGATGAAGTAGACTCTTTTGATTTGGAAAGTTTCTCAAAGAAAGTTGTTTTGTCTAATACATTTTTAGATGGAGTTAATGTAGAAATATACCAAATAATTAATGATAACTTTATAAAAACAAGAGTGTTTGAAAGGGGAGTTGGAGAAACAGACGCCTGCGGTTCTGGAGCGTTATGTCTTTTCAATTACCTATATTCTGAAAATAAAATCTCAAACCCAACAACAATATTGTTTCCTGGGGGAGAATTAGATCTCGAATTTAAAAATGAAGAATTATTTTTAAGTGGAACAGTTACATATCTCTAAATAAAGATACGACTTTGCCTACAACACTAATATGTTCATTTATCTCAATATTGTCATAGTCTTTGTTAGCTGGGATTAAATACTTTTTATTTCTTATTATGTCTATATATTTAACTGTCGCCTCTGTGTCCATTACCAAAAAAGCACCAATATCTCCATTAAGTGGTTCTTTTGATTTATCCACAACTACTAGATCTCCATCATGTATACCAGCATCAATCATTGAGTCACCATTAACCTTTAACGCTATTAAAGAATCATTAAAATTACTTTCTGGATAGGGGAGTTCACCAATTTGATTCTCTTCTGCACTAAGCGGTAATCCAGCAGCTATTTCTCCTACAATCGGAACACTTCTGAATTCACTTATTGAGTTATTCAAGTGCAGAGATCTCGATTTCCCTTCTGATTTATTTATAACCCCTTTTTTTTCAAGTTTATTTAGGTGGTATTGAACTGTGCTGGTTGATTTTAGATTGACTGCTTCACAAATTTCTCTAACAGATGGTGAATAACCATCATTTTTTAATGTGAAGTTTATGAATTCTAATATTTCTTCCGCTTTATTACTCATACAAAACTATAGCACATATGTTCGAGAATAAAAAGTGTCACACCAAGTTTCTAATCTTAAATTATGAATAATTTGAAAAATGTATTGTATCTCTTAACTTTTGTTGTGGTTTTTTCTTATATTTCCACCCCATTTCTAATTAATGAGAAGCAACAAGTTGCTATATCAG
>NHJS02000032.1 GCA_002169115.2 bacterium TMED221 | reverse complement strand
TACTATTTTTATAGAAATGGCAAGACGCTTAATGCAAAATTTGTAATTTTAACACTAAGATTTAGCACTGAACCAACTACATGGATAATTATTCATTTTTAAATACTGCCCATACGGCATATTTTGCTGAACTGTACGACCAATATTTACAGCATCCTGATAGTGTAGAACCCAGCTGGAGGACATTCTTTCAAGGCTTTGACTTTGGCTTGGAAAGTAATAGTACTACTGATTCGAACAATACAGTCGAAAGCACCGAAGCCGAGGTCCCACAACACCTGCAAAAAGAGTTTCGTGTTGTTAAGTTAATTGATGGCTATCGTTCCCGAGGACATTTGTTTACAAAGACCAATCCAGTTCGAGATCGAAGAAAGTATTCCCCCACTTTAAACATTGAAAATTTTGGTTTAAGTCAAGTTGATTTAAAAACAGTTTTCAATGCTGGGGAAATAATGGGAATAGGTCCAAGTTCTTTAAGTGTAATAATAGAGCATTTAGAACGTATTTATTGTGATTCTATAGGAGTAGAGTATATGTATATTCGAAATCCAGAAAAATTAAACTGGATTCAAAATAGGTTGAACATTAATGATAACCACCCTGCTTTTTCTAAAGATCAGAAAAAACATATTCTTAGAAAGCTAAATCAAGCCGTTAGCTTTGAAAACTTTNTGCATACCAAATANGTAGGTCAAAAACGTTTCTCCTTAGAAGGAGGNGAGTCNTTGATTCCAGCTTTGGANGCAGTNATAGAGTCCGCAGCAAATAAAGGAGTAAAGGAATTTGTNATGGGTATGGCACANAGGGGTCGTCTTAACACTTTAGCTAANATATTTGGTAAGTCNACACAAGACATCTTTAATGAGTTTGATGGAAAAGATTATGAGGAAGTTGTNTTTGANGGTGATGTNAAGTATCACTTAGGTTGGACNTCACAACGAGTTACTNATAATGGAAAGCAAATAAATATGAATATTGCTCCNAANCCATCTCATTTAGAAACCGTTGGNGCTNTAGTAGAGGGAATTACTCGNGCGAAACTTGAAAATAAATTTAANGGTGATACAAATAAAGTTCTACCTATTGTAGTTCANGGAGATGCTGCAATCGCTGGACAAGGNCTTCCATANGAAATAGTTCAAATGGCTAAATTAAAAGGNTATNCAACTGGAGGAACNATTCATATTGTGGTAAANAANCAAATTGGATTTACCACCAATTATTTAGATGCTCGTTCAAGTACTTANTGCACGGANGTAGCCAAGGTAACTTTATCTCCNGTNCTTCATGTTAATTCAGATGATGCCGAAGCNGTTGTCCATGCAACACTTTTTGCTCTTGACTTTCGCATGAGATTTGGACAGGATGTCTTTATTGATTTATTAGGCTATAGAAAATATGGCCATAATGAGGGAGACGAACCACGTTTCACTCAACCAAAGCTCTATAAAGCTATAGCCAAACATAATAATCCAAGAGATATTTATGCACAAGAATTAAAAACTGCAGGATTGATTGATGATCAATATGTTAAAAACTTAGAACAAAACTATAAATCAGACTTAGAAGATAAATTAGAAGGCTCAAGAAAAATTGAAAATACCGTAATTACTCCATTTATGGAAGACGAGTGGAAATCTTTTAGTAGGGTAGAAGAAGAAGAAATGTTAAANACTTTTGACACCTCAGTTTCTAAAAAATTACTTGATAGTACAGCAAAAGGGATTACTGAATTACCAAAAGAACACAACTTTTTACGCAAAACAGAACGCCTTATTTCAGATCGAAAAGCAATGTATTTCGATCGAGATAAATTAGATTGGGCTATGGGTGAACTTCTTGCATATGGAACCCTTTTACAAGAGGGATTCAACGTTCGTCTTTCAGGTCAAGATGTTGAACGTGGTACTTTTTCCCATAGGCATGCTGTAATTAAATCAGAAAATTCAGAGCAAGAGATTATTCTACTCAACAACATAAAACCTAAAGAACAAGGTGATTTTAGTATTTACAATTCTTTATTATCTGAATATGGAGTTTTAGGATTTGACTATGGCTACGCAATGGCAAGCCCAAATACTTTAACGCTTTGGGAAGCTCAATTTGGTGATTTTTCTAATGGCGCACAAATAATGTTAGATCAATATATCTCTTCTGCTGAGGATAAATGGAAAATTCAAAATGGAATTGTTTTACTCCTCCCTCATGGTTATGAAGGACAAGGAGCAGAACACTCGTCAGCAAGAATGGAGCGCTATTTACAACTTTGTGCTAAAGACAACATGTTTGTTGCAAATTGCACAAATCCAGCTAATATGTTTCATCTACTAAGAAGGCAAATGAAAACTAATTATCGTAAGCCTCTAGTGGTTTTTACACCTAAGAGTTTACTTCGACACCCACTAGCTATGTCTTCAAAAGCTGAATTTATTAAAGGAAATTTCCGAGCTCTAATTGATGATACACTGATTACTCCTAAAGAAGTTAAAACACTTGTTTTTTGTTCTGGTAAATTTTATTATGATTTATTTAAAGCTCGTGAAGAGAAAGGGAGAATGGATGTTGCTTTAGTCAGATTAGAGCAATTATTTCCATTACCAATTAAAGAAATTGATGCAGTTATAAAGGTATACAATCAAACAAAAGATATTGTATGGGCCCAAGAGGAACCTAGGAATATGGGAGCATGGAGTTTTTTATTATTACACATGCCAAAAGCCCAGAGTTTTCGACCTGCTACAAGAAGATATTATGGAACTCCTGCTGCAGGAAGTGCAGTTCGTTTTAAACGAAGACACCAACAAGTAATTGATTATGTTTTTGACCCAAAACAANACAATTTTAAAAAGAAACCAAACAAATAGAANATGATTTTAGAAATGAAGGTACCTTCTCCGGGAGAATCTATTACAGAAGTTGAAATAGCNCANTGGCTAGTTTCAGATGGGGATTATGTGNAAAAAGATCAAGCAATTGCAGAAGTAGATTCGGANAAAGCTACCCTTGAACTTCCTGCTGAGATNAGCGGTACAATTACTTTAAAAGCGGAAGAAGGTGATGCAGTTNAAGTGGGTGCTGTTGTNTGCCTTATTGATTCAGAAGNTAANGCCAGTGCCTCTNNGACAAAAGACAATAAAACTGATAAGATTAAAGCCGAATCTCCTAAAATAGATNTACAAACTCCAATTGTTGAGTCAAGCTATGCGGCTCAATCTCCTTCTCCTGCAGCTAAAAAAATCATGAATGAAAAAGGGATTTCAATTAATGAGGTAAAAGGATCAGGAAGAGGAGGTCGAATTACAAAAAATGACGCTGTAAAAGCAGTTCCATCAATGGGAACTCAGCCAGATTGGGGCGAGCGAAATCAAAATCGATCTAAGCTTTCTATGCTAAGAAGAAAAGTTGCTGAGCGCCTAGTAGATGCTAAAAATGAAACTGCAATGCTGACGACCTTCAACGAGGTTGACATGGCAGAAGTTTTTAAAGTCCGCAATGTATTTAAAGATGAATTTTTAAAAAAACATAAGGCAAAACTTGGCTTCATGAGTTTTTTTACCAAAGCTGTTGTTCGTGCTTTAAAGCTTTATCCTGATGTCAATTCAATGATGGACGGTGATTATAAGATATCATACGACTATTGCGATATAAGCGTTGCAGTATCAGGCCCCAAAGGACTTATGGTTCCTGTAGTGCGTAATGCAGAATTATTAAGTTTTTCAGGAATAGAAAAAGAGATAGGTCGTTTGGCAGTTAAAGCTCGTGATGGGAAAATTACTGTGGACGATATGACTGGAGGTACTTTTACTATTTCTAATGGAGGAGTATTCGGTTCTATGTTGTCAACACCAATTATTAATCCGCCTCAATCAGGAATTTTAGGAATGCATAATATCATTCAAAGACCTGTTGCTATTGACGGAAAAGTAGAAATACGACCAATGATGTACTTAGCACTTTCATATGACCATAGAATTATTGATGGTAAGGAGTCAGTAGGTTTTTTAGTTGCAATTAAAGAAGCTCTAGAAAACCCAAAAGAACTTTTGATGGATGATAATCCTGAAAAGGCTTTTGAGTTATAAAAATAACTTACGTAAAGAATAGTCAATTATAGCCTTATTACTTTTTAAAAAATCGGCACCTATTATACCATCAATTTTTACAGCACCCTGAGAATTCAGAGTTGCATTCACATGATTTAAATCTATTAAAACAAAAGCTTGATTTCCTTTGAAGCTTCTACCCATTTGGATTTTACATTCTAATGTCATAACAGCTTGCATTTTTCCTTCACTAGCTCCTGCTGCATCAAAAGGGTCTCCTTTTTCTTTTAAGTTGAAATATTCTTTTAGCTCCGAATGAATACAACTGTTAGATGCTCCTGTGTCAATAAGTAGCTTGGCAGTTTTTCCATTAATCTTTGCTTTACACAAAAGATGTTTTGTTTTAGACAAATTTAGCTTTGTGAAAAATCTAGAATTCATAGTTAGGAATAAAAATAAGTCTTCCTTATGAATAAATGAATGGTTTTGAGACTTTAACTAACTTTGTTGATAAAATATTATGTATTTAATTGATACCCATACTCATCTTTATGTCGATGCTTTTGATACTGATCAAAAGGAAGTTATTGAACGTGCGATGGCTGTGGGTGTTAATTATTTCATTATCCCTGCAATAGATAGTTCTTATATTAAGCGAATGTATGCATTAGAAAAACGCTACCCCAAGCATGTCAGTTTGATGGCAGGTTTACATCCTTGCCATGTTAAAGAAAATATGGAAGAGGAATTAGAAAAAGTTTTCACTCAACTTAAAACACGTTCTTTTTGTGCCATTGGTGAAATTGGAATTGATTTGTATTGGGATAAATCATTTTTAAAACATCAACAAAAAGCTTTTTCAAAGCAAATTGAATGGGCAAAGCAATATGAGTTACCTATCGTTATACATTGTAGAGAGGCATTTGATCAGGTTTTTGAAGTTCTAGATCAGCATCGATCACCTAAACTTTTTGGAGTATTTCATTGTTTCACTGGAACATTAATTCAAGCGAAACAAGCTATAGATTTAAATTTTAAGTTAGGAATTGGAGGTGTGGTTACTTATAAGAATGGAAAAATCGATAAGTTTTTACATGAATTACCATTGGAATCTATTGTTTTAGAGACTGACTCACCATATTTATCACCAAAACCCCATAGAGGAAAAAGAAATGAAAGTTCATACTTACCTTTAATTTTAGATAAAATTGCAGAATGTTACCAACTTTCGTTAGAAGAAGTAGCAGCTAAAACTACTGAAAATGTATTGCAGGTTTTTAAAACTGAAAATTTAAAAATTAAAAATTAGTTTATTTTAAAAAAAAGATAATTTTTTACTTTATTTGACTTGCAAATTATAGAGAGGTGGCCGAGTGGTCGAAGGCGCACGCNTGGAAAGCGTGTATTCCAATTGCATTGGAATCGAGGGTTCGAATCCCTTCCTCTCTGCTAACTCATANCCCAACTTATAATNCATAGGATTGTTGTATTGAATGGGATTNTTATCAACTCCAACTTCTAACTTAAATCCCATCCCTCTTTATTCTAAATTCTATTTCCTTTTTACTNAGAAATCCTTTTTTTTACATTAACTCTCATTCTTACTCGATACTTATTGCAAGAGATTTAATTTCATTCCCATATGACTATCTCTGAATCCTAATGCTCTATAAAACTCTATTGCATCAGGTCTCTGTTTATCAGTCGTTAATTGAACCAAATGGGCCCCCTTATCTATACTTCTTTTAATTGCCCATTTGAATATCCTTTTCCCGAAACCCTTTCCTCTAAATTTATTTTGAATTCTTACTGCTTCGATTTGAGCCCTTAAACCACCTCGGTATGTTAAATATTGTATAAAGGTAAGTTGGAGTGTACCAATTATTTCTTTATTAAAATTCTCAATAATGATTAATTCTTGGTTTTTATCTTGAAAAATATTTTGGAATGCATCATAGTAACTCTCTGGTAATGGAACTTTAAAATCTTCTCTTTTGGAACCAAGTTCATCATCGGCTAACATTTTTACTATATTTGGTATATCACTCTCTTTTGCCTTTCTAGATATTAATTCTATATTATTCTGCATATTTAAACCTACTAATCATCACACAAACAAAAAACCCCACGAATATGGGGCTTAAGGAACCTAAAATAATTTCTCTTAAAAGTAAAATCTAAAGAAAAGGTTTGAACCTAAATCAATATGATTGAAATCTTCTTGGTCTTCAACTGTCATATAGTTTATTAAAATGTCTGCACTCAAACTAAAATTGCTATCTATTAGATATTCGATTCCAAAAGTTGGTGATATTGTCATAATATTTTCACTATCTGATTCTTCATAATCATAATCATCATCTTTATACTCTTGCTTAAGGGATAGATTGCTAAGTCTAATTCCAACATACCTATTAATTTTTGTATCAGAGATTTTGGTGAAATGTAATATACCTAGACCTAAAGTGGTATTTGTTGAAGTTCGAGAGCCATCTTTAGTCTGAGAAATGCTAAACCCTGGCTCAATGTGTATATTATCTTTTTTTAGAATATAGTATAAACTTGGTTGAGCAATTGAACTAGAAACATTGGTTTGACCAAGCAATGCAAGAATATTTTGCTGACTAAAACTCAAGCCAAGTCCTTGATTTTGCGTTTTAGTAATTATTTGTTTATTCTCTCCCAAAGCAATCGCTATCAATATAATAGTTAATAAATAGTTTCTCATAATAATCTCCTTACTCAAATCTAACCATCACCCCACAAATAAAAAACCCTACTTATATGGGGCTTACTGGTATAAAAATAATCAATTAACTATTAATCTTCGAGTCTTTGTACGTTCAGACTAATAACTGTGTTGTATGTTCAAATCAATAACTATATTTTGTCAATTACATAAAAAAATGTAGAAATTGTATGATCAATTACCAATAATTCCGAGATTGGCGATATTTATAGATAGTTTGAAAATGGAGATGTAACAAGGAAATTGTTTGCTTGAATATTATGAATGAATATAAGATTTGCACTATTCATTGATTTGCTGCAATTAGTTAGGCTAAATCAGGGTAAATTACAATCATGAAAAATCTATGGACACAAAAAGAAGCTAAAATTTATTCAAAAAGTGACCTTAGTCTACGTGTCTACACATCAAGATTACTTGGCAGAAATCCTGAATTGGTTCTCCATGGAGGTGGAAATACTTCTGTGAAAGGTCAATATAAAAATATTTTTGGTGAAAAAATAGAAACCCTATTTATAAAGGGAAGTGGCTGGGATCTAATTTCTATCGAGGAAGATGGCTTTGCTCCAGTCGATTCAAATTACCTGGTCCGCTTAGCACAACTAAATAAATTAACAGATTCACAAATGGTAGTGGAACAAAAGTTGGCTACTTTAAAGCCATCTGCACCAAACCCTTCTGTGGAAGCAATTCTTCATGCTTTGATTCCTTATAAATTTGTAGACCATACACATGCAGATGCAGTTTTATCCATTACAAATACAATCAATGGAAGAAAAAAAATAAATGAAATATATGATAAGGATATATTAATTGTTCCCTATGTAATGCCCGGCTTTATTTTGGCAAAAAAAATAGCAGAGTTAACGAAAAAGGTAGATTGGGGTGAACTCAGAGGGATGATTTTGCTCAACCATGGTGTATTTAGTTTTGGTGATGATGCAAAAACAAGCTATGACAGGATGATCAAAATTGTTTCTAAGGGAGAAGATTTTTTAAAAAATAAGAAAGTATGGCGCAAGTATAATAAATCAACTTCAAAACCGGATTTAATAACTCTAGCAAGAATCCGGCTAAAAGCATCTGAAATGGCTGGAAAAGCCTTTCTTGCACGCCTGAATAATTCAGATGAAGCAGTTGGGTTTTCTAAAATGAAATATGCAAAAAAC
>NHJS02000001.1 GCA_002169115.2 bacterium TMED221 | reverse complement strand
CTTTAAACTTAAAAGTTGACAAAAAAAGAGTGCTAGAAAATTAATTCTGCACTACCGGCGTTCATACTCTACTCAGTTGTCAAAAAGCCAAATTTCGTAATTTAAGAGTAACACCTTCTTGTTTAAAGAGGGTATTATTTTTTATTTATTCTTAAAAATTTTCTTTTACCAATCTGTAGGATTTTTCCATNTAATTGTGCNGCTGATATNTCCAATTCAATATATTTAACATTGTCAATTTTAAAACCNCCTGAGGCAATAATACGNCGAGCNTCAGAATTGGAGCTAGTAATATCATTTTCTGTTAATAAATTCGGTAAGTGTACTTCCCCATCAGATATGTANGCATCTGGAATTACATCTGGAATATTTTTATTAATAGTTNTATCATTAAAACTTTGCTCAGCTTGAGTAGANAGTGTNTCATCGTANAGTTCATTAGTTATAATTTTTCCAAGGCTTTTCTTAACATCAAATGGATTCATTTTTTCGTCTGCAACAAGAGATTTAGTTTCTTCGATTTCTTCTAATTCTAAATCTGAAAGCATAAGAAAATAATCCCACATAACTTCATCAGGAATACTCATTATTTTCCCATAAATATTATCTGCTGATTCAGTTACTGAAATATAATTATTCAAAGACTGAGACATTTTTTTCTTACCATCGGTNCCGACTAAAAGTGGNAATGTAATAGCAACTTGGGGACTGATATTATAGAACTTCTGTATCTCCCTGCCTAACATAAGATTCCAGAGTTGATCGTTGCCTCCAATTTCAATGTCTGCTTTGACAGCTACTGAATCATAACCTTGAAATAATGGATANAAGAATTCAAGTAAGGATATTGGATTTTTAGAATCGTATCTTTTTGAAAAATCCTCACGCTCTAACATTTGTGCAAGTGTTGTTGAAGATGCAAGGTTCATCATTTCTGAAATAGTTAATTTAGAAAGCCATTCCTTATTAGAAACTATTTCAAGGTTATCAGAATGTANAATTGATTTAATTATTGGTAGTACACCTTTTGCATTTATATCAATTTCATTTTCCTCTAAAACNGATCGNGTTTCTGATTTTCCAGATGGNTCACCGACTTGTGCAGTAAATTCACCTAGTATCAATACTGCAGTGTGACCATATTCTTGGAATTTTCTTAATGCTCTTAAAATTGCATACCAACCTAGTGTTACNTCTGGAGCTGTTGGATCGACACCTAGCTTAACTCTTAGTTTCTTTTTAGATTTTAGTAAATCTTCATAATCAGCAAGTGGATTAATTACAGAAGATCTGTCTTCAATATATTTCATTTTTGCACCAAAGAATAACGCCAAAGATTTTTATCNTTAGGTTTTGCATTTTTTCTTTGAGTAGCAATAGCTCTATCAACNGGATGTATACGAGGAGCTAGATTGAGGGNCCCAAAAAANAAATCTTCGCCATCATTNACTAAATCTATACCGAGTCCTTTAGTTATNTTTCCAGGACCTGTNACTTTGTTAGTTTTCATTTTAACTTTTCGTCTCGACTCAACNTAACTTTTACCCAAAAGTACTTCACCTGAACGTATTAATACTGCTTCACACGAACCTTTTTTAGAAGTTAATAAATACAAACTTCTGTTCTCTCCATATGATTTGAGTACAAGAATATGAGGTGGACCCTTAGGTAAAGATTCAGGAAATTTTCTGTTAAACATATTAACGAGTGACATTGGATCTGTTTTTTGTCGNCCAAAAGCTTCTGTTTCAGTGATCATNATTTCAGTAAATTTACTTTTATAATTAGTTGAAAGTCTCATACCAAGAATGTCAACTGCAACTTTTGATGACTTCTGAGAAAGCATTTGGTAAACTCTGTTATTTAAACCAGTTGTTTCGACCATTTAGTTTCCCTTATTTAGTTTTATTGAGAACTTATTTTCAAGCACATCAACTACNTGATTAAGTATATCTGTTACCTCTTCTTCGCTATAAGTTTTTGAATAACTTCTCGTATTTATTCTAATTCCTAAATTCCTACTTTTCTCATTCTTGAAATCATCAAAAATAGTTATTACATTTTCATTGTTAATTAAGAATTTTTCAACTTCCTGTATTAATTCACTTGCAGCAAATGCATCTGGAACCATAAAAGACAAGTCAAACTTTACGTAAGGATACGGAGATAGCGGGGAATANTTTATATTAATTAAATCTTCAGAACTAATTGAGCTTANATCAATGCTAAAAAGGAATATGGNATTATTTAGTTCATAAGACTTTTCTAATTGTGAAGCTAGTTGGCCAAGATGTCCNANAACTTTATTATTTTTTAATATAAGGAATGATAAGTTNTGATGAAATCCAGGTTTGTGAATNTGTTTNAATTCNATTTTGCCAAAACANTCTATTAAAATTTGCTTNGCAAAATATATATCATTAATAGTAGGGTCTTGTCTCGTGTCAGANTTCGTTAATTTAGATGGTATTAATGCTGATAAGGAATATATTTGATTAGGAATGGAATCAAAATTTTGATGTTCTCCAGCATCAAATATATTGTTAATTTCAAAAAACATTTCAGATTGATTGTTCTGTTCAATATTATTTCTATACACCTCAATTAATGAAGGGTGTAAGCTTGTTCTCAAAAACTTATTTGTTTGATCGATAGGATTGTTTATTTCCACACTCTTTTTTTCAGGAGTAAAAATTTGGTTTATCTCTTNTGAAACAAAAGAAAGTGTCTGTATCTCATACATATTNATTGCAATGAGTTTATCGGTGAGGCTCCTTTTGAGATGCCAATATTCACCTAGATTATTTTTATTATTACCAATTGGTAACGTGCTCTCAAAATTATTGAAACCATAATGTTTAGCGAATTCTTCAATTAAATCTANAGGTCTTTCTAAATCATAACGCCAACTNGGTGATTGAAATACAATATCGNTNTNAGTTAATGTGTAATTAATTCCTAAATANTCAAGCATATTTTCAATAAAATCATTTTCTAGTTTTATACCCAATATTTTATATATTTCATTTCTACTAAAACTTACATCAACCATAGAAAACTGTTGCTTTGAATCTACAACAGGCGAAGAGTAGGTAATATGTTGATCTTGTTGAAATATGTTTATGAATCGGTTTAGTCCNAGTAATTGAAATTGGTGATCAATTCCTCTTTCAAACCTAATAGAAGCATCTGAAATTAAATTAAGTTTTCTNGATGTGTTCATTATTGATACTTTATCGAAATATGCACTCTCAATTAAAAGATTGTTTGTTTCTTGTGTTACTTCTGTTTCAAGTCCACCCATTACCCCTGCAAGAGCAATAGGTTTATCATCAGCAGTGATAATAAGATCATTTTTAGATAATTGACGATTTTGNTTATCGAGAGTTAATAACGTTTCATCTTGTTTCGCATACCTAACCGAAATTTTGCCAAATAATTTATCTCTATCAAAAGCATGGAGTGGTTGTCCTATGTCGTAAAGTACATAATTNGTGTAATCAACTACATTATTAATTATNCTTGTACCAACCTGTGAAAGTCTGTACTTTGTATTAAANTTTGAATCCTTAATTTTNATATTTTCAATTTCGATACCTGCATAAGTATTACATTCCTTGATAGTTCCACTACTTAAAGAAAGGATGCTTTCAATAGATGGGTTTAGTTGTGATGAGTTATCAAGAAGTGGCTTTTTAAAATAATGTGAAAGTTCACGAGCAACACCTAGATGAGACATGCAGTCTCCCCTATTAGGTGTAACACCAATTTCCCATACAATATCATTTTGTGGATAAATAGTAGAGAAATCAGTACCAGGTTTAACATCGTCATCTAGTAACAATATTCCGGAATTATCTTCCCAAAGATCTAACTCTGTTGCTGAACATATCATACCGTTTGACTCAATACCTCTAATATCTCTTTTATCGATTAAAAAAGAGTCTTTGATTTCTGATTTAGGTAAAGCTACCGGAACGACNGCANCAACATCAAAGTTNAAAGCACCACATACTATTTCAAAGACATTATTTCCTGTATCAACTTTTGTTACTCGAACTTTATCAGCATTTGGNTGAGGATAAATTTCAAGNACTTTACCGACAACAATATTTTTATAGTTAGGTTTAATATCGATTCTTGATTCTATTTCGAAACCAAGACTTTCGAGTGCTAAAGANAATTCATCACCATTGATTTTGTCTATATCAACCCAATCATTCAACCATGATTTAAGTACTTTCATTAAAACTGTTCCAAAAATCTCAAATCATTTTCATAAAAGTTTTTAATATGGTCAATTCCATATCTCAGCATAGCTAATCGTTCTACGCCTACTCCGAATGCGAAACCTTGAGTGGTACTTGGGTATTTTACATTTTGAAATACATTTGGGTCAACCATTCCACAACCTAAAATTTCTAACCATTCTCCATCTTTCCAACTGACGAGTACTTCAGCAGAGGGTTCAGTGAAGGGAAAAAAATGTGGGATAAATTTAGTCTGTACATTTTTTCCAAAAAATTCTTTTACAAAATACTCAAGGGTNCCTTTCAAGTCTGAAAATGTAATACCATCATCAACAGCCAGACCTTCGATTTGNTGGAATACTGGGGAGTGCGTTGCATCNAGTTGATCTGATCTATAAACCCTNCCAGGTGCAACTATATACACAGGAGGTTTGTTATCTTGCATNTGCCGTACTTGAACGGTACTAGTTTGAGTCCTTAGTAGATTTTTTAAATCTTTATCTAAATATAAGGTATCAGATTCATACCTAGCAGGATGCCAATCTGGAGTATTAAGAGCATCAAAGTTATGCCAGGATGTTTCAGCTTCTGGGCCATGGGCTACTGTNTAACCAAGAGAAGCNAAAATNTCTACTACCTCTTCCATTACATTTGTAAGTATATGTTTCCTNGTACCTTTTTTAGAAAACCAATCTAAAGAGATATCAGGATTTTCAGATTTTTCTTTTTCCGTAAAATAAGATTTCTCAAAGTCAACTTTGAAACTCTCTAATTTTTTAGAAACCTTATNAGCAAAATCTTTTAATAGTGNNCCATATTTCTTTTTATCATCATTACTTAAAGATGCTAGTTTTGCTCTTTCTTCAGAAAGAACTGATCCTTTACCTAAATACTCTTTTTCTATTTGAGTGAGTTCAGAAACATCTACTACGTCTTCAAGGCTAAGTATGAATGATGCAAAGATCTTATCTAAATTNACTTCAGCCATTTAAGTTATCTTTAGCAACATCTACTAATTTTTTAAAACCTTTTGGATCATTTATAGCAATATCTGCAAGAATTTTTCTATCAACTTTTATATCTGCTTTGTTTAAACCATTTATAAATTTGGAATATGATAAGTCATGTAATCGTGCTGCAGCGTTTATACGACTAATCCAAAGTTTTCTGAAATCACCTTTTTTATCTTTTCTATGAGTGAAAGAATCAGCACCTGCATGCATTACCTGTTCTTTGGCTGCACGTAGGGTTCTACTTCTAGCTCCGGTATAACCCTTTGCTTGCTTCATAGTCTTTCTTCTTGATTTTTTACTATTTACAGATCTTTTAATTCTGACCATTTAACTCAACAACTTTCTCAATTTTTTACTATCACCTTTAGATGCTTCGACATCTCTTTTTAATCTTCCCCAGGTGTTACTNCCNTTNGCTAATTTATAATGAGAAGTATGAGCTCTACGTCTCATAAATTTCCCAGTACCAGTAACACGAACTCTTTTGGATGAGCTTTTGTGTGTTTTATGTTTCATTTTCTACCTCCATTTGGTGCTAACACCATAGTTAATGACCTTCCATCAGGACGAGAAGTTGATTCCACTTCAGCAACTTCGCTAAGTTCATCCTTCAGTTTATCTAATATTCTTTGTCCAAATTCAGGATGCTCTGCTTCTCTTCCTCTAAATCTCATTGTGAATTTTACCTTATCACCATCTCTTAAGAATTTTCTAGATTGATTTAACTTGATATTGTAGTCATTCGTATCGATTTTCGGTTTAAGTTGAACTTCTTTGACGCTTATCTTAACTTGATTTTTTCTTGATTCTTTTGCTTTTTGAGAAAGCTCATACTTATATTTACCATAATCCATNAATCGAGCTACTGGTGGTTTGCTTTCTGGAGATACCTCCACAAGATCTAACCCAAGTTCCTCAGCTACAATAATTGCTTTTTTTAATTCTAAAACTCCAACTTGTACGCCATCTGGAGCAATAACTAACAACTCCTTTGACCTAATGTCTTCGTTTATCTTAAGTTCTGGTATAACTTTCTCCTCTCAATAAAAAAAACAGCACGAAGCTGTTAATTTACCATACTATTTTTCACAGTAGGTGGAACTTTGTTCGCTTGACNTTAATTATATACTATTAAAAAGTATATCAACTAAAAATATCTTTTAATGCCAATGCAGCTTCTATACCTTTATTGTTGCCATCCTCACAGCGTTTTGCCGCCTGTTCAAGATTATGGACGTTCAATATACAATTAGCAATGTAGACTTCTTTGTTGATTGTAAGATCCATGAGTCCATTCGCAACAGCTGAAGAAATATATTCGTAATGATCTGTATCACCCTTACAAATAATACCAATGACAATAAATTTATCATAAGTTGCAGTTAAGGAATTGACTTTGTAAACAATATCCCATGCACCTTTAACACTAAAAGTCTCATATTCAAAGTCACCATCTAAGCTTGAGGTTGCACCAGCAAGAAGTTTTTTAGTGTATTCTCCGTAATAATCAGCATTTATTATTGCTACCTTATTCTTCATCGTAATTATGCCCCATCTTATTTTTTTTGGTTTGCAAATATTCTGTATTGTTCTCTGTGATTTTACCTAAAAGAGGTGTCCTTTTTATAATATTTAACCCAAAACCTTCTAATCCAGCCCTCTTAGATGGGTTATTGGTTAGTAAGTTCATATTTGTTATACCAAGTTCTCTTAATATAAGCGCACCAGTTCCATAATCTCTTTGATCCATTTGGAAACCTAATTCAAGGTTTGCATCTACAGTGTCGCTCCCCTCATCCTGAAGAGAATAAGCTTTGATCTTATTTCCTAGACCGATTCCTCTACCTTCGTGACCACGAACATAAAGAATAACTCCAGATTCATTTTCTACAATTTTTTTAAAAGCAGCTTCAAGTTGATAACCACAATCACATTTTTTCGAAAATAAAACATCACCAGTGAGACACTCTGAATGTACCCTGACCATCGTTGTATCTTCTGATAAATAATCACCGTATGTCATAGCAATATGTTCTGTATTATCATTATTATCTTTATACACATGTGCGTCAAAATCACCATGTTCTGTTGGTACTTTAGATTTTGATATAAAAGATACTGGGGTCTTTGTCTCAAGTCGATATTCGATGAGATCTTTAATTGTACCTATTGGTAAATTATGTTTTTCTGCAAATAATTCAAGGTCTTCGAGTCTAGCCATTGAGCCATCATCATTTATAATCTCACAAATAACTGCGACTGGATAGTGATCAGATATTTTACATAAATCTACTGCAGCTTCTGTATGTCCAGCTCTTCGTAATACTCCTCCGTCCATAGATTGCAGCGGGAAAATATGTCCTGGAATACTAAAATTTTCTCTTGTGGCATCTTTATTTGTAAGACCAATTATTGTTTTATATCTATCTTCGGCAGAGATTCCTGTTGTGACACCTTCACCTTTAAGATCAACTGAAGCAGTAAATTGAGTTTCCATTTCATTATTAACTCCTTCCATCAGAGAAAGTTTTAAATTAGAAGCAATTTCGGATGAAATTGGTGCACATACTAAACCTTTTGCATGAGTAATCATAAAATTGATATGTTCAGGTGTTAAGTTTTTAGATGAGATTACTAAATCACCTTCATTTTCTCTGTCTTCATCATCAATTAATATAATCATCTCACCATTTTTAAACTGAGAAATAATATCTTTAATGTCACTTATCATTAAGAGCTCTTTCAACATATTTTGCCATAATGTCAAATTCTACATTCACTGGTGAATCAACTTTAAGATTATTAAAATTTGTACGGTCATATGTTTCACGAATGATTGCAACAGAAAACGTATCAACACTAGGACTAACTACTGTAAGAGACACCCCATTAATTGTTATTGAACCTTTATCAACTATGTATTTATAACTATTATTAGAAAAAAAGAAATTCCAAAGATCGTCAGATACCTGTTCAATATTTGAAACCGTTGTTATGGTGTCAACGTGCCCTTGTACAATGTGTCCACTCAGAAAAGTTTCCATAGTAAGTGGTAGTTCAAGATTAATGTGATCACCGCTGGAATAGTTATTTATAATTGATCGTGTAATTGACTCCCTAGAAACCTGGAAAATGAGGTTACTATCATCGTAACCCCTTAATGTTAAACAGACGCCATCAACAGCAATACTGGTTCCTAATTCATGATTTATAAATTTATCAGAATTTGGCGAAATAATTAAATTTTCTCCATCTAGAGATTTAACAACTCCTACACTTTGTATTATTCCAGTAAACATTAATTTCTAGTATAAGTAGTTAATAAATTATCTAAAAGTTGATATTTGTTATTCATATGATAGTTTTTATCGATTTCAGTTCTGTAATTATGACCTATATGAATTCCATTTTCTATGTTTAAATTACTCTTAAATTCATATATAGAGTCGATTTTGTGATCTCGTAAAAAAGAACCCAGGATACCCTTGCCACCTTCAATAAAAATATTTCTAAACTTTCTTTCAAGAAAATATTCTTCAACATCACTAAGTGAACTTGTGTCACAGTATGTATTATTTTCTCGAGATGGCATGCTACTTAAGAAAGTAAAGGTTGGATATTTTTTCATTGCAGATTCAATATTTTCAGTAGACCCTCCCCACATAATAATTGGTTCGGGATTATGATCGATATTATTAATTCCTGGAATACGTACATTAAGTTTTGGATCATCATTAAGTAGAGTATTTTTACCAATAACAATACAGTCTGCGGTTGCTCTTAAATAGTGAACAATACTCAATGATATTTCATTTGTAATGTACCTTGAATCAGAAGCGTCATTAGTAATGTAATCATTTTTAGACATTCCAATTTTTAATAGATAGTGGATATCTTTTAATTTCTTATGTGTATTTTCGTAGTAGGGATTAAGAATGTTATTGGCATTTGATTCAATCTGTACAGATATATTATTATCTTTTAATAGTGAAACGCTCTTACCATTCGTTCTAATATCAAGATCTATATCTCCAATAACAATATTTTTAACACCTTGATTTATAATCTCTGTTGCACATGAGGGTGAAGTATCGCTATGAAAACATGGTTCAAGTGTGACATAAAGGATATCGGTTTCTTCGACTTGAACCTGTTCAAATATATTAATTTCAGCATGATTCGAACCTTTTTGTTTATGATTAGCGGCTGCTTTTACGTTTCCTTGCTCATCAATTAAAAGTGCCCCGACTCTAGGATTCGGGTAAGGGTTTACTTTTAATGCTTCGACCATGGCTAGCGCCATAGGTTCTGAAAAACCTAAATATTTAAAGTTATTTACCAAATATAGCTCCACCTTGAACGGCAACATTTACCCCGTTAGTTTCAAGGGGGGCTAAATCATCTACTGTTACACCGCCATCAACGATCAAGGTAGATTCACTATTATTAACAACACTATTAAACTCATTAATCCTATCAATAAGATTTACTGCTTTTGGTTGATTAGAAAACCCAGGGTTGACAGTTAAGAGTAAAAAAATAGAGGTATATTCAGCATAAGATTTCAAAATTTCAATATTACTTGTAGGCAGAATGCCAATCCCAACATTATCAAAATTAGTTGTTAAGTTTTTAAATTCATTTATATCTGTTGACTCACAGTGTACTGTAACTAAATCAGCTCCATACTCAATTACTCTTTCAACGAATTTAGTATTTTCTTGAAGCATTAAATGAACATCAAGTTTATAAGATGTATTTTTTTTTAACTTAGAGACAATATCCAACGAAAGTCCTATATTGTCAGTGAAATGTCCGTCAGTAATATCTATATGTAATTGATCGAATTTGTTAGCATTTGTTTCAATATCTCTTAGCAAATCTAATTGATTTGCAGCTTGAATGCTTGCAGAAATATCCATAGCTACTCAGTCTTGGTAACTATTAAAGAATATTTACCAATTTGTAACCTGTCGCCACTTTTTAGAGATGATTCAGTTAACAAATCACCATTTACAAAGATACCATTTGTTGACTGTTCGTCAGTAATGGAGATATCTTCATCATCTACAGTAATAAAAGCATGGTGTCTGGATACTGTAACGTCATCTAAGATTATTTCTTTTTCTGGAAGCCTACCTATTTTATGTATACCATTTAATAAGAACCATGATGTTGAAGAAACTTCTTCATTAAGCAATGAAAGTATATACTTACAATTTTGACTAAAGATTAGGGAATCTTCTAATGGTCTTGTTTCATTGTTCATAATTAAATACTAGGTAATAAAGGTATTCTAATGCAACAAAGTAATAAAAAACCATGACTGGAAAGGCAATAAAATTTATTATTCCGGTATTCAAGCTAACGTCTAGTACATATAAACATATTGTAATAAACATAAAGACTGTAGCTAGTTTTCCCTTTTTAGATACTTCAATCGGTTTTTTTGAAAGTAGAACATAAATACCTCCAAGTAGAACTAATACTTCACGAGCTATAAGCGCTTGAAAGAAAATACTTGGAAATAAATCTTGTAGCCAAACTACCAATAAGATAAATACAGTACGATCTACAAATGGGTCCAAAATTATCCCAAGTTCACTTACCATATTGAATCTCCTGGCAACTATCCCATCAAGAGAATCACTAAGGCCAACAACCGCAATTGTTGCAACTAATAGGTAAGTATTTATGTCCAGAGGATGAAAATTTTGAAAAAGATAAACTGATGCAAATAATCTAAAAAGAGTGATCAAATTTGGCGGTAATAAAATATCTTTAAATTTCAAATAAGTAGGTCCTTAACGTCATGTGTAGCGACAAAATGTTCATCACCAATATCAACCATTGGTAAATTATTAGTGTTGCTTGCAATAATTTCATCAAGTTCAGTAAAATCAATTTCATATTTAGTTCTTGTATATTTAGGATCTGGAACAGGGATTGAAGAGATTAGTCTTTTTGTATAAGGATGTATAGGATTACTAAGGAGAGTTTCAGTTTTGGCAATTTCTACAATTTTACCATTAAACATTACTGCAATTCTATTACACATATATCTAGCAACAGCAAGATCATGTGTAATGTATAAATAAGACACTTGTAAGTCCTTAGCTAAATCCAACATGAGATCCATAATTGAAATTCTTATTGAAACATCTAACATAGATGTTGGTTCATCACATATAACAAACTTTGGGTTCATGATTAATGAACGTGCTATAGATACACGTTGTCTTTGACCACCTGAAAGCTCATGAGGGTATCTAGGCAAATAATTTTCAGGGGGTGTTAAACCCACAGTTTTTAATATTTCAATAACCGCTTCTGTTCTGTTTTCCAGAGAGCCAATATTATGTATATTCAATGGTTCTAAGATTATATCTTTAATTGTCCATCTTGGATTCAACGACTCATAGGGGTCCTGAAAAATCATCTGTGTATTTCGGCGGAATTGTTTTACCTGATCATCAGATAGGTCATCGAGATTTTGCATCTCATCAGCTTCTGGATTTAAAAATTTTACCTCACCAGATGTTTTGGGATCAAGTAAACACAGTGCTCTGGCAGTTGTTGTTTTACCACATCCACTCTGCCCAACTAAACCTAAAGACTC
>NHJS02000014.1 GCA_002169115.2 bacterium TMED221 | reverse complement strand
AAGTGTTTTAAAGCCCTTGTTAACTTTTATTAAATTGTTTTGTTTTGACACCCGCTTACGCCCATTTACCCTTTTGCGAGTGGATGTCTTAACAGCCACGATACATTATACCACATTATCTTGTGGGTAAAGGTTTTAGATATTTATTTTGGCGTACTGATCATTGAGTTTTTTGGCTAATTCAGGAGACACATCAGTCATTGGCAATAAAGGCTTACCAACATTCTCCCATGACTCAGAAAGAAGATGCTTCACTGGACCTGGACTTGGTTCCTCAAATATAGCTTCGATAAAAGGTAGTAATATCTGGTGTATATTTTCAGCTTCAGTTTTTTTATCCTCAAGTATTAGATTGATCATTTCTTTAATTTGACGTCCTACTAAATGAGAAGCTACTGAAACAACACCTACTGCTCCGTTTTCAATAAAGTTTTTAGTTAGTGCATCATCACCGGAGTAAATAAAAACATCACCTTTAAATCTTGTTAGTTCTTCTCGAGAGAAATCAAAATTACCAACAGCATCCTTTATTGAATGTATTCCTACATCTTTAATTAGTTTTTCAATAGTATCAAGCTCTATTAAAGTTCCTGTTCTCCCGGGTATGTTGTAGGCCATGATTGGAAGGTCAGTAGTATTTTTGATAGATTCGAAATGTTTAAGAATTCCTATTTGAGAAGGTTTATTGTAATACGGGGCAACAATCATGATTCCATCCATTCCTACTTCTTCAGCCAATTTAGTAAAATGAATTGATTCTTTAGTGGAGTATGTGCCGGTACCAGCAATTAATTTAGATTTGTCCCCAACTGCATCTTTTGCCGTTGAGTATATGTTGAGTCTGTCTGATTCAGTAAGGTTAGGTGATTCAGCCGTCGTACCGGTTAATACAATACCATCCGAGCCCTCTCCCACAAGTTTTTTACACAGTCTCCAAAATGTATCTGTTTCCATTACTCCGTTGCTGTCAAAGGGAGTAATAGCTGCAGTCAATAATTGTCCGAAGTGATCCATGATTATATCTTAAACCTTTCAATCATAATATTTTCTAAACCATGGTGAAAACCTTTTAATTCACTATGGACATCGAGAATATACCCTATCCCCTCAAGATAAGCTGTTCTGTTAGTTACTATATGATCGATACTAATAGATTCATCACTCGTGCTAAATGTTACAGTCTGCTCAGCGATGTATTTGTCGCTGCGTAATGATTTGATGTTAATCTCATTAATTATATTTTCTTCGTAGTCACTTGATTCATGGATTTCCGTGGGAGTTCTTTCTTCGTGTTCTAATGATTGAGCCATGTCAACAGCAGTTCCAGATGGTGAATCTTTTTTATTACTGTGATGTCTTTCTTCAATAGAAACCTCAGGAAAATTGTTATTCAACAATCCTGAAAATATTTTCTGAAATGATGCACCTATTGAAAAATTTGGAATAATACATATGAATTGATCATCATCAATATTACTTTTTAGTATTTCGAGTGACCTTTCATTGATTCCCGAAGATCCAACAACTAGATTAATTTTCTTTTTAGCTAGTACGGCAAGATTTTCATTAATGGAATTAGCTGGAGAGAATTCAACTAAAATATCTGCATTTATTTCGTCAATGGATTTGTAGTTATAATACGTGTTGCTTTCTTTTTCTGGGTCGTAAATACCAGAGATATCATATCCATCTTTGTTCTCTATAAAATCAGATAACAGTAAACCCATCTTTCCCATACCACCTGATATAGCAATTTTCACTGTTTCATTATTACTCATATTTATCATTCTAATTTCTTATATCCACAGTAATTAATGATAATGTTATAAATGATGAAACCTAATGATAAAAATATAGAATCTGAAATAGTCTTAGAGTTCGAGAAAATAAGACCAGCAATAACAAGGCTTCTCCAATCTCAAACTGGGAACAAAGAGCTGAACATTAATTTAGGTAAGTCTAAAAATATCAATACTAATGAGATTATTATTAACCCATCAATTCTTGTGAACTCGGTAACTACTTCGAAATTAGATTTTAAAGAATTAATAATTGGGACTGTTGTTCATGAAGCTATCCACTCGATGCAAGATTACAATTTTGAAATAGATAAAGATCTTAAAAATTATGTAGAAGAAACAACTGGACTATCAAATATTGAAGAGGTTTTAGAAGTTCTCGCTGGGCCATTTGGCAAATATGTATTTGAAATTTTGATTCATTCCTATGAGGAATACTATTTTGTTAAAGAATTCCAAGGTTTAAGCTCCATATTTGAAGATGTATACAAAGAATCATTTAATCAGATAAAAAATCTAAAGGCTTTTAATCAATTTCTCTCACTAATGTTTCATAACATAACCGCTTATTTGCAGGTCGACATATCGTCTTNTAATAAAAANATACAAACTTCTGTTATTGAATCAGAAAAGTTGCTCTCTAAATTTACATACGACAGTANTAATTTAGAGGAAGTTATTGAGTTAACNATTCAAATTATTGACATATGTAGAGTTAACAAGCTTTTACCTGATCTTCGTGAATATAGCTTAGGTGAACAAAGGGAAATACTTGAAAGTATGGATGACAATATTGTTGATGAGTTAAATAAGGTTTTAATCCCCTCCTCTACAAATGTAACAACAGGNAACACNCTAGAGAAGTTTCTTGGTGAAAAAGGTAANCAATCTGATGANGAAAAACTTAATTTTATGGATGACCACGTNTCTAAAATTGGTAGTTCGGAAACTGTTTACTTACCAAATGGAAAAGTTTCAAAACTAGTTAACACGAATCTACCTCACACTTTTAACAACTTGTATACATCGGGAATAAAGACATACAATAACCTACTTCAGGAGTGGAACTTACCTGTACATGAAGTCACAAATAAAATTAAACCATACTTCATCCATAATCAGAAAAGACAAAGGATTAGTGGCTANGATCAAGGTGATCTTTCTCCACATGTACCNTTGCTATTAGCTTCTGGAAGATATGAGAGAATGTTCGAGCAGAAACAAAGATTATCAAATAAGTCCTACGCAGTGTCTTTATTAATCGATGGAAGTGGTTCTATGTTGGAGAAAAAGAAAGGAGAAGTATACCCTTGGTCTCTATCTGCAGCTCTGATTGGTGCCAACTACCTATCGCAAATTTGTCATGAACTTAATGTTGATTTTGAAGTTGCAATATTTAACAGAGCATTCTTGGCGAATGAAAATGAAAATGAAGAGATGTACTTAAAAAGAAAGATGGCAGTTTCTTCAATGTTGAATACTAATTATGGATCAAATGCCGAATTTTATTTCAACACAACAAATCATTACTTTGTTAAAAGATTTGNTGACTCATGGAAAAATCAGTATGAAAAGTTTATTGGGTTGATTGAATTTTCAAGGAATTTAAGATCTTCTCTGGACGCATTAACGTCTACAGATGAACATCCACCTGCAAGTATGTTTGAGCGTGGTACAAATGTTGATGAAAGAAATATAATGTTCTCAACAAAAAGACTTTTAGAGCATGGATCAAATACTAAATTATTAGCAGTATTGTCCGACGGTATGACAAGAGGGACTCTTTCAGATTTAAAAAGNTCTATCGATTACTCAAGTAGGTTTGGCATAGATGTTATTGGAATAGGTATTGGAGATAGAGGTACCTGGAAAGAATATCAAAATAGAACACAAATTAGTAGACCAGAAGAACTTATCCATTCAATAGTAAACATCACAAAGGATATACTTATAAGAAACGTTAAAGAATCATCAGGAGCAGCATAAATGGCTAAACAACTTTTTAAAGATCCGAATGGAAAAGACAATGTTTCAATTGAGGAATGTGTCCTTGATAAAAAAATTGAAGATTTTGAATCGAGATNAGAAAGAATTCCAACTGTAGATGAAAACTATGTAGATCTTGGTACACAATATAAACTTGCAAAAATAATTAAAAGCAAGAAGGAAACTTTTGATAACGAAATACCAATTCATATTGCGCTAAAGGGACACATGGGAACTGGTAAGGATCATGACATAGAACAATTAGCTGCAAAATTAAAATTTCCTTATTANAGGATACCCTTATCTGGAGAAGTAAGAGATGTTACCTTATTAGGTTCTGTTCAGCTTTATGGTGATGGTATTGGTGGTACCGACAGTAAGTGGCAAGATGGAGAATTGACTCGTGCGTTAAGAGGTCCATCGTTTGTTAACCTATCTGAATTGAATGCTGCAGGTCCAGAAGTTTTGTTTGCCCTCCACTCCCTCTTAGACAGACANAAAAAACTTGAATTACCGAATGGTGAAGTTATTGAATTACGTAATGACACATTTATTTTTGGAACAATGAACCCAACTAGTTTGAGAGATTACGCAGGAACGCAGACATTGAATAAAGCTTTTGCAGATCGTTGGGTAATATGGGACAAACCTTTCCCAAGCAAAGAACAGCTAGAAGCAATTTTCAAAAAAAGATATCCAAACCTTCAGAATGAATTTGTTCAATTAATTATTAANTTATCAATTGAAATTAACAACTCTTTTGTTTCCGATGATATCAGTGTGAATATTGAAACACCTATGAGCCTCAGAACGATTGTAGAAAGAATTCCAGTTGGACTAGACCTATATAAAAATTCTTCGGACCCTTTGATGGAGACCTGGAAAAATATGGTAATTCCACACGTAAACAGTGAAGATATTGATCATTACAATACATTATGGAATACAGTGGTGAGAAGTGGTCCGAATCTAAAACCTAAACTTTAATAAACTCGACAATTGGAATATCTCTTTCTGTCCGTACTTTATATTGTTCNAAAGTTTTATATACCTTAACTAGCTTAACCCAATAAGATTCCTGGTTGGCTACAGGAATAACGTTGTGCTTAACTTTTATTCGTATATTATCNACAGTAATGTAGTTTTCATTGTCTTGGAGATTATGAAACCATTGTGGAATCTCATCTCTACCTCCATAAGATGCTGCTACTACATACCCTTTATTTGTCTTAGCATAGGTCAGTGGAGTTTTGCGAATTTTACCGGTAACAACTCCCCTAGTTTCGAGAAGAAGAATGTTGCTACCTATAACAAAACTACCTATCTTTGAATGGTTGAATTTAATACTTTTAACATGTAGAAAAGTTATGCTTCTTACTAGCCATTTAGGCCAATAATAAAAACTTTTACCGAATATACGCCAGATATTAGAATCCGTATGACTTAAATGTCATCTTTGAATTTTGGATCATATTTTTTAAAAAAGTCTTTTATTTTACTTTCTAAATCATCAGTCTCTAGTTTTGTAATTTCCTCTTTTAACCTATCAATTTGATTTTTAACTGTTGTATTTTCGTTGAACAAGTCAAGGAGCGCTTTAACTACAATTACAAATGTTGCTAATTTTATAATCTTTTTCATGACTAGATTCTACGTCAGATTAAGTTATAAATAAAGAACTTTTATTTAGCAACGCCTTTGGCTTTTTCGGAATCACAATTAGAATTAATATGTGAAAGAAATCCTAAGTAGCCTCGTTGCTGAACAACAATTATTAGACCAATACTTACAAAGCATTCCTGTAAGGAACTGGAATACTAAAACAACCTTTAAAAATTGGACAATAACGGAACACGTGAGCTATCTAGCAGGTTTAGAAGATCTGGCTTTTAATGCACTTAAAAAGAAGGGTACAGATTTTAATAAATATAGAGGTCCAACCGGATTAGGTAAATTCGAAAAAAATTCTATTACCAAAGGTAAGGATATGCGACCCCAAGACGTCATTGAGTGGTGGAGGCTATCGAGAGCTAAGGTTGTTGAAACACTTGCAGATGCTACTCCTGGAAGGAAGATTAAATGGTGGAATAATGAGATTGACTACCTAACATTTGCAGCAACAAAACTTTCGGAAACTTGGTCACATGGTTTAGATATATACGAATGCATGAAAAAAGATTATGAAGATTCAGTCAGGATTGAACATGTTGCCCTTTATGGATTCCTTAATATTGAAAAAATATCCAAACTCAACAAACTGAAATATGAAAATGTCAGGATAGAGTTAATCGGACCAGAGTATAGAGCTTGGCAGTTTGGTGATGAAAAATCGGAAAATACAATTAATGGTAATGCTGGCGATTGGTGTCGAGTGGTTACGGGTAGAACTGGAAAAGGATTCAAACCGACTTTGACTGCTGAGGGTGAATTTGCAAAAAAATTATTAAAAACTAATCACGTTAAAATTTAATAATGAAAATTTATGGTGTTATACACTTAAAAGGGCTTCCTGGATCAACTTCTAACATATTATCCATTCCTGAAATTACTACACTTGCTCAAAATGACATAAACGGACTTACCGAGGGTGGTGTAGATGGCATTATTATTGAAAATTTTGGAGATGCTCCATTTGTTAAAGATAATTTATCAAAAAGATCTTTGGTAAGCTTCACAACTGTAGCTTCAAATTTAGAGGTAAATAGAAATCTTGATATCGGTATAAATGTTTTAAGAAATGATGGAATAAGCGCTTTAGCAATTGCTGAGGCTGTTGATGCTAATTTTGTACGCATAAACGTACTAAATAACATTATGTATACAGATCAAGGAATAATCGAAGGTAAATCATATGACGTTTCACAGTTCAGAAATACTCTTTCGAAAGATATACAAGTTTTTGCGGATGTCTTTGTTAAGCACGCTACCCCACCTCATGGGGCGAAAATAGAAAACCACACAAAGGAATTGCTAGAAAGAGCAGGGGCTGACGTAATTATAGTTAGTGGTGACGGAACAGGTGAAGTTACAGATATTGAAGATCTAAATAGGATTAGGAGTATTGTACCAGAAGGCAAACTAGCAATAGGTTCAGGATTAAATGGAGAAAATATACAAGGTTTTTCTAAAATAGCCGATATTGGAATTATTGGGACAGATTTTAAAGTAGATGGGGTTCTCGACAACCCTGTTGATGCCGATAGAGTTAAAGATATAATAGGTAAAATTTCCTAACATATTTTAGAATATTCAATAAAAAAGCGAATTGAACACTATCATTTCTTATTAATGATGAATGCTTTGTTAAACCCCGCTTTGATAATATTCATTTCTGGAATAATTATTGGAAGTATTTTTAAAGACAAGTCTCCATCTCCTATTATTTCAAAATATCTTGGATACTATCTTCTATTGGGGTTGGGCTTAAAAGGTGGAACAAGTCTCAAAGAAACGGGATTCATTAGTGAGGTAACTAACGTTTTGTCATTAGGTGTTTTCTTTGCGCTATTAATACCGATGCTTTCTTATTTATTTCTAAAAAATATACTCAACACAGATGATGCTGCTGCGCTTGCAGGAACTTACGGTTCAGTAAGTGCTGTTACTTTCGTTACTGCAAACACTTATTTGCTCGCTAGCAATCAAGTTTATGATAACTACATGTCCGCAGTGTTAGTAGTAATGGAGTTTCCAGCAATTTTTATGGCTTTATATTTAGTCACACATAACAGTGACGCTGAAACTAGTGGAAAAATCGAGACACTTAAAAATGCTTTTTTAGAAATTCCAAATGTAATTCTTCTTACATCTTTAGTTTTTGGTTACTTAGTAAATTTCGAAAACGAGGTACTGCTCAGCTTTATCACTAAAGATATTTTTGATTGGATTCTGATAATTTTCCTTTTCGTTATGGGGTTACGAGTATCAAAAAGAATGTCTGAACTATCTGGCAAAGGAAGTAAATTGATAGCCTTTGCATTACTGACACCAATAACTGGTTCTCTTCTAGCTCTAGCTCTCTCTTCTTACTTTGGGTTAACAGTTGGCAATACAACTTTACTTATGGTCTTAACAGCTAGTGCAAGTTATATTGCTGTGCCTGCAGTTGTTAAAGAGGCAATCCCAAATGCTAATCCTGCAATTTATCTTGGATTGAGCCTGGGCGTGACTTTTCCATTCAATGTGATTTTTGGAATACCTTTATACAACCAACTAGCTATATATTTTTTAAGTTAAGTTTAGAGTAAGTAACCGCCATCAATAGTAACAACTTCACCAGTAATCCAAGAAGCTTCCTCGCTAGATAAGAAATACATCAAATTAGAAATATCTTCAGGTGTTCCTAATTTTTTCAACGCATGTAGATCTGCAGTAGCTTGTTCGTCATTTTCCCAGAGCATTTCAGAAAGTTTAGTTTTTACAACAGCAGGAGCAATTCCATTTACTCGTATGTTTGGAGCTAACTCTTTGGCTAGTTGTTTTGTCATGTAGATAAGTCCCGCTTTAGAAATATTGTAAGCACCCATATAAGATGCTGGTTTGATACCTCCAACAGAAGCAACATTTAGAATTGATTCCTTTAAGCCAACCTTTACAGCTGCTCTAGCCCAAAGTAGTGGTCCAAGAAGATTTACATCCCATGTTTTCTGAACTCTTGATATGTCCACATCCATTAAATAGCCACCCGAAGGGTTTGTACCTGCATTATTAATTAAGACATCTAGTGAATCGGTTTCCTTAACAATAGCTTCACATGTTTCATTTGCAGCATCTTCACTGTCTGCGTTTGCAACAAAACCTTTTAACTTGCTGTGCTCACTAAGCACTGCTGACAAGTTTTCTTCTTTTCTTGATGTAATGTAAACGTTCCAATTATTTTCAGAGAATCTAAGCGCTGTTGCAAGCCCTATTCCCCTTGTTCCACCTGTTATTAATACTGTTTTTATCATTGTTCAATTATAGTAGTTATTTTCTAATCCAGTTACAGTTGTATGACTTATGAAAAATCTTGAAAAATATATACATCTAATTACAAAAAACAGAGATTTTCAAAAGCTATTTGCAGCTAGATTAATAACACTCGGTGGTGACTGGTTACTTACCGTTCCCTTACTTGGTATTATTTATGAACTTACTGAAAATCCACTTATTACATCGCTTGTACTTGTGGTGCAGAGCGCTCCTTTATTTTTTTTAGGAAGCTTTGGAGGGTATTTAGCTGATAAATATGATAGAAAAAGAATCATTGCAATTTCTGAGTTTCTATCTGGTTTAGTAGTCCTATTAATTCTTTATGCGGTGAATACGGAGAATGTAATATTCATTTTGTTTTCATTTGGCATGCTTTCGGTTGTAAGTGCCGCATACATGCCGACATCAGATGCGGCATTACCTAATGTTGTAGAAAAAGACTTTCTAGCCGAGGCGAATGTAATATTCTTCTCGAGCTGGGGAATAATGGCTGGACTTGGCGCTGGCATAGGTGGATATTTAACGACTGTTGTTAGTAGAGATGCATTATTTACAATAGATTTCCTATCATTTGTTATCTCTGCATTTATTGTGTTTTCAATTAAAAAAGACTTAAGTGAACAGAAACACTTGAAATCAGATGATGAGAATATAAACTTTGTCGATGGAGTAAAGTATGTGCTTTCGAGAAAGGAGATTCTCTCATTAGTTATCACTAAAGCTACTTTTAGTATTTCAGCAAGCGGCCTATTGTCTCTTTTTACTGTTCTATCGTACGAAATCTACAAAACTGGTGATTATGGAACAGGACTTATGTTTGGTGCAAGAGGGATTGGCGCATTAATAGGACCAATTATTATTCGATATTTTTTTGGAAGTACTGATGGAAAATTGCTCAATACAATTGGGATAACAATCATGGCGTGGGGTCTATTTTATTTCTTTATCTCTTTCTCAGCTTCTGTCTACTTGACTGTGTTTCTATTGATATTGGGACACTCAGGTGGTGGTTCACAGTGGGCATTTTCAACTTATGGATTACAAGTTTTAACTCCAGATAATCTACGTGGAAGAATTGCTGGAATAGACTATTCACTTTATTTTTTTATGAATACAATTTCAACACTCATGATCGGGTATTTAGCAACTATCTATGGTGTATTGTTTGTATTTAAACTCTTCCCTGTTTTAGGATTTATATTTGGTTTTGTATGGTATTTATCTACAAGAAGTATCTGGTTAAACCTAGATAAGTCTTAAGGAACTAACTCAGCAAATACATACTGCTCATGA
>NHJS02000010.1 GCA_002169115.2 bacterium TMED221 | reverse complement strand
TGTCACACAAGACCAAAGAAGAAGTGCTAAAGCAATAAATTTTGGCCTTATGTATGGAATGTCAGCATTTGGCCTTACAAGGCAATTAGATATTCCAAGAGCAGAAGCGCAGAAGTATCTTGATACCTATTTTGAACGATATACAGGCGTTAAAGACTATATGGCTAACACTAAAGCACAAGCAAAAGAAGATATGTTCGTGGAGACTTTAATGGGGAGACGGCTCTATCTAAATGAAATTAATGCAGCTAACGGCTTAAGAAGACAAGCTGCTGAAAGAGCAGCAATTAATGCTCCCCTTCAAGGATCAGCTGCAGACATAATCAAAAAAGCCATGATAGACATAGATGCATTTTTAAATAAAGAGATGCCTGAGGTAAAAATGATTATGCAAGTTCATGATGAGCTCATATTTGAAACCCCTAAAAAAAATTCTGAGGAAGTTCTATCAATTATGAAAAATATGATGGAAAAAGCAGTTGAATTAGATATTCCTTTGATAGTTGAAGCTGCTATAGGAACTAACTGGAATGAAGCCCATTAAAATATTTTGCTTATTAGTAATACTCTTCTGTCCATTATATGGTTCAGCAAATAAAAATATTGAAGATTATTTCCTAAAGATTCATGCAAATGAAAAATTAGAATTTTTAGAATGTGTTAAAAAAGAAGATGCTAGCCCAGCGCAAAAAGTAAATACAAAATGTGAAATATCAAGCGCGGCAAAAGATGCAGTTTTTATTCTTTACAACAAAGAAGTACAAGCCCTTTTCAGTTTTTTAGACCAATTTACCCAATACAAAAGAACAAACAAAGTAGTGCCCCAGTATCCTAGAATGGCACAAGAAAAAGGAACTGAAGGTTTCGCAATTGTTAAATATAGTATCTCAAAAGAAGGCACAGTTCTTGATCCCAAAATAATCGAAGGCAAATGTGGAGACAGGCGAAGCCCATTCACTAAATTCGAATCTTGTAATGTTTTTAATAAAGAAGCTTTACGAGCGGTAAAAAAATTTAAGTATGAGCCAGTAAAATTTGAGGGAAGAAAAATTAGAAAGAATAATGTATCACATAGCTTCACGTTTTTAATGGAAGAAGAAAATCTTCTAATTAAAAAAAATAAGTCTCGTACTTTCGTTAAGGCTCAGAAGGCAATAAAAGAGATGAATTTTGAAAAAGCTTTAACCATTGCAGAAGCAAATTTAGCAAGTGATTATATATTTATGAGCATTAAAGCTTCAGTAAATTATGAAAAAGGTAATTATCTCAAAGCTAAAGAATGGTCAAATAAATTAAAAGACAAGCTTTTGTATGAAGGACGCAAAATACCTGAAAGTATGATTATAAGAATCTACACTATTTTAATTTCGTCTTTATTTAATCTAGGAGAGTATGAAGAACTTACTAATTTAGAAGAAGAATATAGTGTTTACAGTAAAGAAAAATCAAATTTTAAAGGGGCATTAGCTATGATTAATCTTTACTATGGGATTTCTTTTATAAGTATTGGCGACATTCACAAAGGAGCCTATTATCTGGGCATTGCTTCAAAAAACGCAGCGTCGAAAGAACAACTAGATTATATCAATAATGTAATTGATCAGATATCTATTTATTTATAGAGCCAGACCATTTTGTTGGCACATAATTTAATTCTGCTGTGTTGAGGATGTTTATTCCATGTATCTCTCTAAGCGCAGATATTTTCATATTTAAATATTCTTCTGGCATTTGAAAGGGCCACTTTTTTTTCATTTTAAAGGTTTTAAAAATTACTTTTCTTTTTATCGCTATGGTATTCCAGTAAAGCTTTAAGAAACCTTTTATACCTAATTCTTTAAATAAGTTTTTTTGAAGCTCTTTGATTTGAGGCAGCTTTGAATAACCTAAAAGATACTTCCATTTAAATGAAGAACCCCAAAGAACCCAAGTATCTAATATAGCTTCTTGATCGATGGATATATCAAGGCCAAAAATTATATGAGTGCAGTCATGATCCCTCAAAAGGTTGCCTGATTCAGGATTATCTTTAAAGACTTCTTTCGATTCGGGGAATGAGTTGTAATAACATTGAAGACCTTCAGACATAGTTAGGTCACAATTATTTTTTTGATATTCAAGCACTAGTAAATTCTAGTATCGCCCTTGATAGTTTGTCAAAACCTAAAATATCTTTGGATGAGACCGCTATTGCTTCAACTCCTTCCATTTGATGATTNACNNCTGCAATCGATTTATTTCTTTGATTATTAGACATTTTNTCGCTTTTNGTNAGCACNGGTATNAATGGAGCATTTGAGGTATTGCATAGATTAATCATGTCTCTATCNCTATCTTTNAGCGGATGCCTNATATCCATGAATATAACAACTGCTTTNAGAGATTCTCTTTTTANGAAGTATTCTTCTAAAAGAGGNGCCCAATCTTTTCTTTTATGAAAGCTTGATTTAGCGAATCCATAGCCNGGAAGGTCAACNAATTTTAAAGANTCATTAACTTTAAAAAAATTAATTTCTGTGGTCCTNCCTGGNGTTTTACTTATTCTCGCTAATTTTGGGTTAGCNGTTAAGGCATTNAGNGCACTTGATTTACCAGCATTAGATCTCCCAGCCAAAAGAATTTCGTTACCCACATCTTCTGGTAGGTTTTTAAACTTAGTAACACCAAGCATAAATTCAGATTCTTTAAAAAGGTTTTTCATTTAAACGTTTATATCATACCAACCTATGTTTATAATACACATCACAAAGACACACTTAATTTTTAGTTATATGAAATCACTTTTGATATTTATTGCTTCCTTCAGCATTGCAATTAATGCATATGCTGCTGAAAAGACATCTGGCCCAGAAGATATGCCTGAGACATTTATATCTGGAGATGCAGCAAAAGGTTCATCGCTTGTCGCTTCTTGTGCAGCATGTCATGGCTCTGACGGCAATAGTATNAATACNGATTGGCCNAAANTAGCNGGNCAGAATGAAAAATATTTATATGATCAACTTAAACATTTTAAGTATGAAGAAAGAAACAATGCCCTGATGATGACTGTTACTCCTTATCTCAAGACCCTGTCCGAAAAAGATTTATTAGACATAGCATCTTATTATGCTTCAAATGAAGTATCTATTGGACAGGCAAAAAATGATGAAGATTTATTGAATCTAGGAATGATGTTGTATAGATCTGGAAATATGAAAAAAGAAATACCAGCATGTTCTGCGTGTCACTCAGTCTATGGAGATGGCAATAGTCTAGCAGGCTACCCTTCTTTGGCAGGGCAACAAATAGGTTACCTTACATCAACTTTAAAGGCTTATAGGTCTAAAGAAAGAAACGAAGGCGAAGGCGCTCTAGTTATGCAATCAATAGCAGAGAACTTGTCAGACGATGAAATAGAAGCTCTAGCAAACTATATGCACGGAATATACAAATGAAAAAAATAATAGCAAATATAACCAAGATCACACTTTCAATATTATTTACAATTTCTGTTCAAGCTGATTACAAGCTTGGAAAAGACTATAGACTGGTTGACAATCCTTTGCCAGTAAAAAAAGATGGCATAGTTGAAGTTACTGAATCTTTTTGGTATGGATGCGCTCATTGTTATTCATTTGAACCAGCAATAAATAGCTGGAAGGCAAAACTAGGGCCAGATACAAAATTAACCAAGATGCCTATTACATGGGGCGGTATTCATCAACTTCATGCAGGGCTTTATTATACTATTGAGTCTTTAAAATTAGACCCGTCAACACATTCAGCCGTTTTTATAACAATTCATAAAGAAGGCAATTTCTTACAAAGCCCTAAGGCTATTCAAAAATTTTTAGCTAAATATGGAGTTGCTCCTGAAGTTACATCACAATATTTAAATTCATTCTCAGTAAAACAAAAAGTTAACAGGGGTATTAAATATGCAAAGCAAGTTAAGGTCTCTGCCGTCCCAATGATGGTTGTTGATGGGACATACATAATCGAAACAAAAGGCTCCTTTGCTGAAATGCTAAAAGTTGTAGACCATGTGGTTGAGCTTCAAAGACCAAACTCATAGGATTAATATGAAAAATAAATACTATTTATACTTTCTACCATTATGTGCAATATTTCTATTTAATGGAAAAAAATATGATGAGTCAGTGATTGAAAGAATTCATCTTGGCGTAAATATATGTATTGAGGGTCAAGAATGTGGAGATACCGCAATTGTTTCCGTGGCTGATACTAAAGCAACAAAAGGTAGTAAGTTGTATGCTGGNTGTATAGCATGTCATGGAGCAAAAGGAGAAGGAGGTATTGGACCATCATTTGTTGGCTCCAAGAGTGACTATATTGCTTCATCTCTAAATGAATATAAGAATAAGATTGAAAGAGGACCTCAAAGNGCATTAATGTACGCTCAAGCAGCAGCATTATCCGACAGTGATATCAAAGAACTATCNAAATATATAGTAAGCTTATAGGCTTTTTTCTAAATCAATAATTCTTTTTTCTAATTCATGGGCTAATCTTTCTAAAGATTCATATTTTGATTTTGTAACATAGCCACTTTTCTCTACAAGACCTTCTATTTCTGGAGAAATTTTTTTTCTTATGCTTGACAAAAGTTCCGATGGCAAAATATCTCCCACAGANCCTAGCTCTTTTTTAAAAACACTTAATATAGCCTTTGTTAAGTCATTATCATTCATATAGTCCTTCAATTATTTCTGGAAGTTTTTGCCAATCTGAAAACTCTGCAGGCTTTGCAAAATTTTGAGCCCATTCCATATTTTTATTATTAAACCATAAAGTTTCTATTCCTAATTGATATGCTGCTAAAACATCATTAACTTGATGGTCTCCGATATGAAGCATGTTGTTAAAATCTATTGCATCTGCTTGTTGGGAAGCTATATCAAAATGAGCTCTATGTGGCTTACTATTTTTTGCTTCAAGAGAGCTTATCGAAAATTGAAAATATTTTCCAACCTCAAATCTAAAGATATCTGCATTTCCGTTTGTCAGAACACCTAAAGTATATTTTTTAGAGAGCCTTAACAAGGCCTCAGCAACATGATCATATAGGCTAATTTCGTGTCGTTTATCTATAAAAAAATCAAAAGCATCGTTTGCTAAAATATTAACTTTAGATGGAGGCACAAGATTGCTTATTTTTATTTTAAAAATTTCTTTTCTTAATTTACTTATATCCCAAGCAATACCGGGATCCTTTTTAATTAAATCATTTCTAAGATTAATAAAGTCATCTAAGTTTCCCCACTCAATCTTTCCGACTCTTTCTTCAATCCATTTCCTTGTTTGAATTTCTGCATTTGTAATAGTGGGCCCGTTATCCCAAAGAGTGTCATCAAGATCAAAAGTTATGAGCTTAATTTTTCTCATTCTTAGCTCTAGGGTGTGACCGATCATAAATTTTTACTAAATGTTGATAATCTAATTTTGTATAAATTTGTGTTGAAGACAATGAGCTATGTCCAAGCAACTCTTGTATGGTTCTCAGATCACCACTCGATTCAAGCATATGAGTAGCGAAGCTATGTCTTAGCATATGAGGATGAATTGGAGGAAGGCCTTGTTTGACAGCGAGCCTCTTGAGCCTTAACTGAATACTTCTAACACTAAGTCTACTGCCTTTTAAATTTATAAAAAGTGCATTCGAGTCTCTAGAATATTTAATCCTTTCATAAATCCAATTATCAATAGCATTTTTTGCGTATCTTCCAATAGGCACAAGTCTGGTTTTTGCTCCTTTCCCCAATACTCTAAGAAAAGACATTTCTTCTTCAAAGTCATCTAGATTAATATTTGCGGTTTCAGATACTCTTAAGCCAGATGAATACATTAATTCAACAATGGCTAAATCTCTAATTTCTAATACATCTGAAGGTTTGAAATTTAATAATTGGCTTACATCTTCTGGTGATAACACTTCTGGAAGATAGCTTGGAGTCTTTGGAGCCTTTACTAATTCAAAAGGAGAAGAATCTATTATTGAATTTTTTTTTAAAAACTTAAAAAAACCTTTTGCAGAAGAAAGATGTCTTTGTATGGTTTTCGGAGTGTTTTGTAGAGAGTAGAGATTACCAAGCCAGCTAGTACAAACACCATCATCTATTTCATCATAATTCTTAATGCCTATTGAATTTAAGAATATTGATAATTTCTGAAGGTCTCTTTTGTATGAGTTAGTTGTATTTTTAGAGAGATTCTTAACTTCGGATACATAACTAAGGTAAAGGTTTATATCATTATTGGTAAAATATTCGCTAGGCATTTAAGCTATCGATTGATTCTAATTTTTTTTCTAAGATATCTCTTATATATTCTATAAAAGTTGTATCTTCGTCACCAAGATACCTTGTTCTTTCATAGCTACCTAGCATTAGTATCCCAATCTCTTTGTTATCAATCAAAACAGCTAAAGCTACTGATTCTACCCTCTCATCTTTAAACAAAAACTCCATCTTTTCTCTAGAGAAAGATCCGCAATGAACAGCTCCTTTGTGAAAAGACATACCAGTTTTATCTTCAATATCCCCAATACCCGAGTTTGAATAAAAACCTAATTTACAACTATTTACTCCAAAGTTTTCAGTAAAACTCTCTTGAACTATATCCTTTATTTCATTTCTACTTGAAGCCCCAAGGATCGATAAGGTAAGCTCTTTGGATTTTATGAATAAGTCTTCATTTAATTGAGCTGTACTTACGAATGATGATAAAAGATCCATCAAATCACTTTGTTCATCTCTAAGTTTGTTGATTTGTCTTTCTAATAATGAGGATGCAGAACTACTTGAGTGTTTAAATTTCATCTCACCAACAAGAGATTCTCTTGTTTCAAAGAAATCTAAATTATCAAGCAAGAAAAGCTCGACGTCTTTTGGATCTAATTTATTAGTCATCAAAACTCCCAGAAAAAACAAACTCAGCTGGACCAATCATCTCCATAGTATCATTATTCCTCTTTTTAAAATCTAGGATTCCTCCAGAAGATTTAACTTTACACTTATCTTTAATACATAATGATGCAACTGCTAAAGAAGCAGAACCGCAGGAGAGAGTTTCGCCAACTCCATTTTCATAAGTCCTAATATCTATATTACCTTTTACAACTTTATATATTGATAGATTACACCCAAGAGGTTTTATATGTTTGGCTAAATTCTTATAAAGTGTGTTCATATCTATATTTATAATTGAGCTTTTTTTTATGCATAAGTGCATATTTCCAGAATCAACAAAATCAAACCTATTAGAAATAGTATTTGAGATTTTCTTATAAAGACTATCATTTTTGTAAATATCAGAAATTTTTATATTAACTCTTATTTTATTTTTAACCGGCTCACATATTACAAATCTATTTTTAGTCTTTATTGTTACAGATTTTTTAGGAGCAAAATCATGCCTCCAAATATATGAGGCAGCTGATCTAATACCGTTAAGACACATGCTTGCCTCACTCCCATCAGCATTAAAGAATTTTACTGCGAAATCATGATTATCTTTTGTTGGGACATTGATTAAAATTAATTGATCAAAACCAATGCCACAGTTTCTGTCTGATAGTTTCTTAATAAGAGATCTTTTCAGAACTAATTTTTTTTCAATAGAATTTATAACAACAAAGTCATTACCGTTGCCATGCATTTTGTCAAAATTAGTCATTGATTCTTTCTAGCTCCAACAAATCATCAAAAGTCTCTCTTTTTCTAATAAGTGATGATCCATTACCATCTATCAGAACTTCGCAGGCTCTAGGCCTTGAATTGTAGTTTGATGCCATTACAAAGCCGTAAGCTCCAGCATTTTTAATTGCAATACAATCTCCCTCTTCAGCTTCTATAGAAACGTTTCTTGCTAAAAAATCCGAAGATTCGCATACTGGGCCTACGATATTCCAATTTCTTGGATTTTTTTTCTTGTTTTTTAGATTTGCCACACTGTGAGTGGCCTTATAAAGAGCTGGCCTTAAAAGATCATTCATTGCAGCATCAACAATTAAAAAATTATCCTTAATGTACTCAACCTTTGTTAAAAGAATACCAGTATTTGCCGAAATACTTCTACCCGGTTCTAGAATTAATCTTTCCCTTCTTCCAATAAATTTTTCTTCTAAAGCTGAAATAAGTTCCTTAGGCAAGGGTGGGACTTCATCTTCATACGCAACTCCAAGTCCTCCGCCAAGATCAAGAAAATCTAATGTAATTCCTTCCACAGAAAGTTTATTAGACAACTCAAAAATTTTATTTGCGGACTCTATATATCCATCAAGATCTAAAATTTGTGATCCAATATGACAAGCTAGACCAACTAAATTTAAATTCTCTGAAATAGCTGAATACTTACATAGTTCAAAAATTTCTTCGATTGAAGAAATACCAAACTTATCACCTTTTCTTCCTGTAGTGATGTAGTCATGCCCACCAGAATCTATATCTGGATTTATTCTTATAGAAACTGGAGCAGATAAATTTATATTCCTAGCTATTTTTTCAATATTATAAAGTTCAGATGCTGATTCAACATTAAATGATAAAATATTATTTTTAATTCCTTGCTCTATCTCGTCCCTTGTTTTGCCCACTCCCGAGAAAATAATTTTTTGCGGATCAGCTCCAATAGATAAGACTCTATGAAGTTCTCCACCTGAAACAATATCAAAACCACACCCCACATCTCTAATAATTTTAAGAATAGATATATTGCTCAGAGATTTAACGGCAAAACATGCTAAATTTTTAGGATTAGCAAAAGAATTTACATATGATTTTGCATTTTCTTCTATTGCTTTTTTTGAATAAACATATGAAGGAGTCCCATAATCATTTGCAATCTGCTCAAGATTTAC
>NHJS02000040.1 GCA_002169115.2 bacterium TMED221 | reverse complement strand
CTAACTAGTGCGCCTTGCCTTGCTGCTGTTAAAGCAACAACTCCTGTGCCGCAACCAACATCTAAAACTCTATCGCCTGATGTAAGTTTTGAAAATTCAATAAGTTTGGGGGCAGCTAAACCTGTAACATTTTCAAATGGACCAAAAGTAGACCATAATTTTTTAGCTTTATTTTTAACAACATCAAAATCAGTCATTTTCCTAGCCCTTGGTTAAATTTGTAAATATCTCTCCTAAAAAATATAACACCAAACTATTGAAAACGAAATATGAAGATCTCCTGATATTCAAATATGTCAATAGAATATTTAGGCATTTTATTCTTTATCAATAATCACATCTGATAAAATTAAGTAATGAGAATGTATATAATATTTATGTATTCAAATGCTCATTTCCAAACAGAGCACTCTGTGGATGAAATACTCCATCATATTCATCACAAAGGTCAAACTAGAGATTTTGTTCTCGATAAATTACGGCCAAGGTTATGCTAATTTAACTTATTAGACATAGATTTATTCTTTTCAATAATTGGACTCACAAAAGTTGCCACTAAACCCATCTCAAAAGGACTCAATTCTCTCATTCTCAAGACCAAATGGTAGTCTAATCCTGCCGACCAATGCTTCATAAAGTTCTGCATGATAACGCTCGAGTCTACATCATACTTTTTGCCAATGGAGCTAAAGATATCTTCAATAGGTTGCTCTGAAAAAATTCCTTCCCATACATTACTCACAACCATGGCCATTGTATATCCATCAGTAGGTCTGCTTTTTGGTAAATCAATACCCAATGTCTTGTAAAGGGATTTAGATTTACTTCTATATTCATCTGCTTGATTCTTCATCCAGTCACTTAATGCTTCTGGTATTAGTTTTCTTTGCATGTTGTATGCATGACCAATCTCAAATAATTCTGTAACTTCATTTAGTGATATTTTTTTATTATTAATGAGGGTGTCTATTCGGTTTTCATACCTAACCCAAATGTCTTTATCGTCAACCATTTCTGCTCCAGAGAAATTTAATTATCATGTTAAAGTATAATAAAATAAGTTGTATTTGTATTCTAAATGCATCATTCTTTATATACAGGAATAATCTAGGTCATAAGGAAATGAGATCAGTAAACTTTCAATATATCCAACAAGCACACTCTATATTATATAAAAATAATATACGTTTATCTAATAAGAGATTGCGCAGGCTAGCTTACTTTGATGTATACCTTCAAAATTTTACACACTTTGATNTATACAATAGNTATAAAAAAGTTGTAAATAGTGATGCATCNAATAATCAAATGATAACGTTGGCTGTTGTTCTNATTATTTTTTCNGCNCTAATAATTATAATAACAAANCTAAACACTTGATGAGAGTATGACTCCCAAGAAACTAAACAGTTTNCTTGAGAGCCATAGACTTATTTTANAATGTATATCCTAGAGAAACNTCAATCCCAAAATTAGCACCNGGCATNGGCACTTCATTTTTNACAAAAGATGAATGATTTCTCACNGTATTGTTTAAAATATTNTTGCCATAAATATTTATGATTAAATCTTTATGGGAATCAAANACAATCTTTTTNGAATANCCTATATCAAGATCNACGTGGGAGTTGGTCTTTGTCTCTATAGATGACATATCGCCCTGAGATTCTGTATAGATAAAATCTAGATGATATNTATCGTTCTTCTGGTTTTCATATTTTAACGATAAGACATTCTTAGCAGGAGTAATCCTTGGAATATATGTATTGTCATCAAATATCCCAGAGATATCNTCCCTGCTTAGCATGACTAAAAGATCACCATCNCCTATATTATAGGTTTTTGATACAGATAACTCATACCCTTGNATAACTCCACTCTTTTGGGACCAATTTGCATCAGTCTTGCCGCTAGTGGTTGTAGATTGATCGGCTAAATAAATAAAATTATTCATATCATTGTGATATAAATTTAAACCGACATCTATTTCATCTAAATTATACTGAAGNCCTAACTCAATGTTTCGAGAAACTTCCCTAGAAAGTTGGTTATTACCGCGCTCATATCTTTGCGTTGGNCCATGAGTGCCGTTTGCAAATAACTCTGAGATAGANGGTGTTCTAGAAACATGCGAATAACCNATATTATAGAATAAAGACTCTGTAAGGTTTTGAGCAATGCTTGTTCCAAAACTTATAGAGGTATCGCCATATCTTTGATTTGAACTATCTCTAGAATTAGANTCATATCGTCCAGCAAAATCTATTTCATATGGTTTGTTTTTNGTTCTTGCAAAATATGCAATGGATCTNTCATATGAAATTGATGTTGGGATATAAGCTGTCTTCATAGGTGATTTAGTTCGGTCATATTGTAAAAGNAATCTTTTTTCATATGACTCATCATCTAAATTAAATTTAAAAGACACAGATTTGCTATTGCTGTCTAAAGACGCTGATCCGTCTTCTTCATGTTCTTTCAAGAAAGAATTAGAACCTCTAAAAGAGTATTCAACAGAATTAAAGTATGAACTGNTATTATACTTACCTTTGATNGTATAAGTTTCNGTTTCTGCTTTAGTAAATATTCTATGTTCTTCTTCCTCTTCATGNTGCTCCTCTTCCTCTTCTGCATGAAATGGAATACCATAAACACCATCATTATTTTCAAAAGATAAACCAATGTATCCCCANTCTCTTGGGAAAGAAATACCAAGGTTAATATTTTGATTTTTATGATCAGAGTTAGCAAGCGTNCCCTTATCTAATCCTTCCTCAAATTTTGAACCTTTTGGGATACCATAATTATCAAGATGTTTATTGTTAATAGAAAAAAATATATTTGTATTAAATAAATTTCTCTTAAATAAAAAGTTATTCGCATAACCGTTGTTAACAGAGCTATAATCATATTTCAAAATATCTTTTTCATATTTTTTACCGCTGATAATATCTGAGATAATATTAACGATCCCACCACTGGTACCACCATGAGTAAATATTGACGAAGGGCCTCTTATTACCTCAATATGTGAAATATTGTTTAAATCAACATTGTTAATATGATCTGCACTTAAACTACTTAGATCATTTACAGCAATATTATTTGATAATATTTTAGTTCTGTTACCAGTCAAACCTCTTATTGAAGGTTGTCCTATTGCAGCACCATAATCAGCATTAGTTATTCCAGATAATCCTTTAAGATTATCACCTAAACTTTTATTACTACTTATTTCTTCATTTTGCTTTATATGCACTGGATATTTAGTCTCATTGATTGAGTTACTAAAAACCGGTGAAGTAACTTCAACCTCAGTCAAAGTCTCAGCTGATACTAAATCAATACATATAAACAAAAGAGAAAATATAAAAATGTTTCTAGACATTTTAGTCTCCTATATAAATTAATTGTTTAAAAATTTATATATACGCTGGAGGTGACCTTGGTCTAGAAGAACTACATAGAAAGTAATCCTTTAGTCGATTAGATTCAGAATTTAAAACAGTGAATAATAGAATGTATTCTATAATCCAGACAAATTCAATTTTAGCANTAGAAACAANATCTGTTAAATAACATTTAACACAAGCACAATCATGATCATGATCATCATGNATCAAGGNNTTTGGTAACCAAGAAAANTTTTCCTCATGTTGATGTGAACAATTACTCATATGAGGGTTANTATAAAGCAATCAAAAGGAATAGCCTATTGAAAAAACACCATAAGTTACATCTTGGTTAGAGTTTTTTGAGTCTCCCATNGCNTTGTCATTATTCATNCCTAATTTCAGACCAAAATCAATCTNATTTATAGTGACGCTTGTTGAAATTTCATGAACAACGTATTGCCATGCCCCAGAGTAAGTCCCATAGGTGTAGTTNATTNGACCCATGGGAACTGAGACTTGAAAATGCCAGTAATCTGAACTCGGAGAAGTATCGTAATCGCCTAAAATTACCGCNTCAACCNAAAATATATCGAAATCAGCTCCAACACTGATTTCATTGTAGTGTTGATCAATACCATCAGTATATCGATATGCAGCTAACCCAATATATGTTGGAACTGATATCAGTTCAAAATTATAACTCCCATACAAACTTATAAATGCCTCACCTTCATTATAAGTAGCACCCCCTTGTCTGTCTCTTAAGTCAGCATATCCAGCGCTTAGATATATTGGCCCTGATGTATAATTAGCATTAATATAAGAAACTGATGCAGCTTGAAAAGAACCTCTTATCCAATATTCAGACATATAGCCAACATTTATATTTATTGGATTTAAGTTAATACTATTTCCACCAGAAAATACCTTAATAGGAACTAATAAGANAANGGTAAATATAATTTNTATGATAATTTTAAAATTCAAAATANTNNTTAGTCTCTAAAATTATCAAATTGAAGAGGAATATCATATTTCTGATCTTTTATTGTTTGTATAGTATCTTGTAAATCATCCCTTTTTTTACCAGTAACTCTGATGCTCTCACCCTGAATTGCCGCTTGCGTTTTTAATTTAGATTGTTTAATTAATGTAGCGATCTTTTTAGCTAGTTCTTTATCTATCCCTTCTTGAAGATCCACTGTTTGTCTAGCTGTATTATTTGCTACCTCTATTTTACCAGGTTTTAATATTCGGATATCCATTTTACGTTTTGTGATAGCTTCTTGTAAAACNGCTGACATTTGTTTGATATGAAAATCTTCGTTAGCAGTTAGAAGAATAGAGTTATCATTTAATTTAAATTCTGCATTTGCATCTTTAAAATCAAATCGATTTTTTAATACTCTATTAGCTTGATCAACAACATTTGTAAGTTCATGTTTATCAATTTCAGATTTAATATCAAATGAAGGCATTGCATAATTATAACAATATATATAACAGATCTAAACACTTAGATTCTATTTCACAATATTATTTTCCACCTTCTCTGGAAGATTTAAAAACTATGTTAGAGATGTTATACAGTATAATTGAAAAACTTATTATGATGTATGGCACTACTGGCATGATTAATCTATTAAATTCAAAAGGTGATGCAAATGCGATAAAGAGTCCATAATATAAGGGTATTATTGCAATAATGACCTCACTCCTTACTTTTCTTTCAAGGATACTTTTCCATCCATATATAACAAAAACCATAAGACATAAGACATACCAAAAGTTCATAATTGGTTGATATCCTTTTTGAAATGTAATTAAGAATAAATCTGGATAAATAGTATCTGAATAGAAGTTTCCTTCAGTTGCTATGCCTGACGGCACTGGCACATAACCTGTCATNCTAGTCAATGTGATCAACGATTGCATGATATATAATGCNGGCNTAGATAATAATATTTCTNCTACTTTNTTTATGTGGGGATGAGTNATNTATTTTCTTTTTTCTTTATCAAATCTCCATGTGAATGGTATTGCAACTTCTTTATATGTCCANTTATCNGATCTTTGAATCATAAAGCTTTGGTCAAACTCAATAATCTTATTTGCTATACATTCTTTATTTAAAATATTTCCAACATCATTATCTAATACTTTTTTAGATGTACAGTCTGACGATTTTTGCAGTATAAAGGCTCGCATATAATTTGCTAAATCTTTATCTTGTATAGTTGTCAGTTTTTTTTCTGACATTTTCATAATATTATTTAATTTAGCAGTCGTAAGTGGATTATCGTGATTTTCTAAATCAGAGAAATAATTATTTCTGATTTTATCCAAATCACCTGTATGTTGTGTAATTGAATTCTTCATATATATATTTTCTCTATCAGGTCTGATCAAATACCCAAGTCCGTGATATTTCACTACTTGAAATAAATAAAGTATTTTTTCTCTGAGAAAAGTATTTGCAGGATTATTCTGTAAAACTGCAAAGTTTTCCTCAACGAATGATTCTCTTTTATGCGGTAAAATGTTTATATCATAAGATTTTTTTATATCTTCTAGTAAAGAGCTTGCTTCTATCGAAAGTCCCTCAGCGTATCGATCTAAAATATTTTGATTTAAATATCCATAGTTTTGGAGTTTGATAATTAGATGGAAGTTTTTTACATAAGATGTCATACCATAGTTATGCATATTTGACATATTAGTAACAATACTGCTTAAAATAACTGTCATAGATAGCGTTAATATGGATAGGTATCTCTTTTTCTTACATGCCAATAATATCAAAATAAATATCGGCAATAAGTACAACATTGATTCTCTTGTAAAGCAAATCACTAAAATCAGAAGATTAAGTAATAGCAGTTTTCTGAATGTATAGTTATGAATAATATCAAAAGATAAAAATATGCTCAAAGTAAATAAAAACATAAAAAGAACATCTACTCTGAGTAAAATATCATTTGCTTGAAAGGGGATATAACTCAGAAGAAGTATCATGGAGAAAGCAATCATTGACGAGGGTAATTTGATCTTCTTTAAAATCAAATACACTATACCGATAGTGAATGAACTCATTATACTATTTATAATATTAAGAATCTTGGCTGGGTTATCACTTACCTGACTAATAAAAAATGCTAAATAGGAATATGTTTTATATTGATTGAACATTCCTTGATCAAATATTTTTGATAAATCAATTTGAATGTCATTATAATCATTATTATAATCAATTAAAAATAACTTCATTATAATAGAAATTAAGATTAGTATTATAAAAACTCTACTATCATTATTATTTATAAATAAATGAGTATACTTGTCTACTAAACCTCGGATGGCTATTAGTAAGATTATAAAAAACAAGAAAACCTTCAGAGATTCTACAAGAGTAGCCTGCGTCAGGAATAGATTACCTGCAAGCACATATGAATCTCTTGAAATATAATTTATTTCATATATCAAAAATAATGACAATATTAAGGTCATCAGAATAATTATAGGGCTTATTAATCTTGTCATTTAATTTTATAAGTTTGTTTTTTTGAAAATAAATTCTGGAATGTTACGAACTATTAACATAATAATAGACCAATACCATCTTGTATATGTTATTTCTTTTCTTTTTTGTTGACCAGCATATATATCAAGTGCTGCTTGATATGGTTCTGCGGTCAAGAATTTAATCATTGGTATGCTCGCTGTCATTTTAGTCCTCACAAATCCTGGATGTACCGTCATTACATGGATGTCTTCATTTCTTAACCTCTGTCGCAGGCCACTAAGATATGTCGTAAATGACGCCTTTGCTGAACCATAAATATAATTCTTCTGTCTACCCCTTTCGCCTGCAACAGAACTCACCCCAATAATAAAACCATTTTTAAAATCTTGAAAATGATTTAATATTTGGTTAATCATCAATACCGGACCCGTATAATTAACATGTATGGTGTTCACGCATACGTTGATATTCTCAGAGGCATTGACAGGATTCGAGCCAGTAATGAAAATAAAACCTTTAGGGTTTGAAGGGAGTGATTTTATGTATTTAGGAAAAGATTCAAAATCAGTAATGTCTAACTCTTTAAGCATAATTTTAGCATTCAAACCTTGTAAGTCACTCTTGAAATCATTTAGCTCTTCAATATTCCGTCCTGATAAAATTAAATTATTGCCATTTACAGCATACAGCCTAGCAAGCTCTCTTGCGATATCACCTTTTGCTCCAAATATTAGAATATAATCTTTCATATATCCAACCTTTGTGATTGCAAAGAATTAAATTTTCTATAAGGATCGTGTTCATTCCTGACTTCGATGAATTTATCTACTTTTGGGTAAGAGCTTTTAAAGTTTTTTTCGGATAATCTTGCGTCTTTAGTAAGATATATTCTTCCTCCATAATCACATACAATCTTATCTAGCTCATTCAACATGCATAGCGTTTTATTGTTAGCTTTAAAATCCATTGCAAGAGAGTAACCCTCCATTGGAAAAGATAAATAGTTTTCATTTTCCTCGCCATATAATTTGAGGACAGATAAATAAGGATAAATTTTATAGTTATGGATTATTCTAAAAATTTCTTGTATTCCTTCGTAGCTTTTTTCTTTTGGCAAAATAAATTGATACTGCAAAAAACCACCTCTACCATACATTTCATTCCAATTAGAAAACTTATCTAATGGGTAAAAGAACTTATTCAAAGGAACCTTTGATACTTTAGGATTAGATGATGCAAGCTTATAGTATAAATAATTGAATAGTTTAATGTGATATGTTGATAATAGATATGACAAGTATTTAAATGGTATAGAAGAGTTTAGTTCTTTTTTATAATCCAAAATACCATCATTGGAAAAATCTCCTATCTGAATAATGCACTTACCCAGCTTATCTGATTTTGAAAAACCATCAAACCATGCAACAGAGTAAGACGAATTTGCATAGAACTCAAATACATCAAATGTCTCTTTGAGGTTACATGTTTTGATGGAAAGTTGATTAATGTATGAAGATTTTATTTTTTTTAATTTGATTGATGCATTTATAATTATACCTGTGAGACCCATTCCACCACATGTAGCTTTAAACAAACTGTCATTTTTTTCTACAGTCGTAACTTTTCCGTCCGAAAGCATTAAATCAAAATTGATTAAACACCTACTAAAACAACCATCAATATGATGATTTTTTCCATGAACATCACTAGCAATAGCGCCACCTATAGTTGCATACTTTGTTCCTGGGGTAACTGCTAGAAACCAGCCCATAGGTACTATTTTTGTTAAGACTTCATCAATAGTAATACCTGATTGAACTTTTAAGATTCCCTCAGAACTATCAAAAGAAATTATAGAATTATAATTTTTGCAGTTAATAACATCTGATGAAAATGCACTGTCTCCATAACTTCTATAATTGCCAGATGGTATGCATTTTTTCTTATCTAAAAGATATGATTTTAGTTCTTGTAAATCATGGATATTATATTGATTAGAATCAATACTTTTATATCTTCCCCAATTATTAAGCTTAACTTTGATTATTGAACACCAAATGTTTATCTAATATATACTTTAAACTATAACCTAATGTTAGTCCAACAAGAGCGCCAAGGTATTCTGAGTAAGTAATATTTACATAATAACTAAACCATAGCTCTATCGCCCAAAAGATGATAGTAGTAAAAATACTTGTAAAGATGTATAACAAGAAAATATTTTTATTATTAAATTCCTTTTTTACATAGTAAAAAATAAAATTCTTATCTAAATAATATTTTAGAATCATTCCCAGTATGGTTCCATTAAGTATTGCTATATATAATTCATATTTATGATCAATTAATAAAAACGATAAATATTGAAAAAAAATATTTACTGTCATTGCTAGTATCGCAAATAAAATATATTTTAAACCTATGCTCATATTATATACCACTAATAATAAAGAAACTTAGTATCCAAGAAATGAAGAAAAGTTTCATTAAAAAATCGTTAAAAAATATTTCAATGGGATCATATGAAATAGGCATATTATAAATTAAGAATAAATATCTACTTATTCCAAGTAACACAAAAATCAATGTAAATGGAAGATAAGAATTCCCAAGAATAAATGAAACTTCACTAGAGAATGCAAATAAAGTATATATTATGACTATACTCAACGTGATGACTGTAACAATATAATTAATCAACTTCTTTGTGTAGCTTTTACTTATAGATGTTGAGGAATAATCATTTCTATCGACAGCATCTTTTCTTTTCGTGATTGCCATTAAACTAGCTAACAGAAAGGTCATCATAAATATCCATATTGATAGATCGATACTACCCACAAGTGAACCAGCTAAAAGTCTTAAAATAAAACCTATAGAAATTATTATAATATCGATGAATACAATCTCTTTTAACTTTAATGAATAAAGTATGTTTATAAATAAATAGGACATTAGTATTATAAAAAGTTCGTAGTTGAATGAGTATGAGGCTACTGTTGAAATAAAGAATAAAAATAACATAAGAAGTTTAGCTTCTAACAAAGAGACAGTTCCTGCAGCTATGGGTCGATATTTTTTTGTAGGGTGGAATATGTCAATGTTTCTATCAGATAAATCATTGAAAATATATGTGACTGTAGTTATTAAATAGAATAAGAAAAAAATTATAAACGCATCAAAATATAGATTTAATTTGTATTGAAAAGTAAAAAATAATGGAGCAAAAATTATTAAATTTTTAATTGAATGTCGAGGTCTTGATATCTCAATATATTTATAAATTCTAGTCATCATAAATTAGTTATAATAATAACTAAGAAGTGGAAATTAAGGAACGATTTTGAATGTATTAAGTGTATTTTTATGGGTGAGGGTGGACTCGAACCACCGACCTCATCCTTATCAGGGATGCGCTCTAACCAACTGAGCTACACACCCATTGGATTGTTC
>NHJS02000021.1 GCA_002169115.2 bacterium TMED221 | reverse complement strand
TCAAGGAGCAATAGAACTTATAGACGAAATTGTTCAAGGTGCACGAAGCAAAAAATATGGGAATTTAGATTTTAGACAGAGGTTAGAATCGCTTCTAGATCCACCAATCAGTAGAGACGCAATCAAAATTTATCGGAAAATGATTACAGCCCTCGATGGAATTGATGGAATTTATGACGAAATTCAATCAGCGCAAGATCAAGTCAAAAAAAATGTGTTAGAATATCATGAATTTGTGACATCAACACAATTGAGCCCCTACTCCAACTTATACAAGCAAACTCTTGGGGATCTTAAGTCTAAAATTGTTAAGGCTAATACTAAGCTCGCAGCTCAGGAAAAATATTTACAGGACATGATCAAGGATGGAAGTTTTTTAAATCTATTCAGCGAAATTCGAAAGGCAAAAGAATTAGCATTTTCATCAATAGACAGTGCTCAGACACAGTCACTTTATGTTACATTAATTGTTGGGATTGCATCAACTTTAGCCGCACTAACCTTTGGGCTAATTCTGACAGCGGGCATCAAAACAAAGCTTAAAAATGCAAACTCAGCTGTGAATGCCATAACGGAAGGCGATTTATCCGCTGAAATAAAATCTACAGGTAATGACGAGGTCAGTAGCCTTCTAATCTCAACAAGCCAAATGCGCGATAAAATTGTTGAAGTTATTGGAGCCATGAGCCTCGTTATTGAAAAGATATCTGAAAATTCTTCTAAGTTGGAAGTAACAGCTGATCAGGTATCTGATGGCACAAGCCAACAGGCAACTTCTGTACAAGAAACATCTGCATCAATGGATGAGATGGCAAATACAATTAATGAAAATGCGAGAAACGCCACAGAGACCGATGAAACAGCTAAACTGCTCGCTGAAAATGCACTTGTTTGCTCAAACTCGATGAAAAAAACATCAGAAGCGATGAGCGATATATTTGAGCGCATTGCTATTGTTGGTGAGATTACCCGTAAAATAGAACTTTTGGCGCTTAATGCTTCAGTGGAAGCTGCAAGAGCTGGAGAGCATGGAAAGGGTTTTGCAGTTGTTGCCTCTGAAGTATCAAAGCTTGCAGAACTAAGTAAAGATGCCGCCTCAGAAATTCAAAGATCGTCGACGGACGGTAAAAAGTTAGTAGATGAGACCAATCAGATGCTTGATGAACTTTTACCTGAGATTGAGAAGACCCAAAGTCTTGTTCAAAACATTAGCGCATCTTCAAAAGAACAAGCCATAGGCGCAGAACAAGTTAACGATGCAATCAAAACACTTGATAACGTAATTCAGCAAAATACCCTGGCTTCTTCAAATCTATCTGTTTCTGCAAACGAACTTGCTCAAATTGTGCCCGACCTCGAGGATTTAGTAAACCAGTTTAAGCTAGCAAAAATTGAAGATGCCATAGAACACTCTANAACAGATGAGGAAAACTCAGAGAGTAATTCTTCAGAAGAAACCAGCAAAACAGGCCCTTCTTCAAGTGAAGATAACAGATCAGACAGTAAGCAAGACTTTGGTAGATATTGATATGTTGAGCAAAGGTTAAACTAAATAATGCTGCAAGACCTAAGTGAGGCCCTTAAAACTTGGGATACAGATAAAAAAAATGAAAAACTTTCCGGTGCAGCACAGGAAAGCGATATTCTTTCAGCAATTGAAAATAAGCTCCCTATCTTAAAATCTTACGTTGAAGAAATAGAAGCTGGAAATCACGATTTGCAGGAAATATTCGATCTAGCATATGCAGATTGTCACTTCATAATGGGTTTTGGTCAAATAATTGGAAGCCAAAAAACCGTCCATTTAGGAATGCTAGCAGAATTGATTGCAGACAGTGCAAGATATTTTCAAACATATTCCAACTACTCCATGTCATATCTTTTGGGTCTTTTGCTCGAAAAACTAAATCAACTAATTAACGATTTTAAAAAAAGTCAATCTACCANTTTAGATATAACAGATGTTGTTTCTGAATGTGCAATTTATCTAACCGAACCAATTGAAGAAATAGTAAGACAAACTTCAGAAAAGAGAAAAGCTAGATTAGCTAGTAGCAAAGAAATTCAAGAAAAATCTGATAAAGAAATAAATAAAAAGCCTTCGCCAGCAGTAGACACAAAATCTACCTCAAAAAAATTTGGAATCATGGAAGAGGAGCAGGATGAAGTTTTAAATATTCCAAATGATAAAGTCGGGCTTATAAGTGACTTTTGCGAAGAAGCATGGGAAAGCCTCCAGGCAAGCGAAAACCTATTAATCGAACTGGAAAATAATCCAACCTCTAAAGATTTAATTAACGAGCTTTTTCGAGCAGTTCATACAGTTAAAGGAGGCTCTCGGCTTATCGAAGTGAAAAAAATCGAAATGCTTTCTCATGAGCTAGAAACGGTTTTAGACAATGTTCGATCAGACAAACTAATACTTGATGCTAAATTAATTGATACATCACTGGAGTGTATAAAGCGCATTGGCNTCATTACAGATGAAGTAGCACACAGAGGTCCTATTAAAACAAAAATTAATGACTTGATTTTAGCTCTCACCCCTGAAGATCCGGACGTGAACGTAGAAGCAGAAAATAAAAATGAAATAGAGAAAATTAGCCCCANGAAAGCTGAAGAAAAACCAAGTAGATCAAAAGCTTCTGACTCTAAAACTAGCGTTCCAAACAATATTGTTAGAGAAGAATCTATAAAGGTTTCAGCTGAAAAACTTGATACCGTACTCAACACATCGTCAGAAGTCTACATTAGCAGGATTAGACTTGATAACGACCAAAAGCTACTTGCTGCTGCTCTTGAGCAAATTAACCAAGACATAACTGCATTAAATAAGGAATTCTCTTTAGAACTATCTGAAATTAATTCAAAAATCATTTCCAAAAATAGCAATGCTAATCCAAGGGGAAAAGTAGAAAATAATGATGAGGATAACCCGCAATCTTTAATATCAAAATATCAAACCGACATATCTATGGGTTTAGAAAAAGTCTCAATTCATAATGCAAATTTACAAAAAAATATTGAAGATTTGGAGGTTTTAAGTTCTCGGCTACAAAGCGGAGCTATGAATTTTAGGATGCTACCCATTTCTAACCTATTCAATAGATTTCCAGCTCAGGTTAGAGACATTGCGAGGCAAATTGGAAAAAAAGTTGAGTTAAAAATTAAGGGCGGCGAGACAGAATTAGATAAGATTTTAATAAATCAGCTGGCGGACCCTCTTCTGCATTTAATTAGAAATTCGATAGATCATGGAATTGAATCAGGTCAAGCAAGAACTTCAATTAATAAACCAGAAATTGGCCAGATAAATTTAAGCGCTTATTATCTTGGCTCAAATGCCATCATTGAGATTGAGGATGATGGCAAAGGTATAGATAGTAAAATAATTGCGGCAAAAGCGGTGGAAAAGAAATTGCTTAGTACAGAAAGGGCAGCTGAGTTAAGCGAGAAGGAAATATTTGATCTAATATTCGAACCAGGTTTTTCATCAGCTGAGCAAGTGACAGAATTATCTGGAAGAGGCGTGGGAATGGATGTCGTAAGAACATCTATCAGTCAGATGCAAGGTTCCATTAAAGTTGAAAGTAAAGTTAATCAAGGTACAAAAATAATATTACGACTACCACTTACCCTAGCAGTGGTTGGTATCTTACTTGTTTCTGAAAACGGTTATGAATTTGCTTTCCCGACATTAAATGTTGAAGAAATAATCAGTGTAAATTTAGAAACTGATATAAAGAATATTAATGATACTTTAGTATTTAATTTCAGGGGTGAACTGGTTCAGACCCGGCTTTTATCTGATTTTCTGGGATACCCAAAGAACCCTAAGTACAAAAAAAATAAATTTCTACTTATTCTTAACGACGGTGAAAACAAAATTGGGGTTATAGTAGACGAAGTTCAAGGACAACAAAGCGTATTACTAAAGCAAATAGGAGATTTGATAGAAACGGCTCCTTTTGTCATTGGCTGCACTATTCTATCCAATAGTAAACTAGTTTTAATATTAAATGTTTTAGAACTAGCTCAATATAACCCAGATAAGGAAAAAAATAGCTTATCTGATAAAATTGAGGGAACCGACACTACTGCAAGTGCGCGTTCTTTGACAAAGATTTTAGTAGTCGATGATTCAAATATGCAAAGAAAAAGAATTTGTGATTTTCTACAAACTAATGGCTACAATACCGATGAAGCAGGAGACGGATTTGAAGCTCTTAAAATTGCAGATAATACTATCTTTAGTGCATTTTTCGTTGATATTCAGATGCCACTAATGGATGGATATGAGCTTATTGAAAATTTAAGAAAAAGTTCAATTTATAGTAGTACACCAGTTTTCGTTATCTCAGGAGGACATGTTGATAGAGAAAACATACTTTCCCGATTGGAAAATTTAAATGTTTCCAACTTTTATGAAAAACCAGTAGATTTGGAAGCTTTGATAGCCGAGTTGGATAATAAACTATCCATTGCCACTGATAGTTTGAAAAGTGGAGTGGAATAATGAACACAACCAGGTCCTTAAATTCGGTGTTAATTTTCTGCATCGAAAATAAAGATTTAAAAAAATTTCTAAATTCTACAAGTGATGAAATAGATGAACAAATTAAATTCCTTGAAATCGAAAATATCCCAAGGGCAGTAGCTGAAAACCCAGATGCGACGCTCGTTTTACAATCAGATGTAAATGAAAATATATTTTTTGATATTGGAAAAAAATTAAAAGGCATTTTTTTCAAAGAACTCAAAGTGATTTTTCTGTCCTTTGATTACCTTATAAAAGCGGACGCTTTGAATAGTTTCTCTTCGTTCATTCAAGCGCCATGCTCATTAGATTTGATAATTGAAGAAGCCCACCGCCTCAATGATCATAGAAAAAAAATTCTTTTGATAGATGACTCTAAATTAGTACATAAAAACCTAGTAAGTCCTCTAAAAGAAAAAGGATTTATTGTTGAGCAAGCTTTTGATGGGCAAGAGGGTGTTGAGACAGCCCTATCAACTAAACCTGACTTAGTAATTTGCGATATAGAAATGCCATTCATGAATGGGTTTGAAGCATGTGCTGAGATCCGAAACAACAAAGTTACTCAAGACTGCTACATTATAATGTCGAGCACTCTTAAGTCTGCCGAAGATCAGAAAAAAGGGTTTGCTGCTGGTGTTGATGAGTATATGCCAAAACCAGTGATCTTTGATGACTTACTTGAAAGAATAAACCGCTCATTCGCGCTTCAGTCTGTTCTAAGAGAAAAAATCCTCATTATTGATGAGGACGAGTATCAGGCAGAAAACATAGCAAACTATCTCAATAAACAAGGTTTTTCTACAAGAACCTGCTCTGGGATAAGTGACGCACAAAAGCTTCTGAAAAAGTTCTCTAGCGATCTAATTATCTCATCTACTTCACTTAAGGATGGGTCTATCATTGACGTCGATAAAATTTGCAACTCAGCACATACAAATTCAGATCTGGCATTCATCGGTCTTGTTGATCAGGATAACGAAGGCGATAGAAGGATGGCTTTAAATGCTGGCGCAAAAGATACCGTTGCGACGCCACCAACTGCTGAGGCTCTAGCGGCAGTAGTAGAGCGTACTTTAGCTGAAATAAGAACCGAGCGAGAACGAGACCAATTTCAAAGGTATGTTTCAAAAGCTTCATTTCAATCTGCTTTAGAAAAATCCGTATTAAGTGAGTTATCTCTTCCTTCGCGTGCCGAAAAAAGGCAAGCCATTGTGTTTTTTTTAGATATTGCTCAGTTCACAGGCCGTTGTGAAAGATATTCTCCCGAAGAAATTGTCTCACAAATTAACAATATGTTCGAAAGTATAACTGAAATTATTACAAAGAATGATGGCGATATTGATAAATTTATGGGAGATGCCTGCATGTCTTTTTGGTTTGATGAAGGCGACAACCTAAATCACGACAAGTGTATGCTATCGATACTAGAGATACAAAAGGCCATTAAAGAATTAAATGATAGCGATCCAATCATGAAAGAAGACCCTTTAAAGGTAAGAATGGGTCTTAACTCAGGAGATGTAATTCTGTGTGATATAGGTGCGGCAAAAGCGCGAGTCGACCTTACTATGATAGGCGACGCAGTCAATATTGCCGCAAGATTGGAAACCGCATGTTCTCAATACTTTATAGATAATTTAGTAAGCGATAGCGTTGCTAAAGATGCACGGGGGCAATTTAGCATAAGAATTATTGACCGGATAAAGGTTTATGGAAAGGAAACACCCGTTGCGGTTTATGAAATAATTAATGAAGTAGAAAATACTTCACAGGAAGAAAACGACCTAATAAAGCATTTTGAAAAAGGATTTGAAGCTTATACCAAGGGAAAATTTAACGCAGGCTTGAAACACTTTCAAAAATCAAAGCCTTTAGAAATTAATCGAGGATATCCATCAACTCCTTCAGACGTTTATATCTCCCGATGTAAAATGCTAGAAAAATCTTCTCCTGACAATTGGGATGGAACTTGGACCTTAGAGTCTAAATAACTAGATGCTAACTGAAAACGAAACTCGTGCCTTAATACAATTCACCAATAAATTCTTTGGGCTTGATCTTTCAGAAAATCTCAAGCCAATTGCTCTTTCGGAGTTAAATAAGTTTAAAGAAATAAATAAAATATTGGACTTAGCAGATTTCTTAAATAAACATAGATATGATTTTCAAGATCATAAAATACTTGATTTACTCGATATTTTTTTAATTCCTCACACAAATTTCTTTAGAAATAATCGTCAATTTGAAGCCTTAAAATGCGAAGTAATCCCTGAGTGCCTCGCTCATATGAACTATAAAAACATTATTGATTTGAGAATTTGGAGTGCCGGATGTTCTACTGGCGAAGAAGCTTATTCAATCCTTGTTTCATTAATGGAGTACTTTGGTGATGAGTATTGGGAAATCACTTGTGGCATTATGGCTACTGATATTTCAAGAAAGTCACTGAAGGTTGCCTCAAAAGGAATTTATGAAACGAAAAGGATTGATAAAATTATCTACCAAAGAATTTTAGAATATACGGAACAGGAAAGCGACGGAAAACTGCGTTTTAAAGAGAAAGTAAGAAAAGAGGCCAATTTTAAGGAACTCAATTTGAATTCAAAAACTTTTCCCTTCAAAAATAAATTTCACATCATATTTTGTCGTAACATTTTAATTTATTTAAATAAAGAAAGTAGGCTAGCCGCTGAAAATAAAATATTCAAATCACTTGAAGAAGGTGGATTCATATTTTTAGGCGATGCAGAAGTATTAAATTCCAAAGACCACAAGTTCGAACAATTAGGTAATGGGATCTATAGAAAAAGAATTTGAAATAAAATTGAACCATGTCAGATTATTCCATAGCATTTATTTCTAATGAAGCCGTCACTCGCAGTTACGCTAATGAGCTTTTGACAGAAAAATGGCTTGGTAGTTTCAAAGTAGCATCATCGATAAATAGTAAACGGCTGGAAAATTTTAAGATAGATTTTTGCCTAATAGACACTTCAAAAAACTTTGAGAGTTTTAATGATCTTAAAGATTTTTGCAAAAATACTGGGATAAAAAAAATAATAATTTTTCACTCCGATAATAATTTGGGTAAGCTTAAACGACTTTTAAAAATACAAAAAGATATCATAATCTTTAGAAAAGTAGAGAGAAATAGTAGTAGAGATTTTTTTAAAAATCAGCTTTCCGAAATTATTAAGGTCTTCAACCGTAGTAGCCAGCAAAACTTTATGGATTTAGGGAAAGTTGAAACTTCTATTACATACGATTTAATTTTATTAGGAGCGTCAACTGGTGGGCCTGAAGCCCTTAAGCAGATCATTGGCGAGCTTAAGCCCAATATGCCACCAATATTACTAGTTCTACATATGCAACCTGAATTTATGGTTCGTTACTGTGAGCGATTACAGAGAATTACAACACTTAAAGTAAAAAGATTTATTGGTCATGAGAAGGTTGTTCCAAATTCTATCTACATTGCAGATGGGTTTAACCACATGGAGATAAGCAAAACTGGATCAGATTATTTTTTGAACAGGGGAACTGACGAGAAGATAAAAGGCCACTGTCCAAGTGTAGATGTGCTTTTTAATTCAGCAGCTAGAATAAAAAAAACAAATCTTTTAGCCATTTTACTCACTGGTATGGGTTCGGATGGAGCAGAAGGATTAAATTCATTAAAAAATTCCGGAGCTTTTACCATAACGCAGAATGAAGAAACTTCAGAAGTTTACGGCATGCCCAAAGCCGCTCTAGAAATAGGGGCCGCTAACTGCGTTCTTAGTCTAGAACAAATTACTGACATTTTAAGCTTACAAGAAATTTAATTTTATTATTAAATACTCTTAAACATTTGATAATGCTTCTAAAATTGGGCATTCAGGCCGATCGTTTCCCTTACAATTATTTGCCAAAAAGCTAAGTTGGCGTCTAAGGTCTTTAAGTTCAATAAGTTTAGCGTCTATTTCTGAAATCTTATCCAAAGTAAGAGCTTTTACTTCCTTACTAGACCTATTTTTATCAGAGTATAAAGAAAGCAGTTCTTCACATTCTTGAATGCTGAAATTAA
>NHJS02000009.1 GCA_002169115.2 bacterium TMED221 | reverse complement strand
ACCTAAAGATAGAATTAATCAACTTGCTAATAAGGAAGGATTTATTGTATTAGGAAAAGTTGATGGTTCACTAGATGGACACCCATTTTGGTGGCTTAGTTTAGCTTCAATTTTAACAGCAGTTACTCTAGCTATTTTTAAAATTATCCCAATTGTAGTTGGTGTTATATTGGGAGTTATAGCATTATTATTATCTCGTGTTATTACGCCTAATGAGGCTTATAGTTCAATTCACTGGCAGGTTATAGTAGTGATTGCAGCCTTTCTTCCTATGGGAGCTGCAATTCAGCGTACCGGATTAGATGTTATAATTAGCGATTTAATATCTAGTTTCGTAAATATTTTTCCAACTGATATACTTCCATATATCTTATTAGCTTTAATATACTTTATTACTATGATTTTAACTGAAATAGCTTCTAATGCAGCTACAGCAATTATTATGACACCTATTACATTATCGCTAGCTGCAAACTTTGGGTTTGATCCTAAACCATTTATTTTTGCTGTTTGTTATGCAGCTTCAGCATCCTTTATAACACCCGTAGGTTACCAAACTAATCTGATGGTATTTGGTCCTGGAGGGTATAGATATTCAGACTATATTAAAGTAGGTCTTCCGCTAGGAATAATTTTATGGATTATTTCTGTTGCTATGATTCCAATGATTTGGCCGTTCTAATTATGGAATGGACAAACAACAATAATATTCTTTCTAAAACTTTTGAATTCCATTCATATTTAGATGGAATTGATTTCGTGAATACTGTTGCAAATATAGCAGAAATTGAAAATCATCATCCAGATATTAATATCGGATATTGTAGAGTAACTATTTCTCTTACTACTCATGATGCTGGTCAATTAACTGATAAAGACTACAAGCTTGCTAAAATAATAGATGATCTAGGATTATAAATTGGCTTACCTAATAGCCATTTCAATTTTATGGTCTTTTTCGTTTGGGATAATAAAATATGGCTTAGCAGGAATCGACTCTTCATTTATTAGCTTTGCCAGAAATGTAATTGCATTAACATTTTTTAGTTCAGTAACAATTTATAATATTAAAAAATTTAGCTTCGATTTAAAGTTAGTAGGCATTGGCGCTTTGCAGTTTGGTTTAATGTATATTTTTTATATTGAATCGTATCAATACTTGCCAGCTTATCTTATTGCTACTTTCACAATTACAACACCAATTTATGTTGTTTTAGCTAGTAAATATTTAAATGGTAATTCGCTCAACAGAAATGGAATATATGCTATTTTATTGGTCATAATTGGGTCTTATTTAATGAGGTTCAGTTCTTTAAATCTTAAAGATTATATGTTGGGTTTTGTACTTATTCAATGTGCAAACATATTTTTTGCAACTGGTCAAATATTATTTAAAAAATGGAATGACAAAAATAAAGACAAAGATATTGTACATAATTTTTCTCAATTATTTTTTGGAGCTACTTTAATAACTTCAATTTTCTATTTTTTAGGGTCATCTGAATCTGCTATTTTAACTCAAAGCAATTTATTTTCTTTACTTTTTCTAGGAATTATATCATCAGGAGTAGGATTTTTAATGTGGAATATTGGTGCAACTAAAGTAAGCGCAGAAAAACTAGCCATTATGAATAATGCAGTTATTCCAATCGCTATTTTTAATTCTTATTTGATTTTTGGAGAAGAAATTAATTTTATACTATTCTTTCCTGGACTGATATTTTTTTATTTGGCTTTTAAACTAATCAGTTAGATTGTTTTTTTAATCTGTAATTATCGTGTTTCTTTTGAAATTCTCTTCCCATTATTAGGTAGATTAATTTTCTAAACGCAACAACTACATTCCATTGCCATGGAAAAATGAATACCTTTCTTTTTTTATCTAATGCGCGAACAATTTTTTTTGCTGCTTTTTCCGTACCAATTAAGAAAGGTTTAAATTCAACAGGATCTGTCATTTCACTTTTTACAAATCCTGGACAAATTAAGGTAACTGATATTTGTTTTGGTAAGGAATTTCGTAAAGAGCCTGTTAACGCTCTTACGGCCCATTTTGAGCCTGCATATGCTCCAGAGCCAGGCCAAGCAACATAACTAGCTACTGAACCTACCACAGCTATATGCCCACTATATTGTTCAAGCATTTTGGGGATAAAAGGTACAACAGTGTTATTTACGCCAATGACATTTGTATTAATCATATCATTCATCACAGTGGGATCTCCTTTTTCAACAAAATCAAGTAGTCCCAAACCAGCATTGGCAAAAACCAAATCAATTGTAGGAACTTTGCTTAAAAAATCCTCAATTGACTCTTTAGTTGAATGTTGATCTGTAACATCAACAGAATAGGTATATATTTTTGCACCGAGCGATTCACANTTTTTAGCAATATTTTCTANTTTTTCCTTACGTCTAGCACANANTGCAATNGTTGCACCTCTTTTACTNTATTCATANGCNACATANTCNCCAATACCGCTGCTAGCACCTGTAATAAAAATATTCATGCGAAATACTACAAATTTATAGGTCACAATTCCAGCAAAACTATTTATATTATCAATTATATGGACAAATCAAAAATAAATGGATTATCAAAATCGATTCTNGAGAGTGTTTCTTCACAATTATTAGAAGTTTCTAAAAATATTGATGATGACATTGTAAAAGCATCAGAGCTAATTATTAATCATCCTGGTAAGGTTGTAGTTTGCGGATTAGGAAAATCTGGGCTTATTGGACAAAAAATAGTTGCTACTCTGTGTAGCACTGGAACACAAAGTGTATATATGCATGCAGCTGAAGCAATTCATGGAGATTTAGGAATCTATAGTCCAGGAGATCCAACTATCCTCATTTCTAAGAGTGGAAACACAGAAGAGCTTGTTAGGCTTATTCCAATTTTAAAAGAATTTAAATCCCCATTGATATCAATCGTTGGGAATATTGATTCAAGTATTGCAAAAAATTCTGATGTGGTTTTAAACGCAACCGTAGATAAGGAGATTGATCCTTTAGGAGTAGTTCCAACAACAAGTTCTTTGGTTGCTTTAGCTATTGGAGATGCNTTGGCTTCAGTCTTAATGGTTCAAAGAGGATTTAATAAAGAAGATTTTGCTAGAAATCATCCTGGAGGTGAACTAGGAAAGCAGCTATCATTGAGCGTAGAAAGTGTAATGCATAGTATTAATGATGTTGCTCAAATCTCTGAAAGTGATTCAATTAGCGATTGTGCTACTAAGATGACAGAAAAACCTCTAGGTGCAGCATTGTTATTAGATAGAAATAAGTTGTTAGGGATAGTAACAGAAGGTGATATCAGAAAATCTATTGCTACATCAAATGATTTATTGCAACCTATAAAAAACTTTATTAACTATAGTCCTATAGCAGTTAATCCAACAATTTCAATTTTAGATGCAATGAAAGTCATGGAAGATAGAAGTTCTCAAATTTCTGTTTTACCTATTATTGATACTGATAGTAATTGTCTTGGTCTTCTAACATTACATGATCTGTATCAGACAAAATTAGTTTGATATAATTTAAATTCAGCTTTTAAATACTATCTGACGATAACCATTTTCATGGTTTTATTATAATCGCTTTGACCATTAACCTTGGCTCTTAATTGATAGAAGTATACTCCGCTACTAACTTTCTCGCCATCATCATTTTTTCCATCCCAGACAGATGTATATTGTCCTACAGATTTATCACCTTCATCAATAGTTTTAACAAGCTTACCAAGGGTGTTATAAATATGAATTTCTACATCTACNACATTGACCATCATTGAAGGAATATCATATTTAATAGTAGTTTGATTGTTAAATGGATTTGGATAATTCTGATGCAATTTAAACTCATCAGGATTGTTAAGTTGCATCATACCATTTCCAGATAAGCCATCTTTAGAAAATAATTGATAACTAAATTCAATATCATTAGTAATTGCAGCTCCTTCAACAGTAATAATAAGTTGATTATCATTTGATGAAAGATTTCCAAATTCAAATTCATAATATTGATTTTCTTCATCAGTATTTTCAAGAACCATATAACCTTCTTTATTAGAAGCTTTAAAAGTGTATATATTATCTAAGTTGCTGAGCTCAAATCTTCCTGCAGTAGTACCTTCAGGCAGCTCAATTATAATTTGATTGCCGACAACTTTAGTACCAAATTCACTAGGAATAATTTCCTGAGGCTCTTGAGGCGTTCTTCCTTGAGTTTTAGTCCATAACCAATTTCTAGAAAATACACTAAGATCTTTAACGTCATTTGTGTTATCAAGAGTTGGTGAAAGGTAGGGGCTAGTTCCAGTTGCAGGTCCAATGTCAACAGCAGTTTCAACTCCAGCATTTGGCCATACATTAGCGAATGAATTTAGGTCTTCAACATCTACATCCCAATCACTGTCATAATCACCAAGCAGTGATGAATATGTTGTAAAATTCTGATTAACCTCTGTTGCATTTCCTCCACCATCAACAGCCGAAACATTAAACACATGATCAGTAAAGTCATCAAGCGTGAGGCCAGCAAATTCAATAGATTCAGAAGGTCCAAAAGTTTTAGAAGCAACTATGCTACCATCAGAAGCTTTACTTATTGATCCAATATAGCTTGAAATACCTGAGTCATCACTCCAGCCCTGAGTTGTAACGCTTATAGTAGATGTGGATCTCAAATATTGATCTTCAAATAAATTAGAAATTGATACTGTACCAGCTGTAGGAGCTTGGGTATCTAAAAAGAATGATTGCTCTTCACCTAAAGTTTCATTTCCATCATTGTCAATTGCACTAACTCTAAAAAACCATTCTTCGCCAGAAGTTGCTTGGTGAACATAATTATCAATCTGATACATTTGAGTGAAAACAAATGTGGTATCAGCCCATGGTGAAGTAGACGGAGAAGGTTCAAAGTGTTCTGAATCAATATTTCCTAAGGTTCCTTGTCCGAGAAGTGTATTGCTATCCGCAGTAAAACTTTCAGTTAAACTTCCATAAACATTATATGAAGCAAAATCACTTTCTCCATTTCTATTCCAAATCAATTCAATTCCATTATTTGTAACAGCGCCACCGTCAATATCTCTATTTATTCTAACTCCTTGAGGAGCCTGTGGCGATCCTGTTGCATCTAGTTGTCCGGCAGATATAGTTATACTATCAAAGAACATATACCCTTGCTGTGCTGTAGTAACATGGAATGCTAATTTAATCTCTGGTCCATAACTAGATAAATCAAATGAATGTTGAGTCCAAGTAGAGGAAGTTTCTGTAATTTCAGCAAGGAGAGAATAATTTTCTAATGAAGTAACATGATCATTAGCAATTAATACCCTAAATGTTTCTTCTGCTCCATTTGAGTTTGTATAGAAAGTCAACTTATTATCTACTCCTGACCTCAACCAAAGATTTGGACTTAGTAAGTAATCATCTCCTGGAAGAGTTCCAGCCATACCTAATCCAGCCATCCAATGACTGTTATCTTCTGCTCCAAAGCCAGCTGTATAATACCACCAACTAAATGAATCACTATCACTATTGGCATCAACTATTCCCCACCTGTAGTTTGGTCTTCCAAAAATATCAACCCTGTCATAAGGAGATGATTCAAATCCTTCATCGTACAGAGTATCTTGTACAGTAGTTGCCCAAATCAAATTATTTTTGGTTGTAACACTGTTATTTGTTCCATCGCTAACTGTAAGAGAAATTGTATAGCGACCGGCGTCATTAAAAGTATGTTGAGGGCTTTGAACAGTGCTTGTGGTTCCATCGCCAAAATCCCATGACCAAGATGAAACATTACCAGTTGAACGATCAGTAAAATCAACTATTAAAGGAAAAATTCCTGATGTTTGACTAGGAGAAAATGCTGCATTTAATGGTGCAGTTGAGGTGAAGCCAGGTGAAGTAAATTGACCTCTTCCAAAAGTTCCAGCTGACATAGCCCCGCTAGCATTTATCGCTAACATATCAACCCTTGTATTTGCTAAACCATCATTTGATGGGTTCCAGGTTACTGATGAATGGGTGACATCATCAGAAACCCAAACTCCAACTTCAGTAGCAATAGCTACTTGATTAAAATTATCTCTATTATATATACCCCATCTGACAGGCATGTCAGGTAAGTCACCTTCAACATTTACCCAACCGTTTGCTCCGCCCCCAGATATTGTTTCATATATAGAGTCTATCCCATAGTTTGATAAAGTTATTAAAATCTGATTATCATCCTGTCCAATATCAATAGATGAAATGTATCCTGAGGTAGTAGAAGGACTTATTTCTGAAATACTATAATTAGTAGTATGGGCGTCAGAAATTTTAAATACTCTTCCACCTGCAGTACCCACAAATAGGACCCCGCTTGTGTGCGGTGACATCTTGTAAGCAGATGCACCTGAACCTAAATTTATATTAATAAAATCGTGAGCTGTTAGAACAGTATAGTCCTTTTGCCTTAAAATACTTGAAGCATCAAAAGTAACGTACATTGCTTTATTAACTCCATCAATAACACTAGGATTGATAAAGAATCCTGCTTCAGTTCCGTCTGCATTTTGTACATCGGAGTAAACACTGAAAGATGCTCCACCATTTGTACTACGGATAATATTTCCATATGTTGTGGCACCAAATTGATAATCTGGATTTACTTGGTCAATGTGTGCATATCCTCCATCACCACCATAGACATCTACACCTGGTTGTTTTCCAGCAACGTTTAATTTCCAAGTACCATTATCCTGAGTTCCACCTAAAACATAATCAGAATTTGTAGGATGAAGTGCTGTAGAATAAAATTGTGTAGTAACCATATTATCATTTTTCATTGTAAAAGAATTACCACCATCTGTTGTTAAGAAAACACCACCGTCATTTGAAACAAGAATTTTGTTACTATCAATAAAAACTATGTTATGGTGATCAGCATGAACATACGGTAGTCCAAATCCACTACCACGCCATTCTGAAATTTCTGTCCAAGTTGAGCCAGAATCTGTTGATTTATGAATAGATAATGCACCAGCAGCATAAATAGTATTTGTGTCGTTTGGATCTATTCCTAAAAAGCCCCAATAATCCATAGAGCCTTGATAATCTCCAAATGGATTTCCATTTTCATCTTGACCAATGTTCTTTGAAGTCCAAGAATTTCCACCATCAGAAGATTTAGCAACATAAGTAATGTATCCTGTATTTGCATTTTCAAACATTGCATACAAAACATTTGGATCGCTTGGAGATACATCAACAAATGTTCGGTCAAAAGAGCCAAGAGCACCTGTATTATATTGAAAAAACGTTACACCATCATCACTATAAAAAATTTGACCACCACCATCGCCAAAAGTATTTGTTCTTGTTCCAATGATTAATCTATTGTTAGAGTCTAATTCTAAATCTCCCACATCATGGTTTGAACCTTCAGATATTTCACCAAGAACTTCTGTCCATGTTGAACCACCATCTGTCGACCTTTGTAAGCCGTTAATACCAGAATATTCACCTTCAGACAAGGCTCTTCCTCCTCCAGCATAAACAACACCATCACCTGATCCTTCATCTCTAACAAGAAGAGTGTGTACATATTTAAACTCAGTAGATGATACTAGTTGAGAAAAACTATTTCCACCATCTTCTGATTTCCAAATTCCATGTCCTTTTAGGCCACTTCCTCTTCTTTCCCCAGTACCTACATAAATAACAAGAGGATCTCTTGGATCAGAAGCTACACAGGTAATAACTAGATTATCCCAGAAATCTGAAACTTTTGTCCATTCTGCAGTAGCATTTTCAATATTAGTTATAGACCAAAGACCTCCACTTACACCAGCAGCCCAAACTTTATTATTTGTACTAAAATTTCCATCAAGCATTAATGCTCTGGTTCTTCCAGCCTGCTTGCTTGGACCTCGTTCTGTCCAATTAATTTCACTTTGTCTATTAAAATATGACAGGCTATTTAATTTAGTATCTTTAATCTTAATTGCTTCAAGAACTCTTTCTGTGGGTATAGTATTAGTACTTGGATCTCTAGTCATTAAGAAATCATGATAATTTTTTAAATCTGGTCTAAGTTTTTTTGGAAGACTTTTAACGTAACTCCTTGAAAAAGATTTATCACCTAGGTATTCTTTTATAAATGCTTCATTTTTAAGTCTCTTATTTTCAAAATATGCATTTTTGGCTGGTTGATATGCATAACCAAAAATTAAAATTGCTATAATTATATATTTATATTTATTCATTTTTTTACTCACTAATTAAAATAGATGCTCCAACAACATCATTAATTGTTATATCACTACCATTAACATCAAGCATAATATTTCCTGAACCATCATCCGCAAATCCAACAGTTGTATCAGATGAACCATTTAGAGTAAAGTTTGCAGTAGCAATTACACCATCTCCATCATTTGATGGTAGATCGCTTGAAAGGGAAGATGTGTAAACTATCAATCTATTTATTCCAGGATTGCTAGTAACTACTAATAAAGGTTCCGTATTTCCTTCTAAAAAATCTCCAACAGTAACTGAATTATATGTCATTAAACTGTTATCATAAAATAGAGTAGCTTGAGCTGCAGCTAAACCAGAAACTCCAAGAACTTTTATATCTATATCAATTGATGAACCAGTTGTTGTCTCAATATATTTAGGATCCAAAATTATTGCAGGCGTTTGAACATCGCTAACATTGATATAGCTTGAAAGAACATTGGTATCTGTTCCACCGTCACCAACAACTGATAGCGTTACATCATAAGTTCCAGCAGTAGTATAAGTGTGCACAGGATTTTCATCAGTACTTGTGTTTCCGTCACCAAAATCCCACGAAGATGTATTATATCTTACCGATGAATTTGAAAATTTAACTCTCAAATCTTTAGTCCCAGAAGTGGGCTCTCCTGTAAACAAAGCAGCTGGTGGAGTTGCAGTTACAGTTACATAATTAGTTCTTGTTTCAATATCTACGCCATTTGGTCCAGTCGCAGTAAGAGATACAGTATAAGTACCAGCTTCTGAATATGTGTATTGCACCAATACCCCAGACGCATCTAAAGTGCCGTCCCCATTAAAATCCCAATCATGTGAAGTAGTATTTGTAGAAGTAGAAGTAAAATTAACTACTAAAGGAGCACCTCCACTTAATGGTGTTGCAGAAAAATTA
>NHJS02000031.1 GCA_002169115.2 bacterium TMED221 | reverse complement strand
ACAAAACAACACAGTGAAGACAGCAATATTGAGACAATTTTTGTAGGAAATTCAAGAGCAAGTAATGTTGTTGTTAGCTTACGAAATCAATCTAATAGTTTGGATTCAGAGAATAGAATTAAAAGTATAATTTTTAAATTATTAAAAAAAGTTTACCGATTTGTAATTAGAAACTTTGCTTGGCCAGACTATACAATGTTCTGGCTCATTTCTGTTTTTAGAGTAAGAAGAAAATTAAATTTAGAATATGATGTTCTTGTTACCGTTAGTTTGCCTTTCTCGTCACATATTGCTGGATATTTGATTAATAAAAAAATAGGGAAGCCTTGGATTATGGACGTGGGGGACCCTTTTACATTAAAAACAACAGCCCCTGAAAACAATAGTTTTCTATATGGACGATTAAATAAACACTATGAAACGAAATTTTACCAACAAGCTTCTAAAGTTTTATTTACACATGATGATGCTAGAAAAATTCATATCAAAGAGTTTCAAATCAACCCCTCTATTACAGCTGTGGGACAGCCTATCAGCAAATTTCGAGAACATTTATATGAACAAACCAAGAACTATAACTATACAAATAATGATATAAAATTTGGATATTTTGGTATTTTCACTCATGGGGTTAGGACGCCTGTAAATTTTATTAATTTTCTAGACAAATTTCAAAATTATGAAATGCACTGGTATATAAATTTAGATTCGGAGAGTATATTGCAAAAGAATACACTTGACAGCAGCAAGCATAATTTTAATTCTCATGTTGCGAGAGATGAAGCACTACAGTTAATGACTAAGTCATTCCACTGCCTCGTTTCCATTGGTAATTTAAACCCAAATCAAATACCCAGTAAAGTTATCGAATATATAGCAACTGGTAAACCCGTCATTCACTTTGCTGAAATTAATGATGATCCGGTAATTCATATTTCAGATGAGTTTGATAACCTGTTTATTATTACAAAAAATACAGATATTAATATTTTTAAAAAAGATCTAAATAAGTTTTTCTCAGAAATTGATAATTTTGATAGCAAAAAGTTCAATAAACTTTATTCACCCTCAGCATTGATTGAGAAACTAGATACTTTTTAGAACAGGATTCCAGTCTTCTGTATATTCTAAACTGTAAAAGGTTTCTTTTTTAACATCTAATGCATCTTTAATACATGTAGTGGCAGATTCAATATCTCCTGGTATATATTTAATTGAATTAGAAATATCAAAATGCTCCATATATGCAGAATCAGGAGCTACCACAAACAGTCCAGCAGAACTTGCTTCATATAAAGGTAATCCAACAGTTTCATAATGACTTGTATGTAAATAGATACTGTGACTAGGAAATTCTTCAAGTAATAAAGTCGATTTATTTTCTGATTCTTTTTGATTTTCTTCTGATATAAACTTTGTTATTTTCAGATTAGGATTATCAACCTTCAGTTTCTTCAGTACAGCATCCATAAAGCTAGAATTTTTATTTTTAATTTGGCTCTGTATGCTTATTACTCCAGTTTCAGAATTTATGTCATTTTCAAACTTCTCAATCACACCAATTTTTATTAATTTATTACTGAATTGATTTTGTATTTCTTCAGCAACATGGTCAAGTTGGTAAATTATATGATCACTTTCTTTAAATGATTTATTTATAAAGTATCTTAAAATTAGATTCTTCAGGTCCTTAACTTTTAGTGGAAGTAAGTTCTGGATGAGAGCGTATGATTTATTTTTAGTTTTAAAGCCAAAATTGCCAAAATGGATTATTGCTTCTGATTCGTTAATGATATCCATATCTTTATTACTTAAGAAAATATTGAGATAGGGGTGAAAATATCTATTTAAACTTGTTTCTATTTTTTGCACAGTAGAATTTATATCTAAATTATCTAATAAATAATTATCGTGTAAAAGAATTATTTTGTAGTTTGACTTTTCAATAAATTTTAAAGCAGATTTAACTATAACCTGACCACCAAGCGATTTTACACCACATATGTTAAGTACAATACTCTTATCCATTAATTCAATAATAGTTCCTTATTAACAACTAATTGTATGACTAAAATCATTATGTGGTTAAAAATAGTTATGATGTAGCTTTAGTTGTCGGTACGAGACCAAATTTTATAAAAGCTGCTCCTTTAGTGAAACACTTTGAAAGTAAGAATTTAGAGGTCTTATTTATTCATACAGGCCAACATTGGGATAAGAATCTTTCAGGAAACATATTTACAGATCTTGAATTAAGGGAACCTGATATAAACCTAGAAACCCCCCTTGATGGAATGAATCATCAATTGAGCTATATGATTAAGAGCCTAGATACNACATTAAGTAAATGTAATGTACCAAGGGTAGGCGTTTTTGGTGACGTAACTTCAACTCTTGCAGCCGCTTTAGTTACTAAAAATAGAGATTTAGAACTATTTCATGTTGAGTCAGGTTTAAGATCCAGAAATCTGAATATGCCCGAAGAAAGAAATAGGCTAGCTGTTGACACAATAAGTGACTACTTATTTACACCATCTGATGATGCTGTTAAAAATCTACTTGATGAAAATATTGGAAAAGAAAAAATATTTAATGTTGGAAACATAATGATTGACACCCTTAAGGCTAACTTGGATAAAATTCAAAATTCAAAAAATACCGTTATTGATGAATTAGGTATCAANGAACCATACTTCGTAATGACTATCCACAGGCCTTCAAATCTATCTAATGAAGCATTAANNGGNATCTTTACTGCATTAGATTCATTTAAGAAAGATTATAAAATATTAATACCAGCCCATCCTAGGCTATCTCAATTTATTGAAAAAAATGACTTACAATTCGAAAATTTTATTTTNATCGATCCNCTGCCTTACATTAANTTCTTAGGTTTAGTTTCAGGCNCAAANTTAGTATTAACCGACTCTGGAGGNCTCCAAGAAGAGACAACGTATCTNAATATAAGATGTTTNACTTTAAGAGANGAAACAGANCGACCNATTACNGTATTTGAAGGAACAAATAAAGTTATCGGTATAAACACAGAAGTAATAATTAATGAAATAAAGAGTTCATTAGGCAGTAAACTACCAAATGAAATTAATATTAAAAACTGGGATGGTCTCACATCATCAAGAATTTATGATGTTTTGTATTAGAGGTATATGAGTAATTTTAAATACGATGTAGCGGTAATAGGGCTTGGTTACGTAGGCTTGCCTCTAGCTATACAAGCTACAAGTTCAAATTTGAAAGTTTACGGTTATGATATAGATGAAAATAAAATTTCTAATTACAATCTAGGCAATTCAACCATAGAAGATATCTCAGATAAAGAACTTGAAGCATCCTTAGAGAAAGGTCTTTTCTTATCATCTGACCCTAAATATTTATCTGAGTCAGAAACTATAGTTATAAGCGTACCAACACCATTAACTGATTATCAACCAGATCTTAGTTATGTAAAGGCTGCGGCTGAAACTATTGCTAAAAATATTATTAAAAATCAGATTATAATTCTTGAGTCAACGACATATCCCGGAACAACTGTGGAGGTTTTGATACCTGTTATTGANGAAATCTCAAATCTTAAAGCAGGAGTTGATTTTTTTGTGGGCTATTCTCCAGAGAGAATTGATCCAGGAAATGATACATGGAATTTTAAAAACACGCCAAAGGTTATAAGCGGAATTAACGATGAGTCACTTTCAAAAATCGAGAATTTCTACNAACAGATNATAGATTCNGTAGTAAGAGTCAGTGGCACAAAAGAAGCTGAGATGGTGAAACTCTTAGAAAATACNTATAGACATGTAAATATTGCATTAATAAATGAGCTAGCAATCTTATGTAATATGCTCGAAATAGATATATGGGAGGTTGTAAATGCTGCAAAAACTAAACCATTTGGATTTGAGTCCTTTAGGCCTGGGCCAGGTGTTGGTGGGCATTGCATTCCAGTAGACCCTAATTACCTATCTTTTAAAACAAGACAAATAGGAAAACCGGTAAGGTTTGTTGAACTCGCCCAAGAAATTAATAATTCCATGCCAAGTTATGTTGTCAGTAGACTTTTAGAAAAGATGAATCTTTTAGAAAAGCCATTTAAAAACTCAAATATCTTGATTCTTGGAGTAGCTTACAAAAAAGACATTGGAGATGTTAGAGAGTCACCAGCTATTGGAATTATTGAAAACCTTTTCGAACGGGGAGTCAATGTTAAGTACTACGACCCGTTTGTTGATAGCCTTTTAGTAAACACAAAATATGTTGAAAAAGAAGACAGTTTTGACAACATTAAAAAATATGATTTAGTTTTAGTTCACACTGCACATACCGATTTTGAAAACTTTGACTTTAGTAAAGTCTCAGTTCCTATATTCGATGCAACTGGTAGTGATCACTTTAAGAATGCTGAGAGGATATAGCTATTTCTAACGACTTCTCTACTTTATCAAAAACTATTAATTTATTAGCCAGTGAACTTGGGCAAGTAATAAAGAAGCAAGCTGGAGAAAAATATTTCAATATAGTAGAAGATATAAGATTAAACTCAAAAAAGTATAGAGCTTCCAACAATCCAAAATATTTAGAAGAAGCATTCAGCGAATTAAGTAAATTGAATTCTAAGGAAATACTAATTGTTGCTAAAGCATTCACACTCTTTTTCTATTTAGCTAATATTTCTGAACAAGTTTTTAGAGAAGCTTTTACTGGTATAAAAAAAGAGAAAATAGTACAAAGAGGTAATACTGGGTACAAATTTTCGCCAGTATTTACAGCACACCCTACTGAAAGTGCAAGACAGTCGACTTTGAATAAGATATATAAGATTGGTAAAATTGTTAGCAAAAATGATATTGATTCACTTCCAGAAATTAATACTATTATTACAGAACTTTGGTACACAAGAGAGATAAGATCAAAAAAGCCAAATCCTCTAGATGAAGTTAAGTCACTCTTGTATTATTTAGACATAATTTATAAAGATGTGTTCCTNGATATTGAAAAAGAAANNCAAAGTAAAACNATACAAACAGAGCCCATNCTTACTCTCGGTTCCTGGGTNGGTGGTGATAGAGATGGAAATCCNTTTGTAACTAAAAAAATTACAGATCAGTCTCTNAAAATATATTCAAAACAAATAATCAATATTTACATGGATAANATAAAAGANTTCTCTGAAGAGTTTAGCTTTTCAACAAGTTACTTAACTACTCCAAAAAAGTTAGANAATAAAATTCAAGAATATAGAAAAATACTTAAAAAAGAATATAACCATTATGCAAAAGTNAATTTTGATGAGCCTTTTAGGATTTTTCTTTCATTAGTTTTCCATCGTTTGGAAAATTTTCAAGAAAATAATATAGGATATAAAACTTATGAAGAGTTTCATAAAGATATGGAACTTGTCAACGATTCACTAAAGCAAACTCTAAAATTAAACGATTCGATACATGGCTTTTCTGAATTCCTCAAATATGTTGAATCTTTTCAATTTCATGGTGTCACTCTAGATATAAGAGAAAATTCTAAAGTAGTAAATAACCCACAATCAAACAAACAACAATATGGAGAGTTTATAAAAGTTTTGGCTTGCATTTCAGATTGGAAAGCTATTTATGGAAGTAATGTTATAAATTCACTTATAGTCTCTATGACAAAAAATGAATCAGACATATTAAATTTATATAAACTTTGCAAGAAATATATAACTTCTCAAAAAGATATTCCAATGATTGTACCGTTACTTGAAGAGATTGATGATTTACAAAATTCAGATTATTTTCTAAACAACCTGTTGTCAAATAAAGCTTATAAAACTCACATTATAAAATATCAAGACTCTACTCAGGAAATAATGCTTGGATACTCAGACTCCAATAAAGATGGTGGAATTATATCTTCCCAGTGGAATGTTTATAAAGCACAGATTGCCTTATTTAAAAAAGGAAAAGATCATAATTGTAATATAGTTTTCTTTCATGGCAGAGGGGGGACCATTAGTCGTGGTGGTGGACCTACATATAACTCTATACTTTCTCAACCCAGAGGAACAATATCTAATCAAATACGCTACACAGAGCAAGGTGAGGTTATTTCTGATAAGTACTCAACAGCTAATCTAGCAAAAGAGAACTTAAAATTAGGTTTAGACGCTTTTCTCTCGGCTAGTTCTACCACTTTAAAAAATAATAAAGATGAATATTTATTGATTGAGGAACTATCAAAATTATCATTTAAAAAATATCAAGAATTAATCACAGATCATAATCTTATGATTTATTTTGAAAAAGTTACACCAGTAAATCTTCTATCGACTCTAAATATAGGCTCTAGGCCCTCTAAAAGAACCTCTGAGAGCACAATAGACAGCTATAGGGCAATTCCGTGGGTTTTTGGTTGGGCACAGACCAGACATACAATTACTGGTTGGTATGGAGCAGGAACAGCCTTATTAGATATTATTGAAAAAAATGGTATCAGAAAAATTCAATCCGCTTACAGGAAGTCATCATTTTTACAAAACCTTATAAGCAATATTGAAATGACAGTTGTGAAGTCAGATTTGTTGATATCAAAAATGTATGTTGAGGAACTTTTAGATGAAGAGTACAAGTATTTGTTTGATGAAATAACTAAAGAATTGATGAAAGTCAATAAGGCTATAAGACTTGTTACCAACAATGTTGAGCTATTGGAAGATAATCCAATTTTAAAAAATACACTAAAAATTAGAAATGCTTATTTAGATCCTCTTTCATTGATACAGATACTTTTAATGAAGAAGCTTTCAGATAAAGAAATAACCGAAGAAGAAAAAACATCTCTGCTTTTATCAATAAATGGATTAGCCGCTGGTCTTCGAAATACTGGCTGATAAGTCCCTAAGTTCAAAATGCATTTCATCTGGTGATGTCCAAGTACCACCCCAAGCGAAGCCCCAGGAATTAAAGATCTCAACCACTCGTGGAACATATCCAGATTTTGTATTTATATCTATTGCTATGCCCCATGCATGTCTTGATAAAGAACCTCCAGCATCAAAGCGTGAAATTCTCCTAGGAGCGTAACATCCACCCGAAGTTTTAAACTCATCTAGGTAAAGTGTATTTGCCAAACCTTCTTCTTCGACCTGGTTTAATGCTCCTCTGAGTGGTTCCCACATTAACCTATGACATGTAGTTCTACCAATAATCGGCATTTTAATTGTTTCAATATTTTCTTCTCTCCACTTTGGTTCCGTAATAATCCAGGTACCGTCTCTTTCTTTAATTTGGAAATCTCCAAACATTTCTTTGACTAGTGCATTTGGGAGTACCCAATTTTTGTTGGGCTTAGAGTTTTTATCAGAGACTCTTATTTTTTTATATTTTATATTCCGATAAATTTCAATCAGATGATTTTCAGTAATTTTATTATCCCATATTATTGCTTGGATATTTCTAAAAATACCAAGCTTAAAACCGGTTTCTTTACTAACTACAGCCTCAAACCATCCCAATTTTGAATCTGGAACAATATCTCCAACAACTATTTCTAAAGGTTCACCATTGAGACCTACTAAGTGAACTATGTCCCCAATTTCTATAGAATAAAGATTCGCAGTGAGTTCAGATATGATTATTAAATCTGAAACAATTTTGTTCGCAATTTCATTTGGATATATATAATTTACAAAATCTTTTTCAACTGTTTTGACTGAGATGCTAAAAAGGTAGTCTTCTTTAGTTGCAATTTTCTCATTACCTGAATTATCAATAATCTTTTCTAAACCAACATTTGCTCTACCTATAAAAGTTAAATTAGAGTTGAGATTATTAACACCTTCAATAATTTCATTCGTTACGCTGTAAAACAAACTCCCAGATTGAGAAATAGTCATTGTCTGATAATTATCAATACGATTCTTTGGCTCTCTATTTATTTCTTCGTGAGCATTTGCAACAGAAGGAAGGGATATTGCTGCTAATAAAACAAACCAGAAGTATTTTTTCATAGATTTAATTTTACAGTAAATAGAAACTATGGTTTCTAGAGATTACCTGTTTATCGACTGGGATTTTTTTATCCTAGGGTACTGATTAAACAAGAGAATTATTAGTATAAAAAATGTTTAAAAAATGGAGAAAATTTAATGAAGTTGCTNACAAACTTTTTTGGTTCNGCCGCTACTAANAGACCANTNGTAACTATTTTGGTNGTNCTTTTACTNACAGGTTTTTTTGGATACATGTCTNCTCAAGCGGAAGAACTCAGTACAAGTTTTGGTGGAGAACTAGACACACCAGAAATTCAAGCACAATCAAAATTAGGTGATTACTTTGCTTCTTCAGGTGGTCAAAGCGTTTTTCAAATAATAATTACTGGTGATGATGTATTAACTGTAGATGGATANAAAGCTTGGCTTGAAATTCAACAAGTTGTTGCAACAAGTGAAATTTCTGAGTATCTAGTTAGTCAACCAGGCCAAGGGGCATTACAAGGATTTTTTGGACCTATTGATTTTGCTAGAGCTTTTAATCCTATGTTTAACATTGATCAAATGAATGATGAACAATTTAAACAAGCTTATAAAGCAGCTTCAGCGCAAATGCCTCCAGAATTTCAAGCTTTTGCATCTGCATTACTTTCTGAAAACTATGATGAAGATAAAGTAAGTTCCACAGCCGGCCTTGCCATAATCACAATTGATTCGGCTAAAATTGCACAAAACTATGGAGGTAGTGATGGAGCATTTATCGAGCAACCACGTATGGAAGTTCAACTAAGCGAAGAGCTGGGTTTAATAAGTAGTAATTTCGAAAATATTGAAGTAAGTGGATTCTCTTTTGGGCTTTTACTGGGTAATGATGGAGGAGACTTCTTAACTGAAATTGGTATTTTATTTGGTAAGGCTTTCTTAATCATCCTCGGTGTCTTAGCATACATATTCTTTATTAGACCAAGGAAAGGTTATGGCTTTTTTAAATCATCNAGAAGAACTTTAAGTGATTTGCTATTAAGCCTTGGAACTATACTTCTCTCAATTTTATGGATGCAGGGGATTGGAACACTTTTAGGTCCCGGATTCCTTAATATCATTGGAGCTCCGAATCAGATTTCACAAATAGCACCGATTCTTTTAATTGGTTTAGGAGTTGATTATGCAATTCACTTTACAGGAAGATATCGAGAAGAACTGGGAGAGGGTTTATCTGTAAAAGACTCTACAAAGAATACTTTAAGTTCTGTTGGCATAGCNTTGACGCTTGCTACCTTAGCTACAATTGTTGGTTTCCTTTCAAATGTTGTATCACCATTACCTGAATTTAAAGATTTTGGAATAACTGTTTCGTTTGGAATTTTATTTGCCTTACTACTAGTAATGACCTTTGTTCCTGCAATCAGGTCTTTATTAGACAAAAAGGCTGAGAAAAAAGATTCTATAAACAGGGAAGCTTTCTCCTCATCTGGTGAAAGCGTCCTTAATAAAGTTGCCGGCGCAAGCTCTATTATTCCTAGAAAATTAAAACTTATTAGCATAGCTTTACTCTTGGGTATCTCCAGTTANGGTTATGTCAGTTTTACTAATTTAGATACAGTATTTAATTTCACTGATTTTCTTCCTGAAGATGATCCAGTTGTAGCTACACTTGCAGTCTTGACTGATGAATTTGGTGGTGGGTTTGGAGAGACTACTACCGTTTTACTTGAAGGTGAAGATTTAGCTACTCCAGAAATTCATAATGCAATTATTGACGCAATTAATAATTTAGCTACTGCTGACAATGTGGTAGTTTTTGGTGAAAATGTTGCAAATGAATCTGTAGTNGCATCCCTTGGAGCAATGTTAGCACCCCAAGATGTTGCACCAGGTGCACCCCCTCAAGCACCTGACATGGATCTTATTTCAGGATTAATGTCATATGGTGTTCAGCTCATGACTGGGGAAGGAATGAATGCACTTAAAGTTTCGACTACTGGTGATGTTGAGTCACTTTACAAATCTCTTTTAACAATGGACCCAGCAACTTTTGGTGGNTCTCTCTANTTAAACGATNAGGNAATATTTACNGCACAACAAATAAAAATTACAACTTCAGCTGGTTCAGAAGGTTCTAGACAGCTGACCGAAGATATTTANAGTGCTTTTGCTCAAGTTATAGATCTTGGAGTTGACGTAGCTGCAACAAATGACAGTATTGTAACAAACAGTGTAAGCGATTTAATATCAGCTTCACAATTCCAGTCCTTAATTTTCGCAATACTTTCCTCTATGCTATTTTTGATAATCTATTATTGGATTGACTTGAGGAGACCATTTTTAGGTGTGGTTACGATATTCCCTGTTATAGCTATCGTCATGGGTACATATTTGGGAATGGGCTTATTAGAAATACCTCTAAATCCAGTAACAGCAACTTTAACAGGTATAGCAATAGGAATCGGAGTTCCGTTCGTAATACATGTCACTAATAGATTCAGAGAAGCTTTGACTAAAGACTCAAATCCAGTATCTGCAATTACATCAACTCTTAAAACAACAGGAGGTTCATTATTTGGTTCAGCATTTACAACAATGGCTGGTTTCGGAATTCTGACAACCTCAACACTAAAACCATTTCAACAAATGGGTCAAGTTGTATTAGTTTCTATAGGATTTGCATTAGTTGCATCAATTTTAATTCTCCCTACGNTACTTGTTTTGTGGGCAAATTATCATAATAAAAAAACTGCTAAATCTTTNTANATTNGGTTATTACTATTAAATGAGTGAAAGTATTTGATTTACTCGATGTAGTTAACAAAATCTGTCCTTTAAAGGATGCATTTGATGATGATAAAGTAGGTTTACTTATTGGATCTGGGACAAATGATGTTTCTGGAATAGTTGTTAGTCATGATTTAGAAAAATCTACACTTGATTACTGTAAAGAAAATAATATAAATACAGTCATTTCATACCATCCAGCAACATATAAAAAATTTGATGATCTTAATGAAGATTTAATGCTTTCAAAGTTGTCCCTTGACTATTACAAAGAAAATATCAATGTCATATCGATACACACTGCTCAAGATGTTTGCATAGGTGGAAATGGTGACACTTTAACAAACATTTTTAATCTAACAGATGTTCAAATCTTTGGAGAAACCTCACCAGGAAAAGGAGTTGGAAAAATTGGCAGAATTAAAAATCACGATCCAAATTCTCTAAGCGCGCTAATAGAAAATGAACTTTCCACAACAATTGTTAGAACAAACAGCCAGTATCATAAACTTAAGAATATTGAAAAAATTGCTTTTGTTCCAGGTTCTGGAACACAATTCTTAGATGAAATATTAGGAAAAACAGACGTCTTTATAACTGGGGATGCTTCACACCATCATTTTCTACTTACGGATGAATACAACATGGGATTCATTCAATTAAATCATATATCTACAGAGAAACCTGGCATGCAATCTTTTACTGACAAACTAAACAAAGTTCTAAAATTAAACATAAAATATTTATACAACAAATATTATGAATGAACCTTTTTTACTCAGTAACCTTATAGATCTTCAAGATATTGATAACAAGATATACAAACTCGAAGTTGATAAAAAGAGCAGTGAAAATGTTGAGCGATTAATAGCTTTAGAATCTGAGTTTAATGAAGTAAATAAAAAAATTGAATCACAAAAGAATATTATGGCTAGTTACTTTAAAGATATTGAAGAAATTTCAAAAACTAGTAACTCTATTCTTCAAAAGATTTCCAGCATAAATATTAAACTTGAAGATAAATCTTTAGATGCAAACGAACTTTTGAACTATACAAAACAGAAAGAGTCAAGTCAATCACAAGTATCTCAATTAGAAAAGAAAAAAATTATTCATGATAGGAATAATGATGATGAAATTAAGGAAATGCAATTATTAAATGAATCATTAAGTGATGTTAAGGATGATTTGATAAATACATCTAAATTAGTTAAAGATGAATGGATGGTTATTGATGAAAAGCTTAGCTTATACGAATTAGAAAAAAAAGAATTTCTTACTAACTTTCCATTGAAAATACAAGAGCTTTACGATGAACTAAAAACTAGAGGAGTAGATGTCGTGGCTGCTTATAAACTTGAAAATAATCAGTGTGGCTGTTGCGGAGTGGATTTAACTACTAGTGAATTAGATGCAATATCTGCAACAGAGTTTCAGCAGTGCCCTTATTGTGATGGTGTTCTAGTTTGATACTAGATGTATATTGTGATGGGGCTTCAAGATCTAATCCAGGAGAAGCTTCAGTGGGAGTTTCAATTAGTCATGAGAATGTTGAAATTAAAGTTATTTCTAGAAAAATAGGAATAGCTACTAATAATGTGGCTGAATATCAGGCCTTAATCGATGGTTTACAATACTGTAATGATAACAATATTCAGTCAGTTAGGTTTTATCTAGACTCAAAACTAGTGGTAGAACAAATAGTTGGTAATTTTAAAGTAAAATCAGAGCATCTAAAGGAATTACATGGGCGTGCAAAAGCCTTAATTCTTAAAATAGAGAATTTTACAATAGAGCATGTGTATAGAGAAAACAATAAAAGAGCAGATGAACTAGCTAACTTAGCACTGGATAAATAATGTTTTTTTGGTTTATTGGTGTTGGAGTTATCATTTTTAAATATATTTTTAAAGATAAGAATGCTGACTTAAGGTTTTTGATTGTAGGTCTTTTGATTTTAGATATTATGGATATTCTTTTGGCTGTCCAACCTGTTGGTAAAGACCAAAAATTTGTAACACATTCATTATTGCTCTCAGTTTTCACTATGTTTTTGATAATGCTGTTAACTAAGAGAGGTACAAAAACTAGAAAGAACTTATTACTATTTTCAATAGGCACTTACCTACATTTGTTTTTAGATTTCATGTGGCTAGATCAATCTACTTTTTTATACCCCCTTCCTTTTGAAAGCAATGAAATGTTCAACAAGA
>NHJS02000015.1 GCA_002169115.2 bacterium TMED221 | reverse complement strand
AGTCCAGAACCAAGTGCTTTTCTTTTACTCATAAGCTAAATATAACTCGGTATGGTCAAGAAGTATAGAATACTATCTTTCTTGTTTGATAATTTCACCAACAAGCGATAAGTACGACAGCGCTCCTTTAGATCCTTTGTCATAATTTATTACAGGCATGCCATGACTTGGTGCCTCAGCTAAAGTAATGTTTCTTGGTATAATTGTTCTGTATACCTTGTCATCAAAAAATTTTAATAATTGTGCACTAACATCTGTGGCTAGATTGTTTCTAGGGTCAAACATTGTTCTAACAATCCCTTTGATTGTGAGATCTTTGTTACTGCTATTTTTTATAGTGTCTATCGTTGTAATTAGTTCACTAAGGCCCTGTAAAGCAAAAAACTCACACTGGACAGGGATTAAAACACCCGATGCTGCAGATAATGCATTAACAGTTAAAATGTTTAACGATGGCGGACAATCAATTATTATGTAATCATATTCTGTGTTAAGCGTACTCAATATTTTTTTTAGAGTGTACTCTTTATGTTCTGAGCTAATCAACATAACCTCTGCTTCTGTTAAGTCAGGTGTAGCTGGCAGTAAAGAAAAATCTATATTATCTGGCTGAATAACAGTTTCATCAGCGCTTGATCTTTCTAACAATAGGTCATTAATGCTGGTTGAAAGCCCATGTGGGTCTGCCCCACAACCACGAGTAGCATTTGACTGAGGGTCAAGATCAACCAGAAGAACTTTTCTTGTGGTTTTAGATAAGCTTGCAGATAAATTAATACAAGTTGTTGTTTTGCCAACACCGCCTTTCTGATTAACAACTGCAAGGATCTCAGGCATGGTTTATTTCCAACAAGTAACGATTAGTATCAAAGTATGGCGTGTCTAATTTCTTCACAGAAAAGCTAGATTGCGAAATATCTATAAATTCTTTAGATATGTCATTCATGCATAGCGCAACCGAACCTGTCAGCATATAAATTGTCACCTTATCTTTGATTCGATTTCTTATCATGCTTATGATGTGTAAAAGTTTATCTTCAAAATTAAGTTTAGATATTATTTTATTACTAAAATTTTTTATAAGTACGGCATTTAGACTACTTTCGATATTCATTTTTTTTGCATCACTCTTTATTATAGTAACATTATTTATTCCTAATTTAAGTTTTGCATGCTCTAAAAACCTAATAGCGTTATCACGCCTATCTAACAAAGTAATATGTGAGTCAGGTCTGAAAAATGATATGAGCATGCCCGGTATTCCTGCGCCAGTGCCAATATCAAGTAAGTTACCATCGGGCAAATTATTTAGCATAGATAGTGAATCAAATAGGTCTCTTTTTATAAAATATTGTTTGTCCCGTGTAGATAAAATATTATTTTTTTCATGCCATCTAAATAACAAGTCTATATAACTCTGCAATAATTTTTTATTAGGGCTGGCACAGTCTAACGCTAGTGTTTTTATAACTTCATTTAGATCATTTTGATTATCGAGCATTTTTATTGTTAATTTAGGAGGTGGTTATACTTGATTGTTTTTCTTTATATAGATTCTTAGGAGAGATATTATCGCAGGAGTAATGCCAGAAATTCTAGATGCTTGACCTAAGGTTGACGGCATAACCTCTGTTAGTTTTTCTTTAGCCTCATTAGACAAACCTTTAATATTGTTAAAAATCATGTCCTTTGGTATTTTTATACTCATTGTTTTGGTTATATTAGAAATTTCCGCATCTTGTCTTTTTAGATATCCTGAATACCTTTCTTGTATTGCGACTAAATGCCCTATATCTGAATTGACAGTCATTCCAAAATTATCCAAATTCTTGATATCAGAATATTTGATATCTGACATTTTTAACAAACTTTTTAGTGTTTGTAGATTTTTAATTTTTAGGTTGAATTTCTTTTCTATCTGATCTGAGATTTGTGATGACGGATGTACCTTTATAGAATCTAGTCTGTCGCTTTCAGCCTTGATTTTTTCATTTTTTAATTCAAGCATTTCAAGTCTTTCTTTTGAGACAATGCCTAGGTTATAGCCGGTCTCTGTTAATCTTTGGTCTGCGTTATCCTCTCTCAACCTTAATCTGTGTTCAGCCCTGCTTGTAAACATTCTATATGGCTCATTCACTCCTAATGTGACAAGGTCATCAATTAGAACACCAATGTAGGCCTCTTCTCTACTTGGGTGCCACATAGATTTATTCATGGAAGATCTGCCGGCGTTCACACCAGCGACTAATCCCTGAGCGGCTGCTTCTTCATAACCAGTTGTTCCATTTATCTGCCCAGCAAAAAATAAGTTTTTGATTTTCTTTGTTTCAAGATTTTTCGTTAGACCTCTTGGGTCAAAATAACTATATTCTATGGCATACCCAGGTTGAGTTATTATACAGTTTTCAAGGCCTCTTATAGTTCTTAAGAACTTCAATTGAATTTCTTCTGGCAAACATGTTGATAGCCCATTTGGATAAACTTCTTTATCAGACAATGTTTCTGGTTCTAAAAATATTTGATGTGACTGTTTGTCAAAAAATCTGTGAACTTTGTCTTCTATAGATGGGCAGTATCTTGGCCCAAGAGATTCTATAGATCCATTAAAAAGAGGGGATAGTGATTGGTTATCTCTAATAATGTTATGAGTATCTACATTTGTGTGTGTTATGTGGCATGGAATTTCTCTGATGTTTTCACAAGTGACACCGTATTGATCATGAAGGTATGATAGATAAGGTAAATCTATGTCGCTAGGCTGTGCTTGCAACCCATCAAAATTTATAGAGCTTTTAAGAATTCTTGGCGGAGTGCCTGTCTTTAAACGTCCTATTTTAAACCCTTCTTTCATAAAAAATTCTTCAAGTTGATTAGATGCCTCATCACCAGCTCTCCCGGCTGAGAAAGATTTGTCCCCGATATGTATGCACCCTCCTAAAAAAGTGCCAGTAGTTAATACAACTGAATCTGAATAGAGCTCATTATTTGTACTGGTTATAACACCAATTACTGTATTTTTCTTTATTATCAGGCTTGAAACCATTGCCTCAACAACATGTATGTTTGGGTTTTTGAAGATTGAGTCCTGCATTCTTGACTTATAAGTATCGCGGCATGTTTGTATTCTAGTCGCTTGCACAGCAGGGCCTTTTCTTGCATTTAATTTTCTTCTTTGTAATGCGGACATGTCTGCAATTTTACACATAAGACCATCCATCGCATCAATTTCTCTTGCTAAATGTGATTTTCCAATCCCCCCTATTGCTGGATTACAGCTCATTTGACCGATGCCGTTTTTTGTAAGAGTTATTAGTGCGACATTGCGGCCAAGACTGGCAGAGGCATGGGCTGCCTCGCATCCGGCGTGGCCACCTCCAACAATAATTACATCATACTTATCCATAATCATTTACCTATACAAAAATCAGAGAAGATTTTATCCAAAAGATCCTCGTTTATATCGCCGCCCAAGATCTGAACCATATTTAAATGAACTCCCTTTAACTCTTCAGCGACTAGGTCTAAGTGATGATTATCGTTGTATTTTTTACACAAGTAAAGGTGTTCGGACGCCTTATTGAGATGAACTAGATGTCTTGCTCTTGCAGTTCCAGTAGATTGGTCTGTAGGAATAAGATGATTAGATAATTCATGCTTTAAGAGATCAATGCCACTTTTTTTGAGTATTGATAATCGAATAGTTTTAAAACGATCGTTACTAACAGATGGATCGGGATTAGATGATAAATCAATCTTATTTGAGATGACCCAAAAATTATCAATCTCGTTGTTCTTTAATATCGTTTCGTCTTCCTTGTCAAAGCCAACCATGTCGTCTACTAAATATAGAGTCAAACTAGAGAGTTTTGCTGACTTTTTCGTCATCAAGATACCAGCTGTCTCAATTTTATTATGAGTTTTTCTAATTCCAGCAGTATCGATAATAGTGACATGAAACTTATCAAGTACCAAATTATGCTGAATCGCATCTCTTGTAGTGCCCGGTTCATCAGAGACTATAGAGCGGTCTTCACCAAGCAACAGGTTTGCCAAGGAAGATTTTCCGACGTTAGGTTTGCCAACTATTGCGAGAACTGGTTTTTGATTCAAAGCTATCCCATGATCTACAGATGAAATTAGAGTGATAATATTTTCCAGTAAATTATTAATTTTCTCAGATATATATGCGTTTGTGACATCTGGCGACTCATCTTCTGGAAAATTTATGGCTGCTTCAATTGATGCTCTAGCATCAAGCACATCCTCTAATATAGAATTAATACTGTTAGAAAAACTACCTCGAAGTGACCTTAGAGCAGCATTGGCAGATGTGGTGTTTGTAGCATTGATAATGTCGGCCACTGCCTCAACTTGAGTAAGATCAATTTTATTATTTACAAATGCTCTTTCGGTAAATTCACCGGGTTTAGCGTGTGATGCCAAGTCTTTACAAATGATAGACAATATACTGTCTAAAATAACAGGATTGCCATGACATTGGATCTCCAACATGTCTTCGCCTGTAAAAGAACTTGGGGACTTATAGTATATAGCGATTATGTCATCAATAGCCTGACCATGCTCATCATAGACTAGAGTATTCGTGGCAAGTCTAGGGAAAAGATTTTTCTTAATAAAGACATCTATAATTTTCAACACATTGTCGCCTGAGATTCTAATAATGCCGATCCCTGATTTACCATATGCAGTTGATATTGCTGCTATCGTATTTTTAGAGTTCATTTATGCTAGCGTTCTTTTGTTAATAACGTATTGCTGAGCAATAGACAGAACATTGTTTGTTAGCCAATAAAGAACAAGTCCTGATGGAAAAGTCGCGAATAAAAATGTAAACACAAAAGGCAGCGCCATAAAGATTTTTTGTTGCATGGCGTCTGTTGGTGGCGGATTTAATTTTTGTTGAATATACATAGACAAGCCCATTAATACAGGTAATATGAAAAAAGGGTCGGCACTAGACAGGTCTAGGATCCAACCGGCGAAAGGGGCGTGTCTCATTTCAACGCTTTCAATAATGACCCAGTAGAGAGCAATAAAAACAGGTATCTGAATTAAGATAGGTAGACAGCCACCAAGTGGGTTGACCTTCTCCTCTTTATAAATTTTCATCAATGCCTCACTAAATTTTTTTCGATCTTCGCCATATCGTTCTTTTAGCGCAGTCATTCTCGGTGTAAGTTTTTTCATTTTAGCCATAGATTTATAGCTAGTTTCAGACAATCTAAAGAATATAAGTTTAATTAAAAAAGTTAAGGCAATAATTGACCATCCCCAGTTACCTAATACGTAAAAAATTTTATCTAGAACCCAAAATAATGGTGCAGCCAAGAATGTAAGAACCCCATAGTCTACCGTTAAATCTAGTCCTGGAGCGAGGTCGCTTATTTCAGATTGGTTTTTTGGCCCAACAAACAAGCGACTCCTAAATGTTGTCTCGGACCCAGGCTCAATAGCTTTATAGTTTCCCACAGAACCAATTAAATAATTATTTGTCTGTCCATTATTAATCAGCCGAGTATAAATAGTCTGTGTTTCGTTTGAGTTATTTATTGGTAACCATGCAGTAAAGAAATAGTGTTCTATCATGCTTATCCAACTATTTTGAGTAACCTTGAGAAAGTTTTGTTCTGCTATATCAGAAAACGCTATCTTGCTAAATTTATCATCCTCATCATAGAAGGCTGCTCCAGTATATGTATATAACATTCCATTAGAATTTAGTTCATCTCCTCTTTCTAAAGAATAATATTGTCGCCACGCTGCATCTTGATTCGATAGGTTTTTTACTCTTTGAGACACATCTATTAAATGGCTTTTCTTTCTAAACGTATATGTCTTTATTATTTAAACTGACGATTCTGATTCTCCTGTTAACGTAACTTCTAGCGTGTTGCTCTCACCAATATTATAGCTCTTTAAAGGCGAACTATAGTTTTTAGGTTGATCTGAGTTTTTGCTTTGTAGTCCTGCTTTCGCAATATAGTGTTCAGAATCATTGTTTAGCAACTGAACTTTTCTGTCTTGAGATCCAAAAACTTCTGGGTATTTTAAAAGTTTGGCCGAAACAATCGACCCATCTAATAAACTTATGATAACTTCTAACGTATCAGTCAGTACCGTTATGCTGTCAGACGACTTGACTATAGTTCTACTTGGAACCTCATCATCTCCCAATGAGTCAGTATCCGGCTGAGATAAGAGAGGTTTGTTATCATCCTTGTAATCTCTGTTTGTCTCAGGAATATTGTTTTGGGCTACTGTTTTTGGTTGGTTCTTATTATGCCAGGCATCGTATAATAAGATTAATACAAGAAACAGGCCGCTGTATAAAAATAATCTATTGTTCATTTTTTAGAACCATCCTTTGGGACAGGGTCAAAGCCGTGTCTTCCACCCGGGCGACAGCTTATAATTCTTCTAATAGATAGATATAGGCCATGAACAATTCCATGCTGTCTCAACGACTCAATTGAATATTGTGAACATGTTGGAGTAAATCTACAATTCTGTCCAAGTATTGGCGACACTAAAAACTGATAGATTCTAATTAGTGTTACTGGGATTTCAATAATGATTCTGTTGATTTTTTCCATTCTTGCATAAGAATATCACTTATTTGATGTTTATCAGAAGTTATTTTTGAAGAAATAACGACAAGGTAATCATGCTTCGGTAATAAATCGCAGATCAGCGCAAAGTTTGCTTTAATCTTCCGTCTTATTTGATTTCTAATAACTGCTAGATGGACGGCTTTTTTAGTAATTTGAATTCCAAGCCTAGCTGAAGCAAGATTATTGGGCACAGAGTATAGCCTATAGATCATAGATCTATATAATGGTCTGTTTCTAAAATTTTCTTTTGTAGATGAGTTGATTTTGTAGAACACAGTAGAGCGAACGGTAGAATATTACGGGCAAAGAACCGCTCTGCCTTTAGCTCTTCTAGAGCTTAAAACAGCTCTACCAGCAACAGTGCTCATTCTAGACCTGAAACCATGTTTGCGTTTACGTTTCAAATTGCTTGGTTGAAATGTTCTTTTCATAATGATTAGTATACTGCTAATTATATAATTCTTTGTCAATATATAATTTTACTTTTTTTTATGAGATGCTAGACATTCAGGAATAAAACTATGAACATTACAACTCTTTGGGATAAATGCCTAAAGGATATAGGCGACCGTCTCTCAGACAAACAAATGAAGACATGGCTGCATCCTTTAGAAGTAAGCTTAGACAACAGCACCCTGTCTATTGTTGCTCCTAATAAATTTATAAAAGATATGGTTGAAACTGACTATCTTCAAATAATAAAAGAAACCGTAATTAACCAAAGCGATGATAAAGTATGCGAAATTAATCTTAGCCTGCCAGATGTTAAACGGACAGCCGCAATTATTAAAAATGAACAAAAACCCATAAAGACAACGCTAAACAAAGAATTAAATTTTAGTAATTTTGTTGAAGGCAAGTCAAATCAATTGGCTAAGGCGGCATGTGTCTCTGTCGTAAGTAATCTTGGGCAGTATAATCCGCTGTATATATATGGTGGTGTTGGGTTGGGCAAGACTCACTTATTACATTCAATAGGAAATGAAATTATTAATAATGATAGTTCGAAGAGAGTTGTATACCTTCATTCAGAAAAGTTTGTGCAAAACATGGTTACTGCAATAAGACAAAACAAACTAGAAGAATTTAAAACATTATATCGTTCTGTAGATGCTCTTCTGCTAGACGATATACAGTTTTTTGCTAACAAAGAGAAGTCACAAGAAGAATTTTTTCATACATTTAACACTTTGTTCGAATATAAAAAACAGGTAGTGCTAACATCAGATAAATATCCCAAAGAGATTGCCGGATTAGAAGAGAGAATAAAATCAAGGCTTGTTTGGGGAATGAATGTTACTATTGATCCGCCGGATTTAGAGACAAGAATGGCGATCTTGCACAGTAAAGCCGAAATGACAGGAGAAGAAATACCCGATGATGTAGCGTATTTCCTAGCAAAAAATGTCTATTCAAATGTTAGAGAATTAGAGGGCAGTTTAAGGAGAGTCCTGGCAACAGCACACTTTAAAAGGGAGCCTATAACTTTAGAGTTTGTTAAAGAGACACTAAGAGACCTTATATCTCTACAAGAAAGATTGATGACGATAGAACAAATACAGAAGGTTGTTGCTGAATATTATAAAATTAGGGTGAGTGATATTCTGTCATCTAAAAGAGACAGAAAGATAACTCTACCGAGGCATGTGGCGATGGCGATGGCAAAAGATCTCACAAGCCATAGTCTTCCAAGTATAGGTGATGCGTTTGGCGGAAGAGACCATACTACTGTTCTGCATGCATGTAAAAAAATTGCTGCTTTAAAAACGAGCTCATCAAACATATCTAAAGACTATCAAAATATTCTGCACATTCTTAACAACTAGTTAATAAGTTGTTGAAAAAAATAACGGAAAAGTTATCAACAGGAAATAAAGCCCAAATGAAGCCTAAAAAACTAGCAAGCTAACACTAAAAGCACAAGGAATATAGCTGTCGTATTACTGTAAACTGAAATTTATAAAACTTAATAATAAAAATAATATATAATTTCAAATATGATTATTAAAATAGAAAAGGAAAAGTTAATAGAACCGCTGAAAAATTTAGTAGGTGTAGCTGAAAAAAAACAAACAATGCCGATACTTGGAAATATTCTTTTCCGTGCGGCTAATGGGAAATTGCTAATTGTGGGTAGTGATTTGGAGGTAGAAATTTCAACGCTGGTGAACCACCAAACAGATGAAGACCTTAACACGACTTTGCCAGGTAAAAAGCTCCTCGACATACTGAGATCTTTGCCGGGAGACGGAGCTGTAACAATCGAGCTTGGTGATGACAAAGCTACTATAAAATCTGGTAAAAGCAGATTTGTCCTTGCATCTTTACCGGGGTCTGATTTTCCATATGATAAAGAAGACGTGGATTATTGCTATGAAGTATCTGCGCACAACTTAGATAATTTAATAAATCAAACATCATTTTCTATGGCTGTTCAAGATGCCAGGCACTTTTTAAACGGTATGTTCTTTGAGGTTGGGGCTGAGAAGATTACTGTGGTTGCTACAGATGGCCATCGCTTATCTATGTCAGCATGCAATCAAACTAATTCTCTCAATGAACCAGTCGATTGTATTATACCAAGGAAATGCATAATTGAAATTAAACGAATTTTAAGCGATTTTAAAGACTGTAAAGAGAAATTAGTTAATTTTAACATCAAATCAAACCATTTTTACTTTAGCGTTGATGATTATTTTGTTAAGAGTAAACTTATTGAGGGAAACTATCCTGACTATAATAAAGTATTCCCTGAGTCACTACCACACAAACTAGACGTCGACAAAAAGGAACTTAAATCAGCACTGCAAAGAATGTCTATACTTTCCAATGAGCAATTCAAAGGGGTTAAGCTTTCATTGTCTTCTTCTGAAACCAAACTCTCGACCAACAACCCTTCACAAGAAGAAGGTGAAGACAGCATTTCATGTATTTACTCTGGAGAAAATCTAGATATCGGTTTTAACTTAACATATCTTATTGAAGTTATTGATGTTATATCTTCAGAAAACATAGTTCTCCAACTTAACAACTCTGATTCTGGTTGTTTGATTTCTTCTAATGATAATAACGCACTTAATAAATACATTATTATGCCTATGAGAGTCTAATTTGTTTATTAGTCACCTCACAGCAGTCAATCTTCGTGCTCTAGATTTAATTTCATTAACACCCCACCAAAACATTAATATTATCTTAGGCAAAAACAATGATGGCAAAACATCTCTCCTAGAAGGTATATATTTTTCTTCATCATTGAAAAGCTTTAAGAGCGTTGCTTCTTCTTCTCTTGTTCAAACAGGCCGTCAATCTACACAACTTCTTCTAAATGTTACTAAAATACATGAAAATATCAGTATAAGCATCGAAAAGAAGTTAAAAGGGTCTAATATCGTCAAAATTAATGATAGTCGTGCTTCGGCTAAACAACTATTGACCTCCTTTCCTGTTCTAGCTTTAAATTTTGGGGTTGAGAATATTATCACTGGACCATCTGAATCTAGAAGGTCTCTGCTTGATTGGGGAACGTTTCACGTGGAACACAGTTACTTGGATCTCTATAAAAACTTCAACAAGGCTCTTAAACAAAGAAACAATATATTAAAAAAAAGAGAGATAGATAATCTAGATTATTGGGACAATCTTTTTATAAAATATGGCGATGAAATTCATAATAAAAGAAAAGATTACTTTATTCTCCTAAATAAATATTTTATAGACTACAAAAGCAAAATATTAGAAATAATACCAGATGCATATGATGANATTAAAGATTCAACATTAATCTTTGAACAAGGTTGGGATAAATCATTGCCACTTCATGAATCTATAAGATCTCTAAGAGAAAAGGACCTAGCATTAAAACATACATCTGCGGGCCCCCATAGATGTGATATACACTTTAGATCTAATGGAAATAATCTCAAAGACANGTCATCAATGTCTACCCAGGTTATCAATGGATTGCTGTTAGNCTTAAGCCAAGCAAAAGTGTTTCACGTGGAACATGGCGACAAACCTATAATATTAATTGATGATTTATTCTTTGGAATAGATGATAAGAATCTACTGCTTGTGATAAACTTACTAGTAGACTCAGAAGCACAGTGTTTTGTCACTGCACCAGACTTGTATAAAGCGAAGCTGGAAGAGTCCATAAATAATACAGTAACAAGAATATACGAATTTAAGGGGAAAGACCTCAAGGTGGTTAATAGTGGCTAACAACAAATACGACTCATCGAATATTAAGGTGCTAAAAGGGCTAGAAGCGGTTCAGAAAAGACCCGGAATGTATATTGGTGATACGGATGATGGTAGCGGCTTACACCAAATGATTTTCGAGGTAATGGACAACTCTATAGACGAGGCACTTGCAGGGCATTGTGATACAATCGATGTAACCGTACATGAGGACCAGTCTGTAACCGTCATAGACAATGGTCGCGGCATTCCAGTTGACGAGCACCCAGGAGAAAAAAAATCTGCTGCGGAAGTTATTCTAACGGTCCTACATGCTGGCGGCAAGTTTGACGATAATTCTTATAAGGTGTCAGGCGGGTTACATGGTGTTGGCGTCTCTGTTGTCAATGCTTTGTCAGAAACACTAGAATTGACTATTTATAAAAACGGATCTATCCACACACAAGAGTATAAAGATAGCAAGCCTATAGCTCCCTTGAAAATAGAAGGTAAGACAGAGCTTAATGGCACAAAAATATCATTCAAACCAAGTAAAAAATATTTCACACTAACCAAATATAACACTGATCTTCTAAGAAGAAGATTTAAAGAGCTTGCGTTTTTAAATAGCGGCATAAAAATTAGATTTACAGATGAGACAAAATCATTAAAAGAAGAATATAAATACGAAGGCGGCATAAAAGAATATATAAAAGAAATTACTAAGAAAAAAACACTAATACAAGAAGAAATNATATATTTCAAATCTGANTCTAAAAATATTTTTATAGAAGTCGCTATGCTATGGAACTCTTCATACCAAGAGGATATTCTTTGTTTTACAAACAATATCCCTCAAAAAGATGGTGGTACGCATTTATCTGGTTTCAAAGCATCCCTAACTAAAACCGTTAATAATTTAATTTCTAAACAATCATCAGGCTCAAAGGATAAGATTGACGTTACGGGTGAAGATTCTCGAGAAGGCTTATCTGCTATAATATCTGTCAAAATGTCTGATCCAAAATTTTCATCACAGACGAAAGATAAGTTAGTCTCTTCAGAAGTAAAGGGTATCGTTGAATCTAGTCTTAATTCAAAACTTTCAGAATTCTTTGAAGAGAATCCAAAAGAATTAAAGTCAATTCTAGCTAAGATATATCAAGCAGCAAAAGCTCGTGAAGAAGCTAGAAAAGCAAAAGAGTTAATTAGAAGAAAAGACCCCCTAAGCATAGGAAATCTCCCGGGTAAACTAGCCGACTGTCAAGAAAAAGACCCGACCAAAACAGAGATATTTATAGTTGAGGGTGATTCTGCTGGAGGTTCAGCTAAACAAGCTAGAGATCGTAAAATACAGGCAATATTACCTCTAAAAGGTAAAATACTAAACACACAAAGGGCCCAAGATCATAAGATTTTGTCTTCATCAGAAATAACAACTCTCATTACGGCATTAGGCTGTGGCTTTGGAGATGATCTTAAATTAGAAAACTTAAGATATGGTAAAATCATAATCATGACAGATGCAGATGTTGACGGCGCACACATAAGAACGCTGCTGTTAACTTTATTCGAAACAAAAATGAAGAAACTTATAGATCATGGTCATNTTTTTATTGCTCAACCACCNTTGTATAAAATGAAAAAAGGTAAATCTCAAAGATATCTTGTTGATGATAAGGCTTTATCTAATTTTATAAATGAAGATATAGCATCTAATTATTCTCTGTATATTGATGATGCCAAAGTTGATAAAGATACTTTCTATTCTTTATTAACATCATATTCAAATTTGTCATCAGTTATTGACCAGTTTTCTTCTAGAAGAGATAAGTTAATTCTTGAGAATTTAGCACTCTATGANGTTTTTAGTATTGAAAATCTCAAAGACATTAAGAAAATTAAATNATGGTGCGCATCTTTTATGAAATTTTTAAACATGAATACACCAATCAATATTAAATTTAATCTATCACCATCTGATCAATCTGCTGAAGACAAGACTTATAACATAAATATTCAAAAAACAATCAATGGTGTTACTACAAATTTAGATCCCTTAAACAAACATTTTTTTAGCTCTGACTCATACTTAGATCTTGTTAATTTAAAATTACAGCATTATGCTAGTTCAATTTTCAAATATAGAACTTCTGATTCTGATGACGAATCTCCTACCTATAAACTTAAAGAGTGCTTAANTTCTTTAATTGATTTAAGCAAGAGATCTATGACACTTCAAAGATATAAAGGTTTAGGCGAAATGAATCCATCACAATTAGAGGAAACTACAATGAATACTAAATCTAGAACTTTACTAAAGGTTTTACCATTAGAAGATCTTAACCAAGTTGTTGTTGAGCTAATGGGAGATGATGTAGAGCCTAGGCGCGAGTTCATAAAACAGAAATATTCCTCTGTCAAAAATCTAGATATATGATAATTTCTACATGGAATGTTAATTCTATCAAAGTCCGTATTCATGCTGTCTTACAGTATTTAGAAGAATTTAATCCCGATGTACTTGTACTTCAGGAAACCAAATCTACTGATGATAATTTTCCTGATGATACAATAATTGAAGCAGGGTATCATGTCACCTTTTACGGTCAAAAAACGTATAATGGTGTTGCTATAATCTCAAAATCTAAACCATCTTATGTAGATCTCAATCCTGTTAAAACCGACAAGAACGAAGCTAGGTCCTTGCTTGTTACTATTAATGGCATTTCTATTCTCAACCTTTATGTCGTAAATGGCCAGGATCTTAATACAGATAAGTATAATTACAAATTATCATGGTTTAGACAGCTCCATAAGTATACAAAAAAATTACTATCACAACATGACAAAGTAGTCCTTCTTGGTGATTTTAATATTGCGCCAACTGATAATGATGTTTTTGATATTGAAAAAACTTCTGGCCAAATACTTTGTTCTGATCAAGAAAGATCTGCTCTTAAGAGTTTGATGGGTCTTGGCTTATTTGATGTTTTTGATGATTTTGATTTTCCANCTAAGACATTTACATGGTGGGACTATCGTTCAGGAGCCTTTCAGCGTAATATTGGCTATAGAATTGACCTAATTCTTGTATCAGACAAGATCAGGAGGAAATGTTCCGGCTATTATATTGATAAAGAAACTCGTCACAAGTCTTGGTGCTTGGTAGAGCCAAGAACATCGGATCATGCTCCAGTTAGGATTATATTGGACTAATATTAATGGTAGTTTATCACCCACTTTGATATCATAAATTATTACTTGGAGACAAACCATGAAATCTATTATGGTAATCAATTCTAAAGGTGGTTCTGGAAAGACCACTATTGCTGTAAACCTTGCAGCTTATTGCGCACAAAAAGGATATGAAACTCATTTAGTTGACCTAGACCCTCAGGGCTCTAGTACTCAATGGTTAAAAGAAAGACCATCGAACAAGTCAAAAATTAGAGGCTCTACTAAGTTTCAAAAACCACTCAAAAAAAATAAAAATACTGTGGTAATCTATGATGTACCTGCAGCTGTTTATGGATCTAGATTAGACACATATATTAAAAAAGCTGACATGATTGTTGTCCCTGTAATGCCGTCTCCTATTGATATGAAGGCAGCAGGTGATTTTCTTCTTTCTCTTCGTTCAATGGGGCCTGTAATAAGAAATAAAATTAAAGTAGGATTAGTTGCAAACAGAGCAAGAGCTAACACTAACATCTTCTTAGAGTTGGACACTTACTTAGTAAAAGAAAAAGGTCTAAAATATGTTACTGCATTTAGAGATAACACTAATTATATAAGATCTGCTAGATCAGGCCTTGGTGTTTTTGAAATGGGAGAGAGTGCTACCGCTCAAGATCGTGAAGAATGGAAACCTTTAATCAGATGGCTGGGTCTATAAGCTTTTTTCTACACCATCTTCGAGTTTTTCATATTTTATACAATTAGGAAATAGCTGCTTCATCTTAGTAACATCTAACACCCTAGATTCTTTTAAAAAGCTTGCTCTCTTCTCATCATAAATACTTATAGCCTGTTCGTAACTTATATATTCCGGCAGCTTTATGTTTAATGATTTATAAATAATTTCATAGTACTTGGTAGTTTTTACTGCGTTCCCATCGCTAACATTTATTATTTCAGTTTTTTTGTTTGTTAGTTTTGATGCTTTAATTATAAGTCTAGTTAAATCACTAACATGTATTAAATTAGTTATTCTGCTTTCTTCTATCTTTACTAGTGGATCACGGTCCCTGACTCTTTTTATTGGCAGTCTGTTTCTACCATAAATCCCAGGCACTCTAAAAATGACGCCACCAATATTTTTTGTCATACAAAATTTCTGTATTTGAGATTCTGCATCTGCCCTCCTTTTGGCTCTATCAGTCATAGGGTTTAATGGATTTTCTTCATTTACAATTTGACCGTTACAATTACCGTAGACACCACTTGTGCTAATATAAATTAATTTCTTTATTTTATAATTCCTGATATTTTCCAAAAATTTTTTTATTCTTGTATCTTTTAAACTCACAGTATCTGGTGGCGCCATGTAAACGATCACTGAGCCTTCAATGTAACTCATGTCTTCAACGATGTTATCAAAATCTATTTGTATCGTTTTTGCCCCAGGTCTTTTATCTTTTAAACTTCTACAAAGCTCTATAATGTTAAATGTATTCTTAATAATATTATATTTAGCAATTATTGATTCGCCTAAGTATCCACTTCCAGCTAATATTAAATTATTCTTTATCATTATGTTCTTGTATCTTTTCTATGTATGTATTCGCACTACTATTATTTGCAATAATCATTACATCATCAAAAGGATTGTTTTGAATATCTTCTGTTAGTCGAGCGTTTGGCGTTATTAGTATCATCTTCTTGTAAGTAGCTAAATTGTTAGTAAACTTAATAAATGCATTTAATGCGGTCTTGCTTGATATCAATATATAATTACTTTCTTTGTCAGATAAATCTTTTTCGCTTATGAACGCATTTATTTCATTTCGTCTATAAACATTCAGCTGATCAACCACCTTCCCTAGCTTCAATAATTGATCGCTTATATAACTTCTGCCGCCCTCTCCTTTTATTACTATATATGTCCTGTTGTATTCNGTTTCTTTGCTTATCAAGTCTATCAATGCTTCACTGGAGTAGTTTTCGTACGGGTGTATAATCTCATTCTCAAATAATTTGTTTAGCTCTGATTTAGTATATTTACCCAAACAATAGATCTTTGCTTTAGTATTGTTAGCTATGTCCTTATGTATATCTACAGAATATCTAACAGCGTTCTTGCTTTGAAATATAATATTCTGAACATGTGTCATAGGGTTTGTATAAATTTTATTTTTAAACGAAAGTTTTTCTATAGATAGAGCTATTTTTTTTTCTATTGCTATACTTCTATTATTGCATAATTTCACCAAGTCATTATATATAGTTAATTCTGAGGTTACTGTTATTTTCATGNTATTTACTTAAAAGTTTTCTTGCGCCCTGTTGTATAAAGATCTGAGCAAGTTTTTCTCCCGCATTAACATCTTCTTCAGACGCATCTTCATATTTAGTTCGTATATTATTTTGACCATCAATATCTGACACATATGCGCATACTTCAATTTTGTCATTCTTATATCTTGCATGCACTCCTATCGGCGACATGCAATCCCCATTTAAAGATTTTATAAAATTTCTTTCTATATCAGCACATGCTTGTACTTTTTTAATCGCATGCTTTGATAATATTTTTTCAATTACATGGTTTGATTCTAAGTATTCTATGCATAGTATTCCTTGTCCCGCTGATGGTATAAAATTCTCCAGAGGAAGATATTGTTTTATTTTGTCTTTTAGGCCCATTCGATGCAGACCTGCTGCAGCTAGAATTATTCCATCGATATTCTCATCTTTCATTTTTTTCAATCTAGTCTGAATATTTCCCCTAATTTCTACAATTTTAAAATCTCTAGAATATTTTTTTAACATCGAAATTCTTCTAGGACTAGAAGTGCCAATGACTGCATTCTTTGGCAATTCTTCTATGCAATTAAAATTTTCTGAGACTAGAGCATCTGCACTGTCTTCCCTTTCAGAAATTGATATAATTTTGAATTTCTTGTTCAATATTGCTGGAACATCTTTTAGTGAGTGAACAGCAATATCACATTTTTTGTTTAGCAATGATTCTTCTAGTTCCTTAAGAAAGAGCCCTTTGCCACCATGTTGTTTAAAAACCTTCTGTGAAACTGTGTCACCTGATGATGTCATTGGCACAATCATAATTTCACAGCTCTTAGACATAAGCTGTTTTACCATATCTGCCTGTTTTAGTGCCAATGGGCTATTTCGTGTTGCAAGTTTAATTATATTTTTCATATTTATAATTTTTTGTTTTTATTTATACTATACTTACTTATAAATAATGTAATTAAAAAATAACAAATATAATGAAAAATGTAACCTGGTCNAGTAGATTCACCAAACAAATGGATGCTGAGGTTCTTGAATTTAGCCAAAGTCTTAATATAGATATTGTACTATTCAGCTCAGACATCAAAGTAACAATAGCTCATGTCGATATGCTTAAGAGCTGTGGACATATTACATCTACTGAAAAGAAGAAAATTATCGATGGTTTAAAAAAGGTCCTCGTGCTAGCTGAAAATGGCAAACTTAAGTGGTCTGTTGATTTTGAGGATGTACACATGAACATTGAAAATGCATTGGTATCAATTATTGGTGATGTAGGTAAAAAAATTCATCTTGGGAGGTCAAGAAATGANCTNGTTGCAACAGACCTNCGTTTATATNTAAGAGATTTTATTGANNTNTATATAGATCAACTTAGAGNNATACAATTTGTTNTAGCTAATGTTGCTATAAAACACNCTGATTCANTNTTTCCAGGATTCACNCATATGCANGTNGCACAGCCTGTNACATTNGGNCATCANTTGCTTGCTTGGTGCGAAATGATTCATAGAGATGAANTTCGGTTGTTAAATAACAGAGAATCCATCAATATTATGCCATTAGGCTCAGCAGCTCTTTCTGGAACATCCCTNAAGCTAAACAGNNCNATGGTTGCGAAATCTCTCGGTTTTAAATCAGTAACCAAGAATTCTATGGATGCAGTTAGTGATAGAGACTTTGTCTGTGACTTTGCTTATGTAAACTCTATGATCATGATGCATTTATCAAGAATATGTGAAGAAATAGTGTTGTGGATGAACCCTCAATTTAGTTTAGTAGAATTAGACGAGGGATTTTGTACAGGGTCATCTATCATGCCGCAAAAGAAAAACCCNGACGTACCTGAACTAATTAGAGGCAAGACAGGCGGTGTATACGGCAGTCTTGTNGNTATTCTAACACTAATGAAAGGTCTTCCTTTAACTTATAATAGAGACATGCAGGAAGATAAAAGCATATTGTTTGAATCAATTGATACCACAATGAGTTGTTTGAGCTTAATGCCAAGAATGATATCGACGATGTCGCTTAATAAAGACAATGCAACTTCAATAGCGTCGAGCTCNTTTTCTACTGCTACAGATTTAGCAGAATACTTGTCAAAAAAAGGCATGCCTTTTAGAACATCACANCATGTTGTAGGAGATATTGTTAAGTTTTGTGANAAGAAATCNATCCAGCTCAAAGATCTTTCATTAGAGGATTTAAGAAACTTNTCAGANTTAATAGGGNCNGATATACATAAAGTCCTTGATCCTGTNACATCAGTCAAGTCTAGAAATGGAGTTGGTGAAACAGCCCCGCANTCTGTAAAAAGNGAATCAACAGNTATTCTAAANCGNCTTAANAAATTNGGTTTNAAGTAATGNATAAGTTTGTAATATTNTNTCTTGCAATGTCATATAGCATAGTAAGTCATAGCNCTGCNCCTACGATTGATGATTACTTAGATNGAGCGACNCCTGATATGTATGATCANTATATTTATGGNCTAGAAGGAGGNCTAGAGTGGGCACAAGAATATACNTTTACTAGNCATTCTNTAGACTTTTTCTGNAAACCAAATGATCTAATANTNTCAGCTGCTAAACTTAGGANTTTGATAGACATAGAGATNNAAGAAAATATTTCCTTNTATTCNAAGTATGGNGATGNCCCTTTAATTGGTTTAGCCCTCAGAAATGCTTATATNTCNGAATTTNCTTGTAATTGAGCTACAAAGTNAAATTTCTCTATAGNNGATTATATATTTTTNAGTATATTTTCACTATAATATCNNTNAACGATAAATAAGGAGGAGTAATCATGGCAGAACATCCAACACCTAATGGTGACGATATTATATTGCCCGATGGAACAGTGGTTGGTTCGTGGAATGGCGACGACGTGAAGGATCTTCAGGTTGAAGTTCAACGAATTATTGCTGAGCAAAAAGCAAGTGGTGCTGACCGTAATAATCTTTTAATAAGATTTGGTATCCCACATTTTGACCAAACACCTGATCATCTGAAACCTTTTATAGCATATGCTCTTTGGGGCGTTGATAAAAAAGGAAACTGCTTAACTCATAGACGAGCTGATCATTTTGAAACAGTAGAAAAAATCAATGAGAAATATGGTAGTGAAACAGCTATGGCAGCAGCTCAAAGACATAGAGAGTAGTTGCTGTAATATGAGCCCTATAGCAGGGCTCATATTAATTACTTAACCATTCGCAAACTTTCTGGCTTACTTCCTTGGTTACTGTATGGCCAAAATCTCCCGTATAACTAATAATTTCTCCAGTTTTCGAGCTTAAGAACTTATACGTTTTCTCATAATCATTAAAATTAATAGCTTGATCTGAAAAACCATGCGCTATAAATATTTTGCTCCTCATAATATTTGAATCTCTATAAAAT
>NHJS02000041.1 GCA_002169115.2 bacterium TMED221 | reverse complement strand
CCAAATCCTTCATCTAGTGAGGGAAATACATATATTCTTGCATTTTTATACAGTACGCTTGCTTCATCTTTGGAAACATATCCAGCTAAAATGACCTTACCTTCTAGTTTGTTTTGAAAAATAAACGTTTTGATTTCATCTAAAACCTCAGAATTACCATTGATTATTTGCGCTCCTGCAAGTACTAGTTTTAAATTGGAATCATCAACTAATCTAAATGCTTTGACTAGAGTAATTAAATCTTTTCTTTTTTCAAATGAACCAATGTGTAATAAGTAATTTTTAGGTGTTATGTAATTAGACGATGAAGTTTTGTGAAAATTAAAACTTTGATACACATAACTGATACTTTTATCACTGCCTAAAATTTTGATTAAATTCTTTTTAGAGTAATTACTTGTTGTTATAATTTGAGTTCTGCTATTTATACCTAAATTAATTAGAGTAATAAAATATTTCCTCCACAAAACACTGTAATTTTTTTTATAATCCCAAAAAAGTGAATCGTGCAGTACGGTAACTCTTTTTGCATTAAATGTGATTAAAGGTGCTATATAATCTGGACAAATAACAAAATCCGCTTTAGAGAAAAGTATTTTTAGTGGTAACTTAATTTGTTTATATATCAAATATCTAATTTGAAAAATCCATCTTATAATTTTGTTGTTAGAATTTAAAAAAATAGCCTTTCCTACTAATTTATTAATATCGTGTGTAAAGATATACTTGATATGATCAGATCCGTGATCTTTACATGAAGCTTCAAGTTCTCTTATATAACTTCCAATACCAGCAACAGCAGCTTTTAAATAGTATAAATCAACAAGGACAGTAATCTTTTTCAAATTATAATTTTGTGTTGTATAGCCTTTCTGATTGACCTACAAGATACCAAGAAAAAAGCGCTACAAAAAGATATAGTTCAGCATTAGCGGTAAATAAAGGAATTANCAATCCAAATTTNGTTAGACTGGTNATAAAACCAATTGATTTATGATTATAATCAACAGACTTTANNTANAGNCTNGCAGAATTATANATNGCTTTAATTAATATTAATAAATAAAGAACTAAAGAAACAATTCCCATCTGAACGCCATATATTAAAAATTGATTTTCACCTCCAATTTTAATGGATTGGTCCACACCACTTGCATTACCACTCATAGCTAATCCCACTCCAAACGGATTTTCATAAATGGAAATAATTCCTTCAATCCACTCAACTAAATGTCCTAAACTTGATGTATTTTGAAAGGTCAGAGTATCTTGAATAAAAAATCTCAACTCTTCATCTGAAAAATTATATACGTAAACAAATCCTAATAATACTATGAAAAACATAGAAAAAATTATTTTATAATTCCTCGATAAATAAAGTCCAAAAACTAAAACTAAAATTCCAGAAAACATAGAGGCTCTTGAAAAAGCAAACAGAAATGAAAAAATAATTACCAAAATTAGACTAAAAAAAAGAAGTTTGTTTTGTTTATGCTTTGAGTGTGTAAATAGCCATAGAACTAAAGAAAAAAACAATAATAAAGATGCTGAAAATTCTAGTGGATCAGCAAAAAATGAAGCATATCTAGGCTTAGCACCTTGACTTTCAAATGACCAATTCAATCCATAATTACCCTGAGGATCAATATCATTAACAACAAGATTATAATTAGAATATCCTAAAAAAGAATGCAAGTGAGTACCAGCGACAGTCTCAAGAAGCGCAATTATAAAAGACAACAAGGTTAAGAAAACCAGCAGTTTAATAACTATGTTCCAGTTTTTGAAATTAAAATCTGTGTTTCGGCCAAAAAAATATAGTATTCCAATTAAAAAGATATTTTTAGCATAAATTATTTTAGAAATCAAATTAGCTTCTCCTAAGGGAATAATTAAGTAAACAAGTACTAGGGCTAGAAAAGTAATAATTAATTTATCAAGAACAGAAAAATTAAAAGTTCTATTAATAAAGGAACGCTTAGTTCCGATTATAAAAAGTATAAAACTTGAAAAGAAAACAAAATCTTTTGAATATTTAATGCTGTTTATAAGAACTATATTTTCAAAAGCATTAAAAACTGTAATTTGAAAAACAGTATAAAAGGGCAAAAAACATATTANNTANAGTAATAGGTACGCAGAATTTCCCTTATATATTTCACCTAAGGTAAGACCAATGAAAATTATGTAAATTAAAATAAGTAAAGAAGCTAGTACAATCATTTAATTTCAAGTTTAAGCCCATCAATTATACCCTGATAAATAATTCTTAATTTATTAAATCTTAATCTTAAAATGAAATATACTGAATAGAAAAAAAGTTTAATTGATTGATATAGAATTAATCCCAAAAAATTAAATTTATTAATATGCTTTCTTAAAAGATATATGTGATTTTTAAAATTTAGGTAATGAACTTTTGGAGATAAATTTCCTTCAAATGATGAATTTTTAGAGGATTTTGAACCGTGATGGTATACCAAACTTGTGTTAACTAAATTAAGGGAAAATCCTAAATCTTTAATTCTAAAGGACCAGTCTACATCTTCATAATATGCAAAAAAATTCTCATCAATTAGGCCAACTTTTTTTATTATATCTACTTTTAATAAAATACAGCATCCTGTAACCCAGTCAAGTCGTAAATTTCTATTTGGGTTTTTAATTGTGGATGTGTAACCAAAAAATTTATTAATATACCCACCAGCACTCCAAACAGAATTTTTATTATTATAATTCATTATTAAAGGTTGAACAGCACCAATTAAATTGTCTTTATTTGTTGTATTTATTAATGGATTTATAAAATTTTCATCAACCTCAGTATCATTATTTAATAGCATTACATATTTAAAATTATTTTGAATAGCATAATTTATCCCTTGATTATTAGCTGCTCCAAATCCTCGGTTATATTCATTTTGAAAAACTTTTAGTTTTTTAAAATTATCACTAAGATTTTTTAATTTTTTAAAATTTGATTCATTATCAATTAAAANAACCTCAAAGTTTTTGAATTTACTTTTATAAATAGACAATAAACATTTTGAAGTTAATTCGTACTGTTTCCAATTAACTATTATTATGGCTAATTTATTNTCCATTTGTATTAGATTTTGAAAGAANTATNGTNTGAACTANNAAACTGATAAACTCNGATATTAATAATGCTACAGCCAGTCCAAAGCCNTTANAATAATAACTTAGTATTAATGCTAATGGAATCATAAAAAACAATGAATACCATGTAGATTTATTTAAAACATCTTTTTTTTCATTTATTAGAATTATTAAAATATTTTTAAAATTTAACATAGCTAAAAAAGGAATAAAGGATAATAAGCTTAGAATTTGATTTGAATATATTATTTCTTCACCTGAAAATAATAGTATAATCCATTTAGAAAACAGTGTACATAAAACACCTAAACTAAATGTTAAAACTAATCCTCTTTTAAAATAATAATTCAAGTACTTATTTAAATTAGGATTATCATTCTTATTTATAACCGTAGCGTTTTGTAAAACAGACTGAATAATAAACACAGGTATCATTCTAAGTAAAAAGGCAACTCTATTTGCCAAAGCAAATTTTCCTAGTTCAGAGTCATTAACAAATAATTTAAGAATTACTAGAGCACTATGAATAGATACGTGCCCAGCAACAGATGACATAAAAAATTGAAAATTTTCATGTAATCTAAATTTTATTTGATTTAAGTCTGAGAAATCAATTTTCAACTTTTTCTTTTTAAAAAACAAAATCCAATAAAGAATATATAAAGTTGATAACACTGAACCGTAAATTAAATTAACCATAAAAGCATCATCTGGACCAGTAATAGTTAACACTATTAATACTAAGTAAATTAATTTAGAAACAGCATTGAGTATGGCTAATACAGATAAATTATTTTTTCCCTGCAGATAAAATACAGGATGAACGGCTTCACTAAACAAAATTGGAATCGAGAAAAGTATAATTAGCTTATAATTATTAAAAAAGGAAGTTGTTACTGTAAAAACAATAATAATTAATGATATAACAATTGCAATAAATAATCTTAGAGATACTAAATTTTTTATGAGGGTTGCTTCCTTATTAATATCATTCAAAATAGAAATTTGTTTTGGACCGTTTAAATGATAGCCATAGCTAACAACAATAGACATCAACATAAATATTGAAAATGCATAGTTAACTAGCCCAAATTGACTATCACCTAAGTTCTGGAACAGTATTGGAGTGGCAATAATTGCTATTAAAATGTTAACCCCTTGATTTAATGAAAGATTAATGAAATTTTTTATAAAAATATTCTTAACCTTTTTATTCATTTTAAATATTAATGAGTTAAATGAATATATGAATAAATTTACAGCGAATCTAGGGTTCTTTTGAATGACAATGAAAAAATTGAAAACCCTAAGCCCAAAATCATTCCATAAATGATGGTTTTTAATAATTTCCATCTTGAGTTTTCTAAAGGATAACTGGGACTATCGATAATTTGAATTAAAGGCATATTATTTCTGTGAGTTACTTTTGCTAACTCTAGCTGTTTGAGAAGTTCTTGATAAATAGCGCTATTGGCTTGAACGTCAATCATAGCTTTTTGATATGGAACTAGATTTACCTTTGAAAGAGGGTTTGGATTTGGAATGCTCTGATCTATCTCTGCTAGAAGCATAATAGATGTGTCCAAAACAATTTTGACACTATCAGACTGTCTTTGTAAAATTTTAAGATTTGACCCTGTTTTTAGTGTCTTAGTTTCATTGTAAAATTGGTTAACTATTTTAACTAAATTTTCATTAAAGGTTTTAGCTAAGGTTTCATCTTTATGATCAAAACCAATTTCTAAAATAGTTGTTTTTCTACTGGGCTTATCAACTATTAAATTTTTCTTTTTTATATTTTTTATCAGATCCTTTATTAAACTATCTTTAACTCTTGAGATAGTCTTATTTGATCCAAGATTATTAGTGTCAACTCCTAGTTTATTCCATTTATTTACTAGATTTTCCGATTGAATAAAACGTTTAATTAAGATAAAATCTTTTTTACCATCATTCCCTGAAGACATCAAGGTTTTTTTAATCATTGAATTAGATCTGTATAATTCTTGTATATTATCAATCTGAAATAGACTTGAAGCATCAATAAAACTTGAAGCATTAATACCAGCTAAAGAGGCCAAAGAACTCAAATCCCCCATGGAACTTGTGCTGTCATTATCTAATACAAAAGTTGTTCTAGCAAAATAGGTTGGTTTAATGAGATAATTAAAAGAAATAGTAAAAAATAAAAAACAAAATGTACCTAAAATTATTATTCCCTTATTGGAAAATAAAAACAATATCCATTCTTTAAGTCGTTCATAAAGAAAACTTAAAGAGATCTTATCTTCAAAAGTATTTTTTTCCAAGCTCACGTTAATTAATTTGATTAATTGCTAAAATTAAAGTTGCCAAACCTGTNGTAAAACTTAATAATTGATTAGCTGCAATTGGGTTTTTTAANGGCTTTTTTGGAACTATNACCTCAGAACCAGGCTCAGNTTTTGGGTATATATTAAAAAACAGGAATTTTTTGGTTCTGGCTACATCACCATTAGCATAAACAATATAGGTNTCGGAGCGTTTTGCTTTATTATCAAAACCTCCCGATGANTTAATATAATATTTCAAGCTTTTATTNGGAATAAANCTTACAGTANTAGGNTATAATAATTCTCCTCTGAGTCTAACTGTTTCTAATTTTTTTGGTACAACTATAACATCACCTTCCTTTAACAATAAGTCTGATTTAGATTTTGGTGATTTAATAATTGCCTCTAAATCAATACCAATCGCTTCTGATTTTGAAATAGGAATATCACCCTGAACTGAATTCTTTTTTATAATTTCAGAAATNCTTTCAGTTTTAGCATAACTNCCAAGATTTTTACTGTCATTTTTTTGAGNCTCAAGANTCTTTAAATCCTCATCAATTCTTTGAATTAATAAAACTTCCGATTCAGTTAAAGTTCCTTTCTTAGANGAAACTTTANTTTTGAGATCGTTAAGATTTTTTATTTTTTTTGTTAAATCAGATTTTATTTCAGCGAATTCCGTTAGTCTAATGAGTGTTGCGCCCTTTAAATAAGCCATATTTTTAAACCCNCCTGATCTGTTAATTAAATCAGATATTCTTTCATTTTTCGATGAGATAGCGTACTTTCCAGGATACATTACTTCACCCTCAACTCTAGCATATTGTTGAACGTAAAAATTTGGATTTTTTCTAACTATAACNTGATCGAAAGGTTTTATAGTTAATGAACTTTTATTAATATTTTTATTCAAATCAAAAGTTAAAATTTCAGTAATATTATTATCATTTAATTTGTTTACTGACAACCTTCTGTTAATTTCAATCCTNCTGGAAGATGCGTTTTCTTTAAAACCTCCTGCAAGTAAAATTAAATCNGAAACAGAAAGGTTTTCTGAATATGGAAAAACTCCTGGGTTATTTATCTCGCCCATAATTTCAACNTAATTGTCTTCACTTAAATCGTTTAAAGAAAGAATATTTAATATGTCTTCTTCTTTTAAAAGAAAAGAAGGTTTATTCATTTCGTTTTGAAGATCTAATGTAATTGTAGTTGTTGAATAGTCTTTATTAGTTCTGGTCACATAGGCCTTTTCATAATAAACATCACTTTTTAAACCTCCTGCCTTTTCAACTAAATCTTTAATTGACATACCATCATAAACAGAAAAAGTTCCAGGTCTATAAACTGCTCCACTAACTATAACTCTATTGTTATATTTTTCTATTATTTGATCTACTTGAAACTTGTCACCAGTCATAGGTTTAAAAAATTCAAATTGATCTGAATTTATATCAACTATTTTTAACTCTCCATCAATTATTCTTGTTAGTTTAATCGATTTTTTAAATGCATTTTCAGAAAGTCCACCAGAGTATGATATCAGGTCCGCTAAAGTCTCATTATTTTTAGTTTCAAATTTACCAGGTATTTTTACTGCTCCTTCAATTGTTACTCTGTTGGTGTAAGGGCCAACCACAATAAGGTCATTGTTTTCTAATCTTATATTTGAAGTACCATCACCTTTATTTAAGAATTTATAAACATCCACTGTATTTACTAACTTATTGTTTCTGTAGAGTTTTATTTCTCTTAAAGTTGCTTTTTCGGTAATACCACCAGCTACATAAATAGCATTGTATACCGTATTAAAAGCACTAAAATTATAAGTTCCAGGCAAGTTTACCTCACCAACAATATTAACTCTAACTGCTCTTGGTATTCCAACAGAAATATTAACAAAAGTTGTTTTATTATTAATGCCTGTATAAATTGTTTTGAATCTAGAAAGCAGTCTCTTCTTTGCATTCTTCAAAGACAATCCGTTAAGATTTACGGGGCCAATATTTTCAAGAATAACATCTCCATCAGGACTTACCTCAGATTGATAATAATTTTCAGATTGACCATAAATATCTATAAACAACTTGTCGCCAGGACCTATAACATAATCTAATGGAGTAGGAATATTTAAATTTGATTGAAAAGATAAAAATGTATTTCCTCTAAAAACTTCATATCCATAAATATCGCTTTTAACTTCTCTATAAACTTCCATTTCTTCCTCCCATCTTTTTCTCATTCGAGTGTCTTCCAGAGGAGTGCTGGCATTAGCAGAAACTCTGGCAATAGTTTCAGCAGATT
>NHJS02000012.1 GCA_002169115.2 bacterium TMED221 | reverse complement strand
CTATGTCTGAAAATAGAGAAGCTACAACGGTTTTAGGGTTTGGTAAATGAACTTTAAAAAAGTGAAGGAGATTCTATTATTCATACTTGTCAATGCAACTTTCCTAACTGGTGCAGCACTTTTTATATCAACTGTTTACGATCTTCAATTTTCCAAATCTGAATATTTTCAGAACCAAGCTTTGTCATACAGAGAAAGAGTAGAGGTTTTAGAAGCAGCAAGAGGATCTATTTACGACAGAAACCTTAATGTTATCTCCAGTAGTGTCCAGTCTTATAATATTGGTATCCGACCAAATGAGGTCTCAGAGAAAGAAGAACTATCTGAAGTACTTTCATTATTTTTAGACATGGAAGAAAATAAAATTTTAAGTGAGCTTGAATCTAGAAATTCATATTTTTATATTAAAAGAAATGTTGATTTTGAAATAGGAAAAGAAATTAAAAGTTGGAACTATAAAGGCCTTTACCCAGAGTTATCGTCTAAAAGAATATTACACTCGAATTCGCTACAGAATATTGTTGGAAGAGTAGACCCAGACAATAACGGAATCGAGGGCCTTGAGCTATATTACGACACTTTACTTACCGGTAGAAATGGAGAGTTAAGATATGAGGCTGCCCCTAATGGATCGATTATTCCTCAAGGAGAAATAAGTACAATACAACCTGTCCATGGTGATGACATAATACTTTCTATAGATGGTGATCTACAGTATTTAAGTGAGAATCTTTGCGCACAAGCATTATCCGAAACAAAAGCATACAATTGTTCAGTTGTATTTGCTAATGCTCTCAGTGGGGAGATCATTATCTCTGCAGAAAAAAAATCCCCTGAAACTGAAAATTTTAATATAAATCTCATTAGCGGAAGAGCTAATTATGAACCTGGGTCAGCACTAAAAATCTTCACAATTGGCTCAGCAATAGAAAACAACCTAATTCAAGCAACAACAACATTTGAAGTTGATGATCAAATTGAAATTATCAATGGTTCATGTGCTATAAATTACAAAGGAAAGGATAAAGGTTGCTTTCATGACTTTCTTAAGCACGAGAAATATATTTTATCTGTAAAGGAAATAATTGAGAGATCATCAAACGTTGGAACAATTCTTGCAACTCAAAGTTCAGATATAAAAGATATTGAAGAATTTTTAATAAGGTTTGGCTTTTCTGAAAAAACTGGAATTGAATTATCTGGTGAAACTAGGGGAGGCTTTACGGAATACAATACTTGTAAAACATGTCTAAGCTCACTTTCAATAGGATACTCAATTGATGTTTCTCAATATCAAATGGTAAAAGCTTATAGCATTATTGCTAATGGTGGAAAAAATGTAGACTTAACTTTGACTAGAGGAATAAGTGATAATAAAAGTTCAATTGAGATTATTTCAGAATCAACAGCAATGAAGCTCAAAGAATTATTAATTAACGTAGTCGAGGGAAAAAATGGTACCGGTAAGTCCCTAAGAATGGATAATTATACAATCGGCGGTAAGACCGGTACAAGTAGGACACACATCGAAGGGATTGGTTATTCAAATTCTAGATTCAATACATCTTTTACTGGATTTATCGAAACTGATGAAGGACCTGTAGTTGGATCTGTTTTACTATGGGGTGCTGCAATTTCTCCACGTTCTGAATATGTTACAGGAGGTTCTACAGCTGCTCCGATTTTTAAAACCATCGTGAGTTATCTAGTTCCAGGTGAATGATGGATATTTCTAAAGAAATTCAAATTTTCAATGATTTGGATATAAATCTTGATAATTTAGTAAATAGTACTCTTGATGTGTTTGAAGATTGTGTTTTAATTATTAATTTAAACAATAGAACAAAATTAAATAAATATGTGACTGAAGCTATTAATAAAAAAGCTAAATTAATAATTACTTCTATAAATTGTGATATTGAATCTGAAAAGGTTGTTAAATTCGAAAATTATGAAGATGTGTTTAATCATGTCATAAAAAAAATGTACCCAGAATATGTGGATAAAAACTTTTTCGGACTCACTGGCACTAATGGCAAAACTACCACTGGATATTATCTCAACCAGCTACTAGGTGAGGACTCTCTCTTTATTGGAACAACAGAGGACTATTTATTCAAGGACATAACGAAAGAGGAACACCTTACAACACCAAAGCTTTTTAACATATTTAAATTATTGAGAAAAAAAGAATATACGCATATTAATAATATAGTTTTAGAAGTCTCCTCACATGCATTAGACCAAAATCGACTTAAAGGAATGAAATTCTTAGTTTCAGGATTTACAAACCTTTCACAGGATCACTTTGATTACCACGACAATATTGACACTTATTTTGATGCTAAGAAAAAACTATTTAATAAAAATCTTTCTAAACAGTATGTATTCATAGACATAGATTGGGGTACAAGACTGAACAAAGAGGTTAATGGAGAATCGTGGAGTATTGGTTTTAAAAAAGAAAATGATATGTTTATTAAGGAAATAAAAAGTTCTGAAAGCAATACTCTTGTAAGCTTTAAGATTGATAATCACGATTACAGAGTAATACTTCCATTTATAGGTCCTAATTGTGAAATGAATTATTTATTAGCTGTTGGTATGGCGCACTTTTCAGGTACATTATCAATAGATAGAATTCTATTAGAAACCGTTAATATTAAAAATCCAAAAGGTAGATTCGAAAAATTTTCTTATTTAGATAATGATGTTTATGTTGATTACGCACATACACCCGAAGCAATAGAAAAAGCAATAGAAGTAGTTAAAGAAAAATATGAAAAAATTATTATTGTCTTTGGAGCGGGGGGAAACAGGGATTCATACAAAAGAGTTAATATGGGAAAAGCCGCTAACAAAGCTGATCAGATAATCATTACAAATGACAATCCCAGAAAAGAAGATCCAATGACAATCGCAAAAGAAATTCTTGAAGGAGTAGATTTAAATAAAAAAGTAGAGATTGTTCTAGATAGAAAGGCAGCTTTAAAGAAAGGTCTGGATTCACTTCTGGGTAAATCTGTTCTATTAGTATTAGGTAAAGGACATGAAAGTAAACAAGAACTTAACGAGGGGTTTGTAGATTTCGATGATTCTGTAATGATAAGTAATTTAATTGAAGATATGAAATGATAGCAACAATAGTTTCTGGAGGATTGAGTTTCTTATTTGTTTTATTATTTACTGCAATAGGTACTAATTTATTTAAATCAAAAAATATAGGACAGTCAATTCAAGAAGAGCTAAATTTTCATGACCACAAAAAAGGGACACCAACCATGGGAGGAGTTTTTATTGCTGCTGGTACTTTTTTTGGTTTTTTAATTGCACATATTAATTTTTGGACAATTGGTCAAGGATTTAAAGTGGAGATTAATTATATAGTCCCAGAAGTACTTTCTCTATTACTATTTGGAACTTTAATGGCATCAGTAGGATTTATAGATGATTTCTTAAAAGTCCAACAAGGTAGAAATTTAGGCCTAAATGCTAAAAACAAAATAATTTTGCAGATTATTGTTGCATCAATAATTAGTTATTATTTTTACACTTGGGATTTAAGCACCACTCTCTATCTTTTTAGTGGTTTTGGAGTTGATATAGGTATTGCTAAGTGGTTTATAATTATACTTTTTATTGTTGGCTTCACAAATGCCGTTAACTTAACTGATGGTTTAGATGGATTAGTTGCAGGTACTTCAACTGTTTCATTTGGCGGAGTGCTAGTTATGACCTTCTGGATATTTAGACATCAGAACTACTATACGAATTTTATGAACGATGCTTTTCTTTCATTAGATTTGTCAATTTTAGTCTCATCAATAGCAGGGTCGTGTCTTGGTTTCTTATGGTGGAATACAAATCCTGCAAAAATAATAATGGGAGATGTTGGATCACATTTTATTGGGGCCATGTTTCCAATTATCTTTTTCGCAATCGGCGCAGATGCACTCATATTTTTTATTTGTATGTTGTATGTAGTAGAGGCTTTGTCAGTAATTATTCAAGTAGCATCATTTAAGATTCGTGGAACAAGGGTTTTTAAGATGGCTCCTTTACATCACCACTTTGAGATGAACAATTGGGCTGAAACTACAATAATAGTTAGATTTTGGATAGTTAACGGAATCTTTGTTGTGATAGCGCTCGGTCTCTTCTATGGTGACTGGGTTTTATTTGGTAACTAATTGAAATATTTAATTCTTGGTTATGGTGTAACTGGAAAATCAGTAGAAAATTATTTAAACAAAATAGGTGCTGACTATCTTATACACGATGATGACGACAGTAACCTCAAGAAAGTAGAAAACTCGAAAATCTTCAATAAAAAATATTTAGATTCTATTGACGAGGTAATAATCTCTCCTGGGTTAAGACCAGATCATCATCTTGTACAACAATTTCTGGATATAAAAGTTCCAATTAAGACAGATATTGACATTTTTGCTATGAACTATACCGGTAAGGTTATTGGTGTTACAGGAACAAATGGTAAAACAACTTTTGTAAGTGAACTTGTAAAATTTTTGAATATTAATGGTATTACCTCTTTTTCTGCTGGCAACATAGGAGTGTCTCCTCTAGAAATCTTAGAAAATAAATATGAGTATTTGGTTCTAGAGCTTTCTAGTTACCAGCTACATTACACAAATATTTTAAATCTTGATTTAGCAGTCATTCTTAATATTTTCCCAGATCATATTGATTGGCATCAAAATATTGAGAACTATGCAAATTCAAAGGTAAAAATATTAAGTTTTTTGACTAATAAAAAAATGGATAGAAAAATAATTGGATCTAATTATGGAATAATTGAAAAAAACCTTTCTGATGATGCCAATTTATATAATCATAATATAAAAATTCACAAGGAACTACTTTCAGCTCTCTCCGAAACAGTAAAGAAAATTGGTGGAAGAGTTTTATATGAAAGGTTTATAGATTATATAAAATATAACGAAATGAACTACGAACATAGAATGGAACAGTTCTTGATCGTTAAGGATAAAAATCTTACATTTATTAATGATTCTAAAGCAACAAATTATCATGCTGTATCTGAAGGAAGTAAGTTATTTTCCAGCTGTGATGAGGAAGGTATTTTAATACTTCATGGCATCACAAAGGAAACAGTACAAAATAAGTTAAATATTGACCCAATTTTTAAACATATAATAATTCCAAAGAGTATGAATGTTAATCTTGGTAGTCATGATGCTGATATCATTTATATAGATGACATTTACCAATTGAAAAAATTATTATCATCAATGATAAGTAGTAATCAGATAGTTTTATTTTCCTGTGGTGGGTCAAGTTTTAATGACTTCAAAAATTATAAAACAAGAGGCGATTATTTTAAAAATATAATATTAAGCATGGGGCTTACAAATGATTAATATTAGTAATACTTTTTTTAAGAAAATGAATTTATACGCAATTTGGTTTCTAGTTACATTCGGTCTACTTTTACAAATATCAGCTTCTTCAGTACAAGGTCTAAATCAATACAACGATAATTTTTATTTTATTAAGCGTCACGTGGCGTCTTTGGTAATTGGAATAATTATTTTCAACTTAGTGAAAAGCCTCTCATTTACATTCATTTTAAAATTTTCTAACACCTTTATAGTTCTTATAACACTGTCACTTTTTTTAGTACTTGCATATGGTGTAGTAGTAGGCGGAAGTAGGAGATGGATTGACTTAGGGCCCGTATATTTTCAGCCAAGTGAGTTTGCAAAACCAATAATTATTTTATGGGTTGCACATAAATTATCTGAAATAAAAAATGAACACACTCATAGGTACTATTTACAACGTGCAATACTGTTACCAATTGTCTGTTGTTTTTTAATTTATTTAGAACCTGATTATGGAACAACATTAACAATATTAGGAATATTTTTTGTTCAGATTGTATTTTCAGATATCAAAGCAAGATATCCAGTAGCAATATTATCGCTATCAGTATTTCCCCTTTATTTATTCGCAAATGCTTCAGATTACAGACGTCAGAGAATTGAAACTTTCGTAACTGGCAAGTGTCAGGAAGGTATTGATTTACTTGGAGACTGTTTTCAGCTAAATCAAAGTTGGATTGCAATTAGTTCTGGAGGACTGACTGGACTTGGACCAGGTACATCTAGAGCTAGATGGGGGATGCTGCCAAACGCATATACTGATTTTATTGTTTCTATCACTGGTGAAGAATATGGATTTATTGGTATATTAATACTTACAATAATCTTTTTAATTTTAATAATATCTTTCTATGGTATGGCTTTAACAACAGACAATAGTTTTAAAAAACTAGTACTAGTTGGACTTGGAACCTGGGTTGGTTTACAAACCATTATCAATCTTGGAGGTGCTGTTGGACTTCTTCCAATTACAGGGATAGTACTCCCTTTCATTTCGTATGGAGGAACTGCAATGGTTTCAATTTTTATTGGACTATCTTTGGCCCATAATGAAACGTTATACCATGAATAAAAGATATTGTTTTTTTTGTGTAGGTACAGGCGGTCATATTTTTCCGGCTAAAAATCTAATAAAAAGATTATTGGAATCTGGTGTACCTGAGGAAGATATCATCATCGTTACAGATGAAAGAGGGGTTAAGTACTTCGAAGATGTGACTGTCGAGATTATTCAAAGAGAATTCTTTATTTCCACCAGAGGGATATTTGGATACTTAGTTAATATTGGGCAGTTTATTAGGACAGTATGGGAAGTTTATGAGGAACTTAAAACTAAAAAAATTAATACGATACTAACTACTGGTGCATATATAGCTCCATATGCAGCACTAATAAGTTTGATACTTCGTTCGGAGTTTTATATTCAAGAGCAAAACCAATATGCTGGCCTTGGCAATAGGGTAGCATCTTATTTTCCAAGTACTGTTTTTGAATCATTCCCTGAAACAAAAAATTTAAATAGAAAAAATACTATTTTTACTGGACCTATCTTAAACATAGATACAAAAAAAGTGATCGAAAAAAATAAAAATAGAAACTTTACTATTGGGATACAAGGTGGAAGTCAAGGCTCAGAGGAAATAAACCAATTTATTTATAAATTTATTGAAGAATTTGATAACTATGACGTAGAGTTTCTTCATATTACCGGTCCAAAGAAAGCTAATACCATTAAGTTTGATAATTCTTTTTATCGTCAAGTTGAGTTTTTCTATGACATGAATGATTACTATCAATCTGTTGATTTCCAAATTTCCAGAGCTGGTGGTGGAATATTAGAAGCAGCGTATCTAAATATTCCTCAGTTGTTAATTCCATTCAAACATGGAACTACTGCAAGTCATCAGACTCTTAATGCTAACTATCTTGAAAAAAATGGAAATGCTAAAGTAATAGTTGATTACAAGGAATTTTCTGAATTAATACACAATATTTGTAAATATAAATTTTCCTACTTGGATGAAAACTTTTCCTCTTATCAAATCAAGGTTGGAAATGATGATATATTTAAAATTATCAGCGAAAGTAATTATGAATAATTATAAAAATGTATACATTTTGGGTATTGGTGGCACTGGTATGAGTTCAATAGCAAAATATATGTCCCAAGCAGGATTTAATGTAGGAGGGTATGATCAAAGAAAATCTTATATAACAAATACTCTTGAACAAGAGAGTATTAACATCGACTTTGACCTTGAGGATATAACCTATGATAAAGATACTTTATATATTTACTCAACAGCGTTTAATCTAACTAAAACTAATTTATCATCAAATACTGAAAGTAAAAATGTACTCTCTCGCCCCCAGTTTCTTCAGGAACTAACCAGAAATAATTATGTTATCGGAGTAACTGGAACCCATGGAAAGACCTCTACTACAGCCTTACTTGCACATATATTTCACTACAATAAACGCAATGTTTCGTATATTTTTGGGGGAGTCACTTCTTTTAATGGAATTGGAGGACACTATGGAACTGATAATAAAGTATTAATTTTAGAAGCAGATGAAGCATTCGATACTTTTAACAGTTTACATATTGATGATTTATTAGTCACCAACATAGATGAGGATCATCTAGACTACTACTTAAATTTTGAAAATTTAATTAATGCGTTTAAAAATGTTATTGAGAATACAAGTAATAATGTAGTTTTAAATTTAGATAATCTAGAACTAAAAAAGTTAAAACTATCTAAAAAGATTTATAGTTATTCATCTTCAGATAAATCCGAAATTACAATTAAAAATTCTGGCGTTATTTCACATGAGGGTACAAACTTCCAAATTGAAACAAGTATGATAGGAGATCATTTTAAATCAAATATTGCTGGAGCCATTTGTATTGCTTATTTAAATGGAATCTCCATTGAAGATTCACTTCTAGCTATTAAACACTTTTCTGGTGTAAGACGAAGAGCAGAATTTCTTGGGTCTACTTCTGGCATAAGCATTTATGATGACTACGGTCACCATCCTACTGAGATTGATGCCACAATTACTGCNCTAAAAAGCCACGTTAAANGCAAGTTATATGTAGTATTTCAACCCCACCGATATACAAGAACACAAGAACATTTAGATAAATTCAAAATGTCATTATTAAAAGCGGACGAGGCAATTGTTGTTGATATCTATCCATCTGGTGAGCTACCTATCCCAGGAGTTTCGAGTAAAAATCTCGAGGATAAGAATATTAAATACATCAAGTCTATGAGGGCTGTACCAAGTTATTTAAGAGGTAAGGTTAATAGTGGTGATGTAGTCCTCACAATAGGTGCTGGCGATATTACACTATTAGGACCACAGATATTGAAGTATTTTGATGAAAAAAACTAGCATAAAACTTTCAGATGTTACAACCTATAAATTTGGCGGTTATTGTCATAATTTTTTTGAAATCAATTCATTAAAACAGTTAGAGAATATCGGGTTTGATATTCGAGATAAAGACTTATTAATACTTGGAAAGGGTTCAAATATAGTNTTTTCAGATGCAGGCTATGAGGGCACTATTATTAAGCCAGATTTTAATTTCATTGAATTGAATATAGAAAAGAATATTTTGAGTTTGGGTTCCTCTACTTACCTTCCTGATATTGCACGCTTTTCAAAAGATAACTCAATTAGTAGCCTTGAGTGGCTGATCGGGATTCCAGGATCAGTTGGTGGTGCAGTNCAGATGAANGCTGGGGCATATGGATATGAGTTTTCNGATCATATAAAATCAGTAACTTTTTACAATTTTAAAANGAATAGAATTGAAACAGAAAGTAAAGACTTTTTTGAGTTTTCATATAGAACTGCAAAAAATCTAAATAGTAAAATGGTCGTTTCTGTAGATTTCATAGTAGAAAAAGGTGATCCAGTTGTAATCCAAAGTCAAGTAAGTGAATATCTTAATCGTAGAAAAAAAACACAACCTCCAGCAATATACAACGCTGGTAGTGTTTTCAAGAATCCCGAAAACGGATCAGCTGGTTACCTCATCGAAAAAGCTGGTCTTAAAGGCTTCTCAATAGGAGGGGTAGAAGTGAGCCAAAAACATGCTAATTTCTTTGTGGCTCAGAAAGATTCAAAAGCTCAGTCTTTGTATGAATTAGTAAAATATGTAAAAGGCGTAGTTCATCAAAAATTTGATATTTTCTTGACTGAAGAGATAATATTTGCAGGTAAATTCAATTAAACATGAACGAATTCAACCTAAATCAGATTCGCTTTTTTAAATCATTCATAATTTTTGCCTTTGTANCATTAGCTACTTCCTTAATAATTATGAATAGCTCATCTCAAAAATATCGTGTTTCTGAAATAGAGTATTCAGTGGAAGAGCAACTTGCTATGGATAGTTTAAATTTATTATATGGAAAATCTATTTGGTTTGTTGACGAAAATTCTTTTGAGAAAATTTATGAAGACAATCCTGACATTAAAAATTTAAACATAACTAAAAGATTACCAAATAGGCTTATTATTTCGGTTGATTTATACCAACAACTNGCAACNATAATAGATTTAAGGGCATCGGTTGAAACATACACCATATTATATGAAAATTCATATGTNGTAAGTACACCAACAATTGAAAACACATTACCAATAGTGAAGATCGAAAATGGGCCAGTTGAAAGTGGTTTTANTGGTGAGTTGATCTCCCTGTTTAAGACACTGGATANTTATCAATACACCAAACAGTCTTTACAAATCAAATTTGATGGTAAAGCATTCAACGCTTATTACGGCANGACCACCTTTCAATTAGGAGATGCTGTTGACCTCGGAAAGAAAGCTTCAATACTTGGAACTTACCTCTCTGATAACAGTTGTGATGGTACCGTTAGATTTTTAACACCGGAATCAACAATCGAGAATTGTACATAATCTAAACCTAAACTATAGGTCCAGATNNGAANANNNAATATATATTTGTTTAACACGGTATTAATGATATTCTTTTTTTGAAAAAGGATTTTAATGAAACAAAATAAAAAAAATACTAAACAAAAAGGAGTTAATTTAAACATGAGACCTAAAAATTATACAGCTGTAATCAAAGTCATGGGTGTTGGCGGTGGTGGTACAAATGCTGTCAATCGAATGATGAAAATGAATATTGGCGGAGTAGATTTTGTAGCTTGTAATACAGACGCACAAAGCCTACTTGGCTCAAAAGCTGACATGAAACTTGATCTTGGTAGGAAATCAACAAGAGGTCTTGGAGCGGGTGCTAATCCTGAGGTTGGTAGACAAGCTGCTATTGATTCTGAAGAATTGATTATTGAAGCACTTAAAGGTTCGGATATGGTTTTTATTGCTGCTGGTGAAGGTGGCGGAACTGGTACTGGAGCTTCGCCAGTAATCGCAAATATTGCACATGAATTAGGTGCGTTAACTGTTGGTGTTGTAACTCGACCTTTCGGTTTCGAAGGAAGAAGAAGATCTGTTCAGGCTGAAGAAGGAATTCAGGCTTTAAGAGATGTAGTAGACACTCTAATTGTAATTCCTAACGATAGGTTATTACAAATAAGTGATAAGGATATAAAAGTAAGCGAAGCTTACATTAAATCTGATGAAATCTTAGCTAATGGCGTTAAAGGCATTACTGGTCTAATAACAAATCCGGGTGTTATAAATGTTGACTTTGCAGATGTTAGAACAATACTAAAAGATGCAGGAAACGCAGTTCTTGGTATAGGTAGATCCACAGGAGAACAAAGAGCTCCAAATGCCGCACAAGCTGCAATATCTTCGCCACTACTAGAAGCAAATATGGACGGTGCTGAAGGTGTTTTGATTACAATAGCAGGATCTGAAGACTTAAAACTTCAAGAGGTGAATGAAGCTGCAAGAGTAATTACAGAACGTGCAGATGACAATGCTGAAATTATATTTGGACACACAGTGGATGAAACCTTGGGTGATGCTGTTGAAGTAACCGTAGTTGCTGCCGGATTTGGGCCTAGACCAACAAGAAAGCCAAAAGATTTTGATGAAAATCAAGACTCCGGAGGTGACGGTCTTCCTGACTTTATCAAAGGATGATTGAGTCTTCGCTTATTGAACAAAGTTACTTTAGTAACAAAATTGATGGAAATGATCTAGCTGACATTTTAAGGAGCCAAAAACCGTCAGGTGAAATGCTCCTTAATGTTGCTCAGATGAATCAAACTCACAGTAATAAGATTGAGTGTATCGAGACAGAAGGTATTTTTTCTTCTGATGGACTGGTTACATCAACAAAAAATATATCATTAGTCGTTAAAACGGCTGATTGCATGCCTGTACTAATTAAAACAGAATCATCAATTGCTGCCTTACATGTAGGCTGGAAAGGTTTACAAAATGATATTTTTAACTTGGCCTTAAGGAAAATTACCGGTACTAACATTAAGGTTTCAGTTGGACCTCATGCTCAAAGTTGTTGCTATGAGATACAAAATGATGTAGCCCAATTGTTTCCCAAAAGTGTTTTAAAAAGAAAAAATAAAATGTATTTAAACTTGTCTAAACAAATTGTAAATTTTTGCCAATTAAACGACATAGAAATTCAAGTATCAAAAAATTGTACTGTTTGTGATGATAACTTCTGGTCCTTCAGAGAAAATAAAACAGCACAAAGACAGTATTCTTTCATATGGATATAAAAAACTTAGAAAAAATAGTTAATAAAATTTCAAAATTTAATGCAAGATTATTACCTGTTGTGAAAAATCAGAATATAGAAGACATAAATAAGTTGATTAATTTTGGAATTGAGGATCTGGGTGAAAATAGGTTAGATGAACTTCATCTACACCACAAACATTTCCCAGATAGTAATTATCACTTTATCGCACCATTGCAATCAAGAAAGATTTCTGAAATATTAAGCAAGTGTGTGACATTACATTCGGTCTCCAGAGAGAAGGAGCTAGATGTAATTTCCAAAACTTATTCTGGTCAAAATATATTTATACAGGTAAATATCGATAGTGATCCCAATAAGAGTGGTATTAGTGGAGATAAGTTAAACCATTTTATTGATTATTCTCTAACCCTTGGTATACAGCCAGTAGGTTTAATGTGTATACCTAATATAGAAACTAATAGAAAAAAGGTATTTTCTTCAATGCAAAAATTAAATGAAAAAATAAAAATTCAGTATAAAAACTATCCTGGTGAACTATCTATGGGCATGTCTGATGATTATGAGATTGCTCTAGATTACGGTGCTACAATAATACGTGTAGGTAGTAAAATATTTTTATAATGTTAGAAAAATTCTTAATAGCAATTGGACTCAAGCAACCACAAAACCTAAGTTTTGATGATTCACCTCAACAAAATAGAACTGTAAGACCTTCCACAGAAAATAGATTTTCTACAGATGAACAAGTTGGAGACGTAAGAATTCATAACCCGAAAGATGAAGTGGAGATTAAAGTACTGAAGTCATTTAATGATATTCACAACTTAGGAAATGTTGTAAAAGAAGACTACATTGTTGCAATGGATATTCGAGATATATCTGATCAAACAGACCGCAGAAGAATTATAGATTTTGTAACTGGTATGGCTTTTATTAGCAACGCAAAAATTAGATCAATTAACAAAGATGGAGTATATTTACTACTTCCTGCATCAGCATCACTTCCGTCTAGCGAAAGAGAAAGGCTCCAAAACTTAGGCCTTTACAATATTAATGTGTAGCTTGCTGATACTCTTTTTCAGGTTTTTCTCATATGCTCTATTCGCATGGATAATTTTAAGTTGGGTTCAAGTTTCGCCTGAGCATCCTCTGGGGCAAGTGAAATATGTTTTAGATAAAGGTTTTACAAGAATTTTAGAGCCGATACGTTCAAGAATGCCTACCCTTAGAATAGGTATGGCCGGTTTAGATTTATCACCACTCGTTTTAATATTTGGAGTTAACCTATTGCAGCCTTATCTACTAAGAGCTGTTTGCTAAGACTTTTCAATTTGTATTGAAATCGAGTAGTTCAATAAATTTTCTGTTCCAGGTTCTTTAACAGTAGAAAAACTCACTGAGAGAGTCTCATTTTGAATATATTTTACGTGAGATTTAATAGCTGAAAGCACTATTTCATCTTCAGAAGATATAGTAGTAGTGATTCTATCGGTTATGTCATAATCACTTTCTTTACGCAACTTTTGTATGAGGGAAACAATTTCTCTAGAGACTCTTTCTTCAAGCAATTCATCATCTATATCTGTATTTAATGAGATTAGAAAATCATTAACAATATCTTGATTTGGCCTTTCAGCTGTTGGAACTAACTGTAAATCTAAACTGTGTAAATCAATTTTTTGATTATTAAAGTTAAAAGATCCCGCTTCAATAATTTTTGCAATTTCATCTTGATTTAGTGAATCTAACTCTGATTTAAGTTTGTTAACATCTTTTCCTAGTTTCGGTCCCAATTCTTGATAGTTTGGTTTACATACATATTTAACCCATTCAGATATATTGTTTTCAAAAATAATTTCTTTCACGTTTAGCTCATTAAGAATTATGTGCTCTACATTTTTTATTTCGTTTTGTAGGCTTGTATCGTTAGTCACAATTGTTAAACTTCTTAAAGGTTGCTTATTTGGCATCTCTACATTAAGCCTTATATTTCTTGCGGATCTTATAACATCTTTAGCTATTGAGATTTCTTTCTCTAACTGAGTATTGATTAAATTATTATCTGCAACGGGATAGTTTTCATAATGGATACTTGTATCTTCCTCCTCAACTAAGCCCTGATAAATTTGTTCACAGATGAAGGGTAGTACAGGAGCCATTGTCTTTGAAAATTCTAATAAAACTTCATGCAAGGTTTTAAATGCATTAATTTTGTCAAGATCATCAACACCTTTTTCTTTCCAAAATCTTTTTCGGTTTGATCTAACATACCAGTTCGTTAATTCGTCAATAAAACTTATTAGTGGTGGGATAACTTCATATAAATAATAGTTCTCCATTTTTTCGTTCACAGTTTTAATAAGTGATTGTAACGTCGAAATAATCCATTGATCCATTAATGGCCTATTTTCAACAGGGTCAGCTTTACTTAATTCTTCCATTGTAATTTCATCTGCATTTGCGTAATTAGAGAAAAATGTAAAACTGTTCCATAGCGGCAAGATTACATTTCTAGTAACTAGCTGTACACCATCTTCAGAAAACTTAAGAGGTTCACCTCTTACAACTGGTGAATTTATTAGATAAGCTCTTAAACTATCTCCACCATAGCTATTAAGTAATTCTTCAGGATCTGGATAATTTTTTAAACTTTTACTCATCTTTCTGCCATCTTCAGCCAAAATCATTCCTGTAGTTATACAATTTTTAAAAGCTACGGAATCAAATAATGCAACTGATAAAATTGTAAGCGTGTAAAACCATCCTCTTGTTTGATCAAGTCCCTCAGCTATGAAGTCTGCAGGAAAACCATCTGAAAAATTTTCTTTATTTTCAAATGGATAATGCTGTTGGCCATACGGCATAGAACCTGATTCAAACCAACAATCAAGAACTTCTGAAGTTCTTACGTATTTCTTACCTTTTATTTCTATTTCAATATCGTCTAAGTAGTGTTTATGAAGATCGTCTACCTTAACACCGCTTAACTCTTCAAGTTCCTCAATAGATCCAATACAGATCTGATCAGATGGATCTTCAGTGTTTATCCAGACTGGAATACAGCTTCCCCAGTATCTGTTTCTACTAATGGCCCAGTCACGAGCATTACCAAGCCAATTTGAGAAACGTTTTTCTCCTATGAAACCAGGTACCCAATGGGTTTCTTCATTTAGTTCAACCATACGATCTCTTATTTTCTCTACTCTCACAAACCAGGTAGGAATAGCTTTATATATTAAAGGAGTACCAGTTCTCCAACAGAAGGGGTATGAGTGCATTTCTGTCTTTTGACTGAAAAGAGAACCACGTTCTTTTAGTTGGTTCATTATTACTTTGTCTGCATCTTTTACGTTTAATCCCTCAATACCGTTTATTGAATTATCAAATTTACCCGATAGGGTAACGGGATCAACAATCACATCAATATTTGCTTCTTTAAGTGCATAAAAATCACTCTCACCATATGCAGGAGCTTGAGAAACTAAACCAGAGCCGGCTTCAGTATTAGTGTCATCGCTATGAATTAATCGAAATGCTCCATTGGAGTATTCGTGCTCATACTCACTGTACGCTGGAATGTATTCAGCACCAATCATATCTGCACCTATTGACTCATCTAAAATTTTATATTCATAGTCCTTTAACTCTGAAATAAGATTTTTGGCTATCCAAAATATGTCATCTGTTATTTGAATTCTCAGATATTCTATCTCTTGTCCAATGGCTATTGCTAAATTTCCTGGAATGCACCATGGGGTAGTTGTCCAGACTAAAAATTTGTCTGATTTTTGTATTTTATTAAAGTCACCACGAGCTGTAAGCGTAAAAAATATTGAGGGGTCTTCAACATCCCTGTAGTCCATATTGGCTTCGAAGTTTGATAATGGTGTGGCTGCCGACCAAGAGTATGGTAAAACTTTATAATCTTTATATATTAAATCATTTTCCCATAAGTTTTTAAATACCCACCAGACACTCTCCATAAAGTCAATATCCATAGTCTTGTAATCATTCTCAAAATCTACCCACCTACCGATTTTTCTAGTGACTCGTTCCCAATTTTCTGTATTAGTTTGCACTTGGCTTCTACATGCTTCATTAAATTTACCTATACCAAAATCATTAATTTGTTGAGGATCGTCTAACCCCAGTTGTTTCTGTACTTCCATTTCAATAGGCAAACCATGTACATCCCAGCCGAATCGTCTTTCTACATAATATCCTCGCATAGTCCAGTACCTTGGAACTATATCTTTTATTACTCCTGCAAGTAAGTTGCCATAATGTGGGCTGCCGGTAGGAAATGGCGGTCCATCGTAGAATCTAAAGACTTTCTGATCTTTTCGATTCTCCATTGAGTTATCAAATGCGTTTATTTTATCCCAGTAAGCAGATATATTCTGTTCTTGGGATGCAAGATTAATATTATTGTTAACTCTTTTGAACATATCTTTAAAATTTTAAAGCTTTTTCAATTAAATATGTCATTAATAAAGATTATTTAAAAGTTTATAAAATACTTAACTTTTCGTGGAAATTTACTAAGATATTTAAATTAATAGGAAATATATATGACAAGAAAATTATCAGCGAATACCGTTAATAAATTCAAGAAAAAACTTGAACAAGAACAAGTAAACCTTAAAGGCATTTTAGAAAGACACCAAGAAGAACGCGAAAAAGTGAGGCTTTCTGAAGGTTCAGCTGAAAGAAGTCCAGATCCATCAGAAGCTGATGGTGGTTCAATGGCTTTTGAATTAGAAAAAGAGTTAACTTTGGATGAAAATACAAAATATCTCTTGAATCAAATTGAGCACGCACTTTTTCTCATAAAGAAGAAAAAATACGGTATATGTGAAAATTGTGGAATTGCTATTCCGGTAGCAAGACTTGAAGCTTTGCCCTATTCATCAAACTGTAAAGATTGTGCCGTTTTAATTGACTCTTAAAAAGTACCTATACCCAACTATTACAATAATTTCTTTAGCTCTGATAGATAATTTAACAAAGTATTATGTCAGAATTGAAAATATTCAAGAGTTGGTCTTAATAGAAAACTTTTTAACTATCGACCTTACTTACAATACTGGCATAGCTTTCGGATTTCTGAGCGATTACACAAATATTACGTATGTGGTTTCTTTATTAGTTCTAGTGTGGTTGGTGTTCCAAATAAAAGATTCTAAAAATAGTTCACTTGAACTTTATTCCTATATTTTGATACTTGGAGGTGCGCTAGGGAACTTATCTGAAAGAGGTTGGAATTTAGTGACTAACAACGGCGGGAAAGTAACAGATTTTGTAGAACTGCTGTTTATTCCAAGTTTTAACTTTGCTGATTCCTTAATAAGCATTGGAATCACCATATTGTTATTTTCGGAGTTCAAAAATAAGTAACATAAAAGTAGTCTACGAAGATGATAATTTCATTATTTTTAATAAACCTAACGGTTTGCTTACTCACCCTACTAATAAATCTAAAGAATTAACTTTACGAGACTATCTCGTGGATGAGCATCCAAGCATTTTATCTTGGGGTGAGGAAAATAGAGAGGGAATTGTTCATAGATTAGATAGAGTCACATCGGGACTAATAGTTTGTGCTCTGAATTTGGAATCTTATAATCTTCTAAAAGGTAAATTCAAGAATAGAGAAATCACAAAATCTTATGTTGCTTTAATTGAGGGAGCTCTCCCTTCAGATTCTGGAATTTTAAACCTTCCATTAGCCCGTTCATTGAAAAATCGTAGTAAACGAACAGTTGACACTAATGGACGAAATTCAATTACTAAGTATGAGTTACTAAATTTTTATGAAGATTTAAATATCTCAAAGATTGAACTCGACCTTATAACAGGAAGGAATCATCAAATCAGAGCTCACATGGAATATATGAAAACACCAATACTTAACGACACACTTTATAACGCATCTAAAAATCATATAATTCCAGAGAATTCAATTGCGCTTCATTCTGCTGTATTAAAATTTACACTAGACAATGAAAAATATTCTTTCAGCTCTGATGTACCTTCTTTTTTTAATCGAGTGTTAGATGTGTAATTATTAAAAAATACTTTTAATATGTTTTTATGAGTAAATCCTTTGTCCACCTACATGCCCACACTGAGTATTCAATGCTGGATGGAGCTGCAAAAATACAAACATACATAGATAGGGTAAAAGAGCTTCACCAACCTGCAGCTGCGATTACTGACCATGGAAATCTTTATGGTGCTTTGGAATTTCATAACATAGCCAAAAAAAATGGAGTAAAACCCATTATCGGATATGAAGCCTACATCACAACAGGATCTAGATTTGACCGACCAGATAGAAATAAAAACAAACGTTACCATTTAACACTTTTAGCAGAAAATAATGAAGGATACTGGAATCTTGTACAACTTGCTAGCAAAGCCTTTACAGAGGGTTATTACTACAAGCCCAGGCTTGATTATGAATTATTAAGAAACCATTCAAAAGGTATCATAGCTTTATCTGGATGCCTTGGAGGAGAGGTTGCCCAGCATTTGGCTCCAGACGGCTCAATAGAAGAGGGTAACAATCAAGGTGAAAGAAGCTATCAGAAAGCCCTTGATAAGGCAGAGTTGTATCAAAGCATTTATGGCAAAGAAAATTTTTATATAGAACTTCATAACCATGGGATTAAACAACAAGAGACAATACTTCCAGATCTATTAAAAATATCAAATGAGCTTGCAGCTCCATTAGTTGCAACAAATGATTCACACTATGTAAACCCTGAAGATTCCTCTGCTCATGATGCGTTGCTTTGCGTACAGACTAACGCCACTATTGAGGACGATTCGAGATTTAAGTTTGAAGGAGAGGGATACTATGTTAAATCTTCGGAGGAGATGAGAACACTTTTTAACGACTCGGAGTACCCAGGTGCTTGTGACAACACTTTGGAAATAGCTGATAGAGTTGAATATAATTTTGAATCTGGGAAGTATTATCTCCCAGCTTTTCCTATCGAGAATCCAAACTTAACCGTTGAAGAATATCTTAAAAATCTTGTCTACGAAGGTGCAAAGTCTGTATACCAAGAATTAACTGATGAGATTACTGAACGAATAGAGTATGAGCTTGAAGTTATTAATTCTATGGGATTTGCTTCTTATTTTTTAATCGTTGGAGATCTTATTCAGTATGCAAAAGAAAACAATATCAGAACTGGTGCAGGAAGGGGTTCTGCTGCAGGATCTATTGTTTCATATTGTCTTGGGATAACAGGAATAGAGCCATTAAAATATGGGTTGCTCTTTGAAAGGTTCCTCAATAAAGGCCGTAAAGAATTACCTGATATTGATATGGATATTGATGAACGTTATCGAAAAGATGTTATCGATTATGTTATTGGCAAATATGGAGAAGATAAAGTTGCTCATATAGTTACTTTTGCAACTATTAAAGCAAAACAAGCTATTCGCGATGCATCGAGAGTATTAGGTCTTCCATTTTCAGCAGGAGACAAGGTTGCAAAACTTATGCCACCTATGATATTAGGAAACACTGCAACACTGAGTGAATGTTTGCAGTTAGATGAGGAAAATAATAGTGGCTACAGTAAAGAGTTTTATACTGCATCATCTGAATTAAGAAATCAATATAAAAATGATGAAGAGGTCAAAAGAATAATTGATATAGCACTAGGGCTCGAGGGCTTAAGAAGACAAGATGGAATCCATGCTGCCGCTGTAGTCATATCTCCAGAAGCTATCACAAATTATTTACCGGTACAAAAAAAAGGAAAAGATGCAGAGTTAGTAACTCAGTTTGAAATGCACACTGTAGAACAACTTGGGTTGTTAAAAATGGATTTTTTAGGTCTTAGGAATCTTTCAATTATTGATAGAACTGTTGAACTTATTAATAATGAAGATTTTAATATTGACGAAATACCACTAGATGACAAAAAAACATTTGAATTATTTTCAACAGGACGCATGATTGGAGTTTTCCAACTTGAGAGTAGAATAGCTCAAATTACTTCAAGAAGCTTGAAACCTACTAGGTTTGAAGAAATTGTTGCTTTAGTTGCTTTAATAAGGCCCGGACCTTTGGGTGCAAATATGCATATTGAATTTGCGGATAGGGCCACAGGTAAAAAAGAGATAGAGTTTTTACATACAGATCTCAAAGAGATATTAGAAGAAACATATGGAGTAATTTTATATCAAGAACAAGTTATGCAAATTGCTCAAAAAATCTCAGCATTCCAGTTAGACGAAGCTGATGATCTCCGAAAGGCAATGGGTAAGAAAATACCAAAAGTTATGGAGCAACAAAGAAAAAAATTTACTGATGGAGCTATTAGTAATGGTTATTCAGAACAGTTTTCAATCGAACTCTTCGATCAAATAGCATTCTTTGCTGGGTATGGATTTAACAAGAGTCACTCAGTTCCTTATGCTCTTATTGCTTATCAAACGGCCTTTCTCAAAGCAAATCACCCTGCAGAGTATCTATCAGCATGTTTAACTGCTGTTAAGAGAGATAAGGATAGAACCGCTATATTTCTTGCTGAAGCTAGGGAGCTTGGAGTAAATGTGAAAACCCCTGACATTAATTTAAGTATTGAAGATTTTTCTGTCGCCAATGGAGAAATTTTGTTTGGCTTGTCAGCGATTAGAAATGTCGGGGATATAACAGCGGAAAAAATTGTAGCAGAAAGGGAGAGTGGAAAATACGAGACAGTACAGGATTTTTTAGCACGTACAGATTCCAGATCTTTAAACAAAAGGGGAGTCGAAGCCATGATTCAAGGCGGAGCTTTTGATCAGTTTGGATTACCTAGAAGAGGTTTATACGAATCAATAATTGACCTTATAGAAGATGCTAAAGGTTTGAAGAAAGAAAAAGACAACTCTCAAGCATCACTCTTTGACTTTGATGAACAAACAAGCGAACTCACAACTATAAAAAATGTTGAATGGGAAAAAAAGGAACTCCTTGACAGAGAAAGAGAAATGTTAGGGTTTTTTGTTAGTGAGGATCCCTTAGAAGGGTATGGAGAGATATTTAGATCTGAATCCACCCATTCCATTATTGAGCTTATGGATATAGAAGAAGACGAAGAAGTCAATGTTGCCATAACTGGCTTAGTATCCAATGTTCAAAAAAGGGTATCAAGAAGAGGAAATGCGTGGATTCAATTTGACCTTCAAGAATCTACTGGCTCCCTAGGTGTTCTTGTTTTTAACAAACTTGTAGAAAAATATAATGCTCAGCTAGATGGTGAATTGTATCTGAAAGTTTCTGGTACATATGTTGGAGGAACTGAAAATAATATTAGAGCTAGAGATTTCGAACTAATAGAACCATCGAAATTATTGACTGATTTAGATATTACACCATTGAAGATTTCAGTACAGGAAGAAATTATGGATAAGAAAAATTTAATCTTATTAAAAGAATTATTGGAAAGGCATCCAGGAGGATCAAAAGTTGAATTGGAAGTCAATAACCAAGAAGGAGTGAAGCTTCTTGAATTAAAAAATATAAAAGTTAAAAAAACAACGCAGTTAAGAAATGAAATTAACACATTATTGAAAAATTAATTAATATTAAATTATGACATTTAACATTGAAGAATTTCAAAATCGATTTAAAGAAAGAGCCGAGGCTGTAAAGAATCGTCCTATGCCACCAATTGGAGGAGATGAAAGATTAGCCTTTATAAAACAAGCTGAAAAGGATTATCAAGATTATATGATAATTTCTGATTCAGAATTTGAAATCACAGAAGATTATTTAGTTTTTAAATACAAACTAGATTCTTAGTTTAAATCTTTACCCATCGGAAATATTTTATTTATAACTTCTGCGCATGCTTTTGCAATTTCCATATGTTCTTTTTGAGTACCATTACTTGCTCTCAGTTGAATATAATGTATCCAACTTCTTAATGTTCCATTCATATACAATCTGCTAACTGTATTACCTTCTGGCAAAACAGATCTAGCTTGTTCTTTAGCAATACCAGCTTCAATAGCCCAGTTGTAGGCATTCTTTGAAGTTTCGATTACTTCCTCTTGTAGTTCATTCCATTTGGATATAATTTCTTCATTCTCGGTTTCAACAGAATTTTGTCTATTTTTATCATCCTGTAGTCTTGCTTCTCGAATTTTAAATTCCAAATCCTTAACGGGGTTTGCGTACCTTTGGCTGAACTCCTGAAAACTAAATGACCTATGTCTTAAAATCTGCCTAGCTATGTCACGCGTTGTCTCTATTTCCAAACAAGCGCTAACCATTTCAAGTGGGGACCAATGTGCATTTTTAATTAAATAATTAATAAGTTTCTCGCTGGTTTGTGTATTTAGCTGATTTGATGGATTTGAAACCCTTGCACAAAAAGCAACCAATTCCTGAGCATCTGTAATACCATCTGAATAGAATTCTTCAGTCGGCTTGGAATAACTTATTAATTTAACCTTCATTTATGTAACTATATTAAAATAAAAAAAATATGTTTTTATTACGAATAATTGTTTTTCTCATTTTAGTTTCATTAATTCTAATTCTTGCATACCCACTCCTAATTGTATTTAATATTGCCTCAGGTGGGGATGGTTTTGGCTTATGTAATGATTTAGTAACTTGCGTTATTCCGGTGTCAGAAGGTCCAAAACTTCTTATTTATTTGATAGGTATTTTCTTTCTTCTTGTTTTGCTGTTGAGGCTAATAATGAAATATATGAATTCTCTTCAAAGTAAAAATTCTATTCTCTAATAACAAGAAAAATAGATAACAATACCAGAAATACACCTGCCCAATTAGTAAAGTTCAATATTTCACCTACGTATAGTATTCCTATAATTAAGGCAAAGATTGCCTCCAAGCTTAGTAGTAATGCAGCGGTTGCAGCATTTACCTCTTTTTGACCAAATAGTTGCAAATAAAATGCGGCAAAGTTAACTATGAATCCCAAGAACAAAATTGGTAAAACGTATTCTATTTTGAAACTAAACTGCGAAGGGTTTATAAAAGGTAGACAAAGTGCAGCACCTACAAATGATTGAACAAACATTAACTGTGAGATATTTTGATTTTTTATATACCTTTCGACCATAACAATATGTAATGCATATCCGGTGGCACACACAAGCGTAAAGAGGTTACCAAATAATTGATCATAACTATTACTAGCTATAAGAAATATTCCGGTAAAACCTGTTAATGAAAAAATATAACTTCTTGGTGAAAGATTAGTTTTATTTATAATTTTTGAAAAAATTGGAGTAAGTACAATATAAAACCCTGTTACAACTCCTGAATTTATTGTTGATGTTGTAAGTAAACCTTGAGTTTGGGTTACATACCCAATCCAAAGAAATAGTCCCATTAAAATTCCAGGTTTTATCGTTTTTTTAGTTGGAATACCTCCAGTTAACAAAAATAGTAATGAGGCTATTGCATATCTTAAAAAAACAATATTTATAGGGGAAAAATCATCAAGTAAATTTTTAACGACTATGAATGTTCCACCAAAAAATAAGGCAGAGAGTATTAGTGAAGAAACAGCCAATGTTTTTTTATTTTTAATCATGCAGTCTAATGAAGATTAATATACAGATTAAAATAGACATATGAGCAATGAATTAAATCAACTAGCTGAAAAATTTCATGCATATCTTCGTAAAGAATACTCTGATATCAAAACAATTCTCAAATACAGAACGCAGTTTCAGTTACTTGTTTCGATTGTCCTTTCAGCTCAAACGACAGATGAAAATGTAAATAAAGCTACTAAAGGGCTGTTTAAGGAATATCCAAATGCGAAATCATTGGCATCTGCAAAATTAAAAAGTATTGAAAGACTTGTATTCTCTACAGGTTTTTATAAAGTTAAATCTAAGAACATACATGCATTATCCAAAATACTTGTAAAAGAATATAATTCAAGGATTCCTAAGACAATTGAAGAGCTTGTAAAACTCCCTGGCGTTGGAAGAAAAACAGCCTCAGTTTTTCTTGCAGAAACATTTGATCACCCAACTATAGCTGTGGATACCCATGTACTGAGGGTGTCCCACAGACTTGGACTTTCAACTAAAAGACACGATCCAATCCAAACTGAAAAAGAATTAAAGTTGCTTTTTCCTAAAGACTTTTGGCGATATCTTTCAATGAGTTTTGTGCAATTTGGAAGAGACATTTGTGATGCAAAAAAACCACTATGTGAAGTTTGTGATTTTCACAATTCTTGTAAGTACTATTTATCTCTTAATACCTAATCATATATATATTTAATCTATGGAAGTAAATATTTTTCTATCGTTTGTTTTTGGAATGCTATCTTTTTTCTCACCTTGTGTGTTACCGTTAGTACCCGGATACCTCACTATATTTTCAGGGGCTGAGAACACAATACAAAATAGGTTTAGAGGTTCGTTAGAATTTTGTTTAGGGTTTTCAATAGTTTTCATATCTCTGGCTGCCATAGCATCCTCAGTAGGATCTTTCTTCACGAGAAATTCCTCGACACTTGGTATGGTCAGCGGACTAATAATAATATGCTTTGGGTTGTTATTACTTTTTCCTACATTTAACATGAGATACTTTTACTCAGCAAACTATGTTGATATAAAAAAATATTCAACATTTAAGAATTTTGTTTTAGGTTTAACTTTTGCTTTTGGCTTCACTCCATGTATTGGACCTGTATTGGGGGCTCTGTTAACTTTAACTTCAAATTCCGCAACTCTATATAGGGGTGTAGGCTTATTGATTAGCTTCTCGTTAGGTCTATCTATTCCATTTATCCTCATCTCTGTTTTATCAGGAAAATTTAGTTTTAAAAATAAGATATTTACTGCATTCCAAAAATATTCCTCAAAAATATCTGGTTTAGTTTTAATCTCTATCGGTCTTTTGATATTTACCGATAAAATGTATATTTTGGCGTCGTTGTTTCAAGATCTTCTTATTTTCATGAACCTTGATTGGTTGAGTACAATTTAATTATGAACACAGTAATAAGTACCCACTCTTTAAAAATAGAAGGAGATGATGCAATTAAATTTATTGAATCCTTGATCTCTATAGATCCTATGGTCAATATATTTAAAACATCGTTTCTACTTAAACCAGACGGAAAAGTTAATCACTGGTTTGTTATTAAAAGAGTTAACGATAAATTATTTATATACCAGAGCGAACAAGAGCTCACCCGCATCAAAGAAACTTTAGATTTTTATAAAATCAGAACTAAATGTTCTCTTGAGATTATTAAAGATGAAAAATATTTGGGTCTTGTATTGCAAGATGATAATTTTAAATTTATTGAGAATTTAGATCAAAAAAATATTATCGACTGGGCTGATCTGTCCTTAATACTAGAGTTACCTTTACCAGAAATAACCCTTGATGGTCTCCTCCCAAATGAGACTAAATGGTTGGATTTTATGGTTGACTTTAATAAGGGTTGTTTTCTTGGTCAAGAGCAAGCTTCCCG
>NHJS02000029.1 GCA_002169115.2 bacterium TMED221 | reverse complement strand
TTAAAATGATTTCTACCTTTATTATTTTAAAGATATATTATTAAATCTGACTGTTTAAGATGCAGTTAAAGTAATATAGAATTTCGTAATTAATAAGGACAAACAATGGCAGTAAAAATTAGACTTGCGCAAAGAGGTAAGAAAAAAACTCGTACCTACAGAGTTGTTGTTGCTGACGCACGTTCACCACGAGATGGTAAGTTTATAGAAGATCTTGGTTTTTACAATCCACATGACAATCCTTCAACAGTAGATATTGATGTTGAAAAAGCAGTTTCTTGGTTAGATAAAGGTGCACAACCGTCCGATAGGGTACAAAAATTACTAGAGATATCTGGAGCATGGGCGCAATGGCGATCTACAAAAGGTGAGGTAGTCTCCATTCCAAAAGCACCAGAACCAAAGGTTAAAAGTAGTTCAAAAGCAAATATTAAAAAGAACGAAGCAGCAGCGGAAGCAGAAGTAGAAGTAGAAGAAGTATCAGATACCTCAGAGGGAAGTGAAGAAGAATAATGTCTGAATCAGGAAATATAGTAAAAAACGTAGTCGAGTATATTGTTACTCAAATTGTAGAGAATGAAGACGAAGTTAAGGTAGAGGTTGCCTCATCAACTGATGATAAGGTAGCTATTGAAGTTAGAACTTCATCAAACGATATGGGTAGAGTCATAGGTAAAAGAGGCCGTGTAGCGAGAGCTATTAGGACAGTCGCACAAGCAGCAGCCGATGAAGAAGGTCTCGATTCATCTGTTGAATTTATTGACTAATAATCTTTTTACCTTAGGAATTCTCGGAAAACCACATGCACTTCATGGTTATGTATATTTAAACCATGATATCTATTTCAGACAGTTTGATTTAACTGGCTTACAAGTTTTCATCAATGGCAATGAATATGAAATTGAGGATTTTAAAAAACATCTTAAAGATCGTTATTTAATTAAGTTTAAAGGCCTTAATTCAATTTCTGATATTGAGGTTTTTAGAAATAAAAATATATATATAAATTCTGACCAAGTCACTTCATATGTCTCAGAAAATCTTCCATGGCCTGGCTTTTTTGTTGAATCAAAATTAAATGACCAATACTTTGTTAAAGACTTCTTTTATGCTGATAAATTGANCTACCTTACTCTTAAAGACATAGAGGAAATAGTGGTTCCGTACAATACAAACTTCTTTAGTTATGAGAATGAAGAATTACAGTTAATTAATTTTGATTTAGCTTAGTAGCCATTTCATTAGTTCGTTGGTTATGTCATCATCCAGTAGATTTTCAGGATGCCATTGTATTCCTATCGCTTCCCATTCTGATGTAGACTCAATTCCCTCTATTAAATTATCTTCCGACATAGCATTTACTTTTAGATCCTGACCAAGGTCATTAATGACTTGGTGGTGGATACTGTTAACACCTACATTGTTATCAGTAGTAACTTCACTTAAAAGCGTTTNTTCTAAAATATTGATATTGTGTATGTGTTGTGAAGTTGCCTCGTTTATTTGTAAGTGTTCAATTTCCGTATCAAAATTATCAGCTATATGTTGATGCAAAGTTCCTCCTTTGTAAACATTAAGCAATTGGTGACCTCTACATATTGCAAGTGTTTTAATAGAGTTTGTTTCTGCTATTTTTAATAAATTTAATTCAGTTTTATCTCTTTCATCAGAAATTCTTGTTGTCTTGGTGTCAACTTCTGCGCCATATATAGAAGGATTGATATCTCCTCCTCCTGTCAGTATTAATCGATCAAAATTTGAACTACTAAATTCTATTGATAAGTTCTGAGGGGGGACAATGACAACTTCAGCCCCAAATTTATTGCATAAATTAACAAATGANATGTTTAATACAGAACATGGAATAGTTCCAGGTGATAGAGTGGAATCTTCTATTCCTGAAGAAATAGCTATTAATTTACTCATTTATCATAAATATTGTCTGAACTTCGACACTTACATTTAAAGGTAAGCTTGNAACGCCAANAGCTGATCTTGTTGCTTTTTCCGAAAAGAACTCAGCTAACTTATCAGTAAAACCATTTAGAACATTTGCATGCTCAGTAAAAGATGGCTCTGAGTTAATAAATCCNACAACNTTAATNGGAGACAATATTTTGAGGTCATATTCAGATTGTAAAGTAGCTAATGTTAACTCTGCGCATAATTCGGCGGCAGTATAAGCATCATCTACGCTTACTTCGCTAGGTACTTTACCAGTAAATTTTGTTTCATTATTAATTGGGATGTGACCGGAAGTGTAGATTAAATTGCCAGCACGTTTAAGAGTAATATAGTTTCCAACTGCTTTAGGTGCATCTGGAAAATTCATATTAACTATTGCTAACCAGTTTGTTAACTAAATCAACAATACGGTTTGAGTATCCCCACTCATTGTCGTACCAGCAAACAACTTTTATATGATTTCCGTTTAATAGCTGTGTGGATGAGGCATCGTAAATACTTGAATGAGGATTTTGTAAAATATCAGTAGAAACTAAGGGGATAGAGGAGTATTCAAGGATACCTTTCAATTCATTATCCGCAGCTTTTTTAACTGCTTCGTTCACCTCTTGTACGGTTACTTCTTTATTAAGCTCTACTACCAAATCAACAACGCTGCCATCTGGAACAGGTACCCTCATTGCCATACCATCAAGTTTTCCATTTAACTCTGGCAACACCATGCCAACAGCTTTTGCAGCTCCAGTAGAGGTAGGAATTATATTTTGTGTAGCACTTCTTCCTCTTCTGAAATCTTTATGAGTAGTTTCAGCGAGCGCTTGGTCATTGGTGTAGGCATGAATAGTAGTCATTAACCCTGACTTGATCCCAAAATTATCATTTAAGACTTTTGCAATAGGTGCTAAGCAGTTTGTGGTACATGATGCATTAGATATTAATTTTGAGTCCTCATTAAGATCTCCATCGTTTACACCTAATACAACTGTTGCATCTATTTCATCTTTAGGTGGAACAGTTAAAACCACCTTTTTGGCTCCTGCCTCAATATGTTTTTCAAGAGATTTTCTATCTGCAAAGATACCCGTTGATTCTATAACAATATCTATATCTAGTTCTTCCCAGGGTAATTCTGCAGGATCTGCAACGGAGACTAATTTTATTACTCTGTCATCAATTTTTAATATATCCTCATTAAGAGTTACATCGTGATTCAATACTCCCATTACTGAGTCATGTTTTAATAAATAGGATAGATTTTCATAATTTCCTAGGTCATTTATTGCAACAACATTTAAATCTGAGTCACTTTCAATAATTATTCTAAGAATCGATCTACCAATTCTGCCAAAACCATTAATTGCAATGTTACTCATTGACCCTACTTTCTGAAAGTTTGGTTATTGTGTCAATAATTCTTGCACTATATCCCCATCCATTATCAAACCAGATAAGGATTTTAATTTTATTATTATTTATATCCATAGTTGCTAAGCCATCAATAATTCCAGAATGTGAATTACCAACAACATCTGAGGAAACAATTGGATCAAAAGTTATATCAAGAACTTTATTGTATGGAAGGTGCTTAATAGCCTCTTCAATCGTCTGATTGATATCTTTAGATGTAGCTTCTGTTTTAATATCAATTGTAAGGTCGACAGTACTTCCATCTGGTACAGGTACCGTCATAGAGGATGATGCAACTTTATCTTTCATAAAAGGTAAAACAGTTTCAATAACTTCTGATGATTTAGTGATAGCGGGAATGATATTCTCTCCGGCGGCTCTGTTTAATCTGAAACCTTCACCGGCAACGTCAGCCAATCTATTTGAATTTGAATAACCATGAACAGTAGTAAGAAATGCTCTCTCCACACCATATTTTTCATTAATAATTTTAAGCAGGGGAGCTACAGCATTAGCTGTATTTGATCCAAGAGATATGATGTCATTATTAAAATCAACTTTGGCATCATTAGCACCAGGAACATAAATTTGTATATCATTCCCGGACTTAGGTGTCGATGCAATTAATACTCTTTTACAACCTTTTGCAATATGTTCATTTACCTCCTCTAGATCTTGTTTTCTTCCAGTGGATACTATCAATATGTCAGTCTCAAGATCCTGCCAGGATGCTTCTGAAGCATCTTTCCAGTCATTAAAAACTATATTTTTACCATTTATTTTAAAACCAGTATCTGTTGTTTCTATCTCCGCATCGAGTTTTCCATATATTGTGTCGTACTTAAGTAAATAAAGAAGGTTCTCTTTATCNGCTATNTCAGAAATAGAGACAATATTTATTAAATCATTATTGAGAGTTTGTCTTAATAGGTCTCTTCCTATTCTTCCAAACCCTAAAATTGAAATGTTCATAAATACCTCGTACAGTTAAGTCTTAATCATAAAGGATTGATTGGATAAATTATGACCATTTTATTAAATATTTGTTAACTCTAGNNTATTTATTATGATGTTATACGAACAAATAGATACCCTTCTCTTTGGAGANAANCCAACCTCNGAANTGTCATCNGAGGCTTTTGATGTTAAATTATCAAGTTTTGGAAAAAATATTACATACAGCCCTAAGGTTTTTATACCGCTGACTACTCTATGTCAAGATTCATGTGCGTATTGTACATTTGTTAAAACCCCAAAAGANGGAGGCACTTTTCTTAACTATGAAGAAGTAGATGCAATTGCATCTGTTGGTGAATCTGCAGGGTGTTACGAAGCATTATTTACACTTGGAGATAAACCAGANGTAAAATGGGATTTTGCACTTGAACAGTTAAAAAGTTTTGGTTTNTCTTCAACTCATGAGTATCTAACTGACAATATGAANAAAATTNATCAGAAATATAAAATATTTCCCCATGCNAATCCAGGATTAATGACTGAAGATGAAATTATCAACTACAAACAATATTCTCCATCTGGAGGTCTTATGCTAGAAAGTTTTTCCCCTAAATTATTGGAAAAAGGTAGGGCACACTATGGTGCTAAGACAAAAAATATAATNTATCGAATTGAAACTTTAAATAATGCTGAAAAAGTTAAATACCCAATGACAACAGGTCTTCTAGTTGGGATAACTGAGAGTAAAGAAGAATTAATAAATGATATTGTAGAACTTATTCAATTATGTAAAAAAAATACAGCAATACAGGAAATAATATTACAAAATTTTAGAGCTAAAAAAAATACGCTTATGAGAAATAATGCCGAGATAATAAATGATCTCTTCTTAAGGATTATCGCAACTACAAGATTATTATTACCTTCTCAGATTTCATTACAGGTCCCACCTAATCTTTTACCCGACGTTCAAATGTACTTAACTAGTGGCATTAATGACTTAGGAGGTATATCACCTAAAACTATTGATTGGGTTAATCCTGATCATTTGTGGCCAGATCTAAATAATTTAGAAAAAATAACAAGTTCAAGTGGACAATCTCTAAAAAAAAGGCTTCCTGTTTATCCAAGTTTCATAAATAATGAATGGTTAAGCCCACCAGTTTTTGAAAAAGTCAGTAATGTTATTGATAACAATGGTTATCCGAAACAATGATAGAAAATAAAAATATATCCTATTTAAGAATCCGTCCTTGCGATAGTGATAATGACATATATTTGAACTCAAGAGCTAAAGAAGGTACTTCTGCTTTTACTTTAAAACCAGAACTAGATATAGATTATAAAAATCTANTAATAAACGGCTTTCAAACTATTTCTTCAGATATTACTTCTAACTCTTCAGCATGGTTCATTGATGATGAACTGATTAACACAAAGATAAACCAAAATTCAAAAAGATTGATTTATCGATACAGNGGAATTAAAGAAAATGCTTTAGAAATCATTTCAAGATACAAACCAGCGATAGTACTTATAGAGAGTTTGGAAGATATGGAGTTTTTAATGTCTCTTAATGGAACNACAAATTTTATTATCTCTAAGTATGTTAACTCTATAGATGATGCAATAGAGGCTGTAAAAANGGGAGTCGATGATTTATTTCTTCGTGATTGGAGTAAAGATCAAATTCTAGAACTTCAAAGTAATTTATCAAACCCTTTGTACGAGAGGACAATACTTTCACCACTGTTAGAAGTTAATGAAGCTAGGAACTTATTAGAAAAAACTGAATTTACAAACTTCCTTCAAACGAGAAATGTTCGTGGCTACAAAAGAGAGACTACTTCATGGTATCCAGGCAGCGGAGAGTCTATACCTAATCTTTTCAATTTCACTTCAGAAACGTTATCTGATTATAAAGCCTCAAATTTTGATAATATTTTAAAANATTTTCAAAAAACAGAAAATCTTAATGAAAAANATCTTCTTGATTTATTTAAAACATCTGGAAAATACATCAATCAAATTGCTGAACTTGCAAATGAATTAACAAAGAATGTTCATGGTAACAAAGTTACATTCGTTAAAAATCGAAACATTAATTACACAAATCAGTGTTATTACAAGTGTGGTTTCTGCGGCTTTTCAAAAGGTCCNCAAAGTTTAGACCTCAAAGAAAAACCATATACATTAACACCTGATGAAGTCCTTAATAGAACAATAGAAGCAAGTAAAAATGGTGCTTCTGAAGTTTGCTTACAAGGAGGNATTCATCCGAGTTATACAGGCGATTTCTATATTGATTTAGTTAAAAAAATAAAGAATGAATTACCTGACATGCACATACATGGCTTTACACCACTGGAAATATGGCAAGGTGCAAATACTGTAAATAAATCAATAGAGGACTATTTGCAAGATCTTAAAGAAGCAGGGTTAGGAACTCTACCTGGCACNGCTGCTGAAATACTTGATGACAGAATAAGAAAGTACTTGTGCGATGATAAAATTACTTCCTCTCAATGGGGTTATGTCATGGAAGTTGCTCACTCATTAGGTATTAAATCTACAGCAACAATTATGTTCGGCCACATAGATGATCTTGAATCTTGGGTAAATCACTTTCAATTAATTAAAAATATTCAAATAAAAACAAATGGATTCACAGAAATTGTCCCCCTTCCTTTTGTTCACATGGGTTCACCAATATTTTTACAAGGTAAGAGTATGCCAGGTCCTGCCTGGGATGAAATAGTGCTGATGCATTCATTAGCGAGAATATACTTTCATAACACAATAGATAACATACAAGCAAGCTGGGTAAAACTTGGTCATGATGGTGCAAAAGTTCTTCTTGAGTCAGGGGTTAATGATCTTGGAGGAACATTAATCAATGAAAACATCAGTAGGGCATCAGGAGCTAATCACGGTCAGGAGACTACTGACATGGAATTTATCCGTCTAATTAATGATGCAGNAAAAATTCCATATTTAAGAAACACGTTATATACATCTTTTAAGAATCTTGAAAGTGTAAGTTCTGAAAATGTTATCAAAATATAATATAGTTACATTATTTCCAAAACTCATAGACGAGTGGTCAGAAACTGGAATAATCTCTAAAGCACATGAAAGTTCACTTTTTGAACTTTCTACAACAAATCTAAGAGACTATGGTCTAGGTGATTACCACCAGGTTGATGATGCACCATATGGTGGTGGTCCAGGTATGGTACTTATGCCGGAACCTCTGGATAACGCAATATCAGCTAATAAATTGGATATAAATATATTTTTAACTCCATCGGGGGACCAGTTGAATGAAAATCTTATAACCGAATTGCATACATTTCAATCAGCAAACATCATTTGCGGCAGATATGAAGGATTTGATCAAAGGATTATTGATATGCATGCTGATTATCAAATATCAATNGGTCAAACTGTTGTGTCAGGTGGGGAAGTCCCAGCACTGTTCTTACTTGAAGCCCTGATAAGAAAAATACCTGGTGCACTTGGTAATGCTGAATCTCTACTTACTGAATCATTTACAGATGGAAAACTTGACCATCCCGTTTATACAAGACCAGAAGTTTATAAGGAAAAAGAGGTCCCATCCGTATTACTATCGGGAAATCACAAGAAAATTGAAGAATGGAAAAAGAATAATTTAACGGACATATAAAGCTAAATAACTTATATAATCCTCTACTGGAGAAGATATGAATTTAATTGAAGAAATAGAACAATCAAAGTTAAAAGAAGAATTACCTTCTTATAAAGCTGGTGATTCTGTAAAAGTTAATGTGAAAGTTTCCGAAGGTAATCGTGAAAGAATCCAAACTTTTGAAGGTGTAATAATTGCAACTAATGGTGTTGCTCTCAATAAAACTATTACAGTTCGCAAACTTTCATTCGGTGTAGGCGTGGAGAGGATATTNCCCGTACATGCTCCAATAGTTGACTCTTTAGAGGTTATTAGAAAAGGTAAAGTTCGTAGGTCTAAACTTTACTATCTAAGAGATCGAATAGGAAAAGCTGCCAAAATCAAAGAAGATCGTTCCTAACTTATTAATATTAAATTATTATAAGAATCTTTACTAAGCTACTAACTATCCTTCTAGCAATATTGCTAGCTTCTATAATCAGAATATTCTTGGTCCAATTATATATAATTCCATCTGAGTCGATGACTCCCACGCTTAATGTATCCGATAGGGTACTAGTTCTTAAAGATGACATCTCCAACGTCAATTATGGTATTGGAGATATTGTTGTTTTCTACCACCCAGATACCTATGTAGATGTATCTCCAGCTTCCAAATTAGTTGAATCATTAAAAATATGGAATTATTTTGATACTCCGTCGCAAACGGTCTATATCAAAAGAATAATTGGATTACCTGGCGATGTAATAGAAAGCGATACTCTTGGAAATATTTACAGAAATAATGAGTTATTAATATTTAAAGGGATAATAAATGAAACATATACGAATCAAGAAAAATATAATGTACCAAATGATTCATACTTTTTATTAGGTGACAACAGAAGTAATAGCCAAGACTCTAGAGTTTTTGGTTATGTACCCGTCGACAATCTAATTGGTAAAGCTATCTATGTCGTCTACCCATATGAAAATATCCAAAAATTAGATAATGATTGAACTAAATATTTGGAAGGAAAATCCTGAACAATTTATTATTGGAGCTGATGAGGTAGGTAGAGGTTGTTTTGCAGGGCCAATTGTTGGGTGTGCTGTCAAAATAAGTTCAAAAGATAAAAAGTACCTGTCAGAAGTCAAAGATTCAAAGAAACTCAGCTCAAAAAAAAGAAATAATATATTCAACGACATTCATAAAGCTGATATTGTTTATGCACTTTCAATATGTGACAATACACAAATCGATAAATACGGTATTCAAAAAGCAAATCAGGTTGTTCTTTCAGATTCAATAAATAAGATAAAAAAAGGTACTGAAAAAATATATGTAGATCATTTCAAAATAAATATATCGAATGCAATATCTTTAACTAGAGGAGAAGATAAAAGTCTTGCTATTGCTTTAGCAAGCATTATTGCCAAAGTGAGTAGGGATAATTATATGATAAAGATCTCAAATACATATCCTGAGTATGACTTTGCAAGCAATAAAGGATATGGAACCTTGAAACATAGAAATGCTATTGCTAAGTATGGTCTTACAGAACTACATAGGGCGTCTTTTAACTTAAAGCCCATATAATTGCGACAGCAGCCAGAATTATGCTAAAAACAATATTGAAATAATCAGTTTTGTTGGCTTTATAAGGTCTATTTGGATCAAATCCCATACCTACATTCTAAATTAATTTATATTAAACTTGAAATATGGTTTTAGAATCTAAAAATAAAGGTAACGTACTAACTCTTAGTTTTAATGATGAGAAAACAAAAAACTCTATATCAGCAAATGATTGGATTGAGTTTCGAAAACAAGTAAAAGAATTTGATGAAAGTGATTTAAAGTATTTGGTTTTATCCCAGTCAAATGGCAACTTTTCTTCAGGTGCTCAACTAGGTGAGAACCTCAATGCACTCATGGATGATGTTACCGATGCAGCACAAGCTTTATGGGACTGTAGAAAACCTGTAATTTCTCTAGTTGATGGAATTTGTGCAGGAGCAGGTGCAAACATGATTCTTTTATCAGATTTTATAATTGCTACACCAACTGCTCGATTTATAGAAGTATTTGCTAGGAGAGGGCTCGTAGTTGATTTTGCGGGTTCATGGACTCTGCCCAGAACAATAGGCGTACAAAAAGCTAAAGAGTTAATGATGACTAGCGAAGAAATCACTGGTGAGGAAATGAATAGGCTTAATATGCTCTATAAAATGGTTGATCCAAGCGATCTACAAAATGAAGCATCCTCTTTAATCGCAACATTAGATAAGTTAAGTTTTATCTCTATATGCATGAATAAAGAACAAATTAAAAATGGTCTAAACAAAACTTTCTCGGAATCTTTAGAGCTTGAGGGTATAAATCAAAAGAATAGATTTATTCATTCTGATGCTGCTGAGGGGATGATGGCCTTTATGGACAAGAGACAACCTGATTATAAAAATACATTAGATGCATAAAATTTTTGCATAAATATTCATCTTTATGTATATTTATGCAATAATTACAACTTAAATATAAACGGAGGTTTAGAAAATTGAAAAATAAGAAAACACTTATTTTAATATTTGCTCTTGCATTAGTAGCAACCGCTTGTTCTGGTACAGCTACTCCATGTGATGAAGTAGATATTACTACTGGAGACAATGGGTTACCAGATCTTGGTGGATGTGAATTTACATTCGCTGTTGAGAACGCATACTTACCATTTAATTACATTGACGCTGAAACAGGCGAAGCTTTGGGTTGGGATTATGATGTTTTTAATCACATGGGAGAGTTAATGAACTTTACACCTGTATATGTTCCTACAGCATGGGATGGAATGATTCAAGCAACAGCTGATGGTCAGTTCATGATTGCTGGTGATGGAATAACAATTACAAGTGAAAGAGATGAAATCGTTGATTTTTCTAATGGTTACATTAACTTAGCTCAAAAAGTACTTGTTGCTGCTGATAATTCAATGGTTATGAGTATTGATGATCTTAAATCAGGAGACTACACAGTTGCTGTACAAAAAGGTACAACTAACTATGAGTTTGCTGTTGCAGAATTAGGTGAAGACAAAGTAAAAGCTTTTGATACATTCGATTTCGCAATCGCTGCTGTAATTTCAGGTGATGCAGATGCTTCAATTATTGATGAAACTGCTGGTCTTGGATACATGGGTGCAAACAAAGATAAAGTAAAACTAGTTGGTGGAGATTTAACTTCAGAACAACTAGGATTTGCATTTCCTAATGGAAGCCCTCTTGTAGATGTAGTTAATCAAGGATTAGCTGCTATGTCAGATAGTGGAAAACTAGGAGAGATCAATGCTAAATTTTTCTCACCTGACTTTGCTGTTACCTATGATGATATTGCTGAATGTGACGAGAACATTCCTGCAGAGTATCTACCTGAGGACTGTGAAGTATAACTTTTAAATTTATAAAAATTTAAACTTGTAATAGGCACGGAAATCCGTGCCTATTGCTTTAATATGGTAAATAATGAAACTTAAAAACATCTTTAAACCCGAAAACTGGTGGATGATAATTTTATCCGTAATCATTACATGGATGTTTTATATAATTGTTGTAGATCCAGAATACAACAAAGCCTTTTTCTTCATTCTCCCTGGTTTAAAACTTACTTTTCTTTCTACAATCGCATCCTTCATCATTGCACTTTTCCTAGGTCTCATATCTGGAATCGGTAGAATTTCTAATAATAAAATTGCTAGTACTTTATCTAGAACATACATTGAATTTATTCGTGGTGTCCCAGTCTTAATATTGATTTTTACTATTGCTTTTGTACTTGTAGCTAATGCAGCAGAATTTCTAAATATCAATAATGGAAATGTACCTATGTTAATGCGCGCAATAATCGCCCTTTCAGTTTTCTATGGTGCATATATAGCAGAAGTATTTCGTGCGGGTATTGAATCTGTTTCTCAAGGCCAGAGAGAGGGTGGCGCATCACTTGGATTAAATGATAGACAAGTCATGAGATTCATAGTTCTTCCGCAGGCTTTTAGAAATATGCTTCCGGCTTTGGGTAATGACTTTATCTCCATGATGAAAGATTCATCTTTACTCTCTGTTTTAGCAGTAGAAGATTTAACATATAGAGGTCGTCTCTATTCAGGCAGTACTTTTAGGTTTGCTGAGACATATCTTGTCTTAACAGTTTTATATTTATGTATTACTTTGATACTTTCAGCGATTCAAAGACAAATAGAGAAAAGACTTGAAACTAAATAATACATCCACTCAGATCGTTCTTCTCAAGGAATATTTAGATGTTATTAAAAGTCTTAAAAATTACTCAGACCACACTGTCGTTGCTTATAAAACTGACATTTCTCAGTATTTCAAGTACATCAATAATAATAATTCCATTAATCCAGAAAAATTTGTACAAAGCTTAGCAAAAATGGATTATTCTAAAACGACATTAAATCGAAAAATAGCCTCCATTACAGCTTTTCTCAATTGGTGTAATAAAACTAAGGGAGTTGATATTCCTGATATATCTAATATCAAAGCACTAAAAACTGAAAAAAAGCTTCCTAATGTTATGACTAGTGGCTACATAAATACTCTACTCAATGGGATACCAACTACAACTTCAAAAGAAATAAGAGATAGGGCTATTATTGAAATTCTTTACTCCTCCGGATTACGAGTTTCAGAACTTACTAATTTAAAAATTAATGATGTTAAGAGTAATCAATCTATAAGAGTCTTAGGAAAAGGAAATAAAACAAGAATATTGCCAATGACTACTCAAGCCCATAAATATTATCAATTGTGGTTAGAGTCCAGAGCTAATATAAGTTCCAAGGATTCCGGTGAATTTGTTTTTCTCGGTGTTCAAGGTAGAAAGATTAGTGATAGGGAAGTTAGAAGAATTGTCAAACTGCGGCTAGGTACTTTTCCTCATAGCATCAGACATACATTTGCTACACATCTACTAGATGGTGGAGCTGATTTAAGGGTTGTTCAGGAACTATTGGGCCATACTGATCCCAGCACAACACAGATTTATACTCATGTATCAAAAAAACAACTAAAAGAAAAATACAAAAGAACTCACCCAAGGGGTTGATTAAAACCTATTCCTAGGTATTATTTAAAAAGAAATAGACACCATGTTTTTAAAGCTTCCTTGGTGAACGTAAGTTTGGAAGCCGCGAAAGTAATAAATATGGGATGAAATAACCAAAGGAGAATAATGAGTACAAATATGAAAGAACTCTTAGAAGCAGGAGTTCATTTTGGTCATCAGACCCAACGATGGAACCCAAAAATGGATAATTATATCTATGGGGACAAGAGCGGTATACACATCTTAGATTTAAGAATAACTTATGATGCTATCGCAAAAGCTGAAGATTTTGTTCAAAAAATTGTAGCAAACGGAGGAAAAGTATTGTTTGTAGGTACTAAACCACAAGCTCAAAATGTAATCCAAGTACAAGCTGAATCTGCTGGAATGCCATTTGTAAACCATAGATGGTTGGGCGGTATGTTAACAAACTTTAAAACTATTATTAAAAGAGTCATTTATCTGAAAGAGTTAATTTCGTTAGAAGATTCTGGAGAGATAAATGCATATCCAAAACCAGAGAGGCTAAGAATTAGACGAGAAGTTACAAAATTAACTCGTTCTATTGGTGGAATTGTAAATTTAAGTAAAATTCCTGACGCAATATTTATTGTGGACTTAATGAACGAATCTACTGCACTCACAGAAGCAAACAAATTAGGTATACCTGTTATAGGTTTGGCTGACTCAAATGTTGACCCTACCGGAGTTGATATTGTTATACCTGGTAATGATGATGCTATAAGATCTATTGAAGTAGTTACATCTGCAATAGCCGAAGCCTGTGCAAAAGGTGCAGGGTTAGAAGCTGTTAAAGCAGAAAAGGATGGCGAATAATGAGTATTTCAGCCACTGAAGTAAAAAAACTTAGGGATATGACTGGTGCTGGAATGATGGATGCAAAAAAAGCATTAACAGAAACTAATTCAGATTTTGAAGCAGCTGTGAAATATTTAAGAGAGAAAGGTTTAGCTGACTCTAAAAAACGTGAAGATAAAGAGGCTAACCAGGGAACTATTGGTGACTACATTCATTACCAACAAGATAGAGCTGTGTCTGGTGTTCTAGTGGAACTAGCTTGTGAAACTGATTTTGTTGCTAAATCTGAAGAATTCAAAGATTCTGCAAAACAAATTGCAATGCATATTGCTGCGATGAAACCTAATTATCTAAATATTGAGGATATTCCAGAAGCTAAAATAACTGAAGAAAAAGATATTATTGTTAAACAATCAGAAAATGAAGGTAAACCAGCTGAAGTAATTGAAAAGATTGTTGAAGGTCGAATTATTTCGTTCTTTAAAGATACGGTTTTGAATGAACAAATATTTTGCAATCCTGAGATATATGATGGAAAAGTTGGCACTATGATAGAAGAAATGTCTGGAAAACTTGGAGAAAAAATCTTTATAAAGCAATTTTCTAGGGTGGAAGTAGGTTCCTAAATGTCAAAGAGAGTCCTTTTAAAACTCTCTGGTGAGTCATTCGCTGATTCTGACACAAACTTTGGNATTTCNCCAAATATATTAACNGACATCGCTNATCAGATTTCTAAAGCNAACGAAGAGGGAATTCAAATNGCTGTTGTNGTTGGTGGTGGAAACTTTTTTAGAGGNGTTCAGGAATCTGCAAAAGNTATGGCTCAAGCTAACGCNGANTANATGGGNATGTTAGCTACNGTTATTAATGCTGTAGCTTTAAAAGATGCTCTAGATAAAAATGGNACACAAACACGNGTTCAATCTGCAATAACAATGACAGCCGTAGCTGAACCTTATATCNGNNTAAAAGCAATNAGGCANCTTGANAAAGGAAGAATTGTTATNTTNGCTGCTGGTACAGGNAATCCTTATTTCACTACAGATACTGCAGCTTCACTNCGTGCTGCNGAAATAGATGCAGACATTGTTCTNAAGTCAACGAGGGTTGAAGGAGTTTATTCATCNGATCCAGAAAAAAATGACAATGCCGACCTTTATAGTCAAATTTCTTACAAAGATGTAGTTGAAAAAAAACTAGGAGTNATGGATTTAACAGCAATNACTCTTTGTGAGGAAAACAAAATGCCAATCCGCGTTTTTGATGGAACTCAAAATACTAATATTTACAATGTTCTGACCGGTAATGAATTAGGGACTCTTATTAATTAGTTATGACACAAGCAATAATCACTGATGTTGAAAGTAATATGAAAAATTCTGTAAATCATCTTATTGAAGAATTTACAAAAATTAGAACTGGCCGAGCTAACCCNTCTTTAGTTACGAATATTCAAGTTGATTACTACGGCACCAAAACACCANTACAGCAGCTTGCTTCAATTAGCGTTCCCGATCCTAAGTTATTACTTATACAGCCNTTTGANAAAGGATCCTTCGAAGAAATTGAAAAAGCTATACAAAACTCCGATATTGGATTAAACCCTGCAACTGATGGAGATGTTATCCGCATTCCAATACCTTCACTTTCAGAGGAGAGGCGTAAAGAATTAACTAAAGTCGCTTCAAAATTTACAGAAGACTCAAAGATTTCTCTACGTTCTCACAGAAGNACAGGGATTGATGAACTTAATAAAGTTAAAGATGATATCTCTGCAGATGATATAAAAAGATTTGAGACTCAAATTCAAGAACTAACTGATAAGTATGTCAAAAAAGTTGATGAACTACTTTTAGTTAAACAAAATGAACTTCTCGAAGTATAGAACAAATTTTTCATCTGAGGATNNTGGTACTTTTTGGCCAGGTGTTGTTGAAATTCCTATTGANGAAAATAATAATCAACAAGACGAATCAAAATCTTCATTAAGTTCNAACCCAAGATTATTTACAGCAGTNGCNTTAATACTTATACTTACTNTATTTTTTACNAATAAAAATGCNGCATTTTTNCTTTTAATATTNGCAGTCTTCATTGCAGCAAAAGAATGGTTTGATATGTTTGACTACGGTATTGTTATTCCTTATCCATTTTTACTCTATTCCGCAATAGCACCAATGTTGATAGTATATTTTTTCGATATATCTCTTATTTATGTATCTTTTTTTATATTTCCTATTGGTTTAATTGTTTATACAGGTTCATTTATATCATATGGAATTTATGAAAAGTTTGGAAGTGTATTTATTTTTCATATATGGTTTAGTCTTGGTATCACTTCCATAGTTTANGTACTTAAAAGCAATACACTTTTATTCACTTATTTAGCAATTATTTCTATATCCCTATCTGATACTTTAGCCTATGAAGTTGGTCGTAGGTTTGGCAAAAAGAAATTGATNGAACATATTTCTCCAAATAAAACTGTAGAAGGTCTCGTAGCAGGTCTTCTTTCAGGTACTGTAGCTATGTTTCTAAATTTGACTTTCAACACNGAAACAACTTCTTTACGTGCTTTAGTCATAAGTTTTATTTTTATTAGTTTTGGNGTATTAGGTGATTTATTCGTTTCTAAGATTAAAAGGACATTGAGTGTTAAAGATTCCAGNTCTTTATTACCTGGTCACGGGGGATTACTAGATCGAGTTGATTCTTACTTATTATCTTTTCCAGTCTTACTATTGTTTTCTCAGTTTTCTTATTTAATTCCGTAAGTGAGATAATAAGTACATGAATGGAATCCTTACTATATTATTTCTTACATTTTTTGTTGTTTTACATGAATTTGGNCACTACATATCAGCACGTAGATCACAAATAGCAGTTTCAGAATTTTTTGTTGGTTTTGGTCCAAAGGTGTTTTCATTCAAAAGGGGAAATACTGAATATGGTCTGAAAGCAATTCCACTTGGTGGATATGTAAAAATNCCTGGAATGGACGAATCAGAGGATACTACTGGTTATGCTTCTTCTGAATTGTTTCATAATGCTAAATGGACAACCAAATTTTATATTGCTATCTCTGGAATTCTTGTAAATTTTATTACAGCATGGCTAATTTTATTCACTATTCTCTCAACAAATGGTGTAAATGTACCAACTTTAGAAATAGCTAATACTGGAGACTCTGTTCAAGGAAATTTCAATTCCCCATCTGTTGCAGCAGGACTTATCCCGGGCGACACAATTGTGATGTTTTCTGATACAAATGTACAAACGTGGGATGAACTCGTTGCATTAATAGAAGAAAATCCTGGTAAAGAAGTNTCGATTAGTTTTCTAAGAAATGGNAATTTAATTGAATCNGACACAACATTAGAATCTCGAACTATTAACACTAAACAAGTTGGATATCTTGGTGTTACCCCAACCATAGAAAATGAAAAAATTGGACTTATAACTGCAGTTAAAAGTACAACAATTCTGGAAGTTCAGATGACAATCGCTGCAGTTGATGGAATTATTACATTATTTAGTCCAGAAAATATTAAAACCTTACTCGGCACCTATAGTGGTCAAACTATTCCTGATGAAGTCAGACCTTTAAGTCCAATAGGACTCGCACAAGCAGGTAATCAAATTGCTGAAGATAGTTATGTAAACCTTTTTAGTCTTCTAGCTTTTGTAAATATCTTTCTTGCAGTTTTTAATGCACTTCCCTTTATTCCTCTAGATGGAGGAAGGGTAGTATTGGCTATTGTTGAAGGTGTCACCGGAAAAAAGGTTTCAGACAAGAAACTTTATCCTATTGCTGCATTAGTTGTAGGAGTATTTATTTTTCTTGGAATTACCGCATTTTATTTAGATATAACTCAGCCAATTAGATTATGACATATTCACGAAGGCAAACCAGACAATTAGTTCTAGGCAATGTAGGTATTGGTTCTAACTCTAAGGTATCTGTTCAGTCTATGACGACCACTAAGACTAGAAACACAGACGAAACCCTTGAACAAATTTATGCACTTGCAGCAAATGGTGCAGATATAGTAAGGGTCACATGTAATGAAATTGAAGCAGCTGAGTCACTGGTTAAGATTTGTACTCGTAGCCCAGTACCAATAGTTGCCGATATACATTTTCAGTATAAATTAGCCTTAGCTGCAATTGAGGCTGGTGTACAGGGACTTAGGCTCAACCCAGGTAATATTCGTAACGAAGATCAGATAAAACAAATAGCTAAAGAATGCTTAAGTGCAGATATACCAATAAGAATTGGTGTTAACGCAGGATCTTTAGATAAAGATTTATTAGAAAAGTATGGTGATGCAAGTCCTGAGGCATTAGTTGAATCAGCTTTAAATGAAGTAAAGTATTTAGAAGAAGTAAACTTCTTTAATATTAAAATATCAGTAAAACATTCTAATGTCCCACTTATGATTGAATCGTATAGACTTTTAGCAGAAAAAGTTGATTATCCACTTCACTTAGGTGTAACAGAAGCAGGTCCACTGCCTGGGGGTTTAATAAAATCTACAGCTGGTATTGCCACACTTTTATCAGAGGGTATTGGTGATACTATCAGGATGTCTTTAACTACTGATCCAATTGAAGAAGCTAAACATGGCCGTCAACTATTAGAATATCTTGGATTAAGAGATCGTAAATCACTTGATCTTATAGCTTGTCCAAGTTGCGGTAGAGCTGAAGTTGACGTCATTAAAGTCGCGTCAGAAGCACAATCAGCTTTAGAAAATGAAGGTTTACCTATACAAGTGGCAGTTATGGGTTGTGTTGTAAATGGACCAGGCGAAGCAAGATCTGCTGATATAGGAATTGCTGCTGGAAAAAAAAGGGGACATTTATTCATTAAAGGTGAGGTTGTTAAAGTGGTGGACGAAAAAGATATGGTATCAGCTCTTCTTGAAGAAGGTAGGTTACTCGCAGAAGAGGGAATAGAGGCACGGTTGGCCGCTGCAGATAAAGACGCAGCATTATTAGCTCAACAAGATGCCGAAGAATTAATGGGAATACAAGGTGATATCAATAACTTCGAAGAAAGAACTAAATCTGTAATTGAGATTACTTCAAATCAAGATAAACCTGAATAAAACATTTAAGATATAAACATGGTAAAAAAGCTAACTCCAATGTCAGAAGATTTTAATCAGTGGTATACAGATATAATTCAAGAGGCTCAGTTAGCTGATTATTCTCCCGTGAAAGGAACAATGGTAATAAGACCGTATGGATATGCACTCTGGGAACACATACAATCTTATCTTGATAAAAGGTTTAAAGATACAGGTCATCAAAATGCTTATTTCCCATTATTTATACCAAAATCATTTATCGAGAAAGAAGCTGAACATGTTGAAGGCTTTTCCCCAGAATTAGCAACGGTAACACATGCAGGCGGAAAAGAACTAGAGGAACCATTAATTGTTAGACCTACATCGGAAACTATTATTAATCATATGTTTTCAAAGTGGATTAAAAGCCACAGAGACCTTCCGATGCTTATAAACCAGTGGGCAAACGTTGTTAGATGGGAGATGAGAACAAGGTTGTTTCTGAGAACTTCTGAATTTTTATGGCAAGAAGGCCATACCGCGCATCAGACAAAAGAAGAAGCTACACAAGAAGCTCTTCAAATGCTTGATATATATGAAGAATTTACTGAAAAAATTGCTGCAGTAAAAGTTATAAAAGGGACAAAATCCGAAATAGAAAAGTTTGCTGGTGCAAAAGTTACATANTCGATCGAAGCAATGATGTTAGATAAAAAAGCTTTACAGGCTGGTACGTCTCACGAACTNGGACAAAACTTTTCTAAAGCATTCGAAATACAATATTCTGACGAAAATAANAATTTGGCACATCCTTTTCAAACAAGCTGGGGAGTTAGCACTCGATTAATTGGTATGATTATTATGGCCCATGGNGACGATCAAGGCCTCAAACTCCCACCAGCTATTGCTCCTACACAAGTTGTGATTATTCCAATTATTCCTAAAAACGCTGATTCTGAAAAGATTCTTAAACTTGCTAATCAAATTAAAGAGATGTTATCTGATTTTAGAGTACATCTTGACGACAGAGAGGAAGTGTCACCTGGCTTCAAATTTAATGAATGGGAATTAAAAGGTGTACCTATAAGGCTGGAACTGGGTCCAAAAGATATTGAAAATAATTCTGTTGTAGTTGCTAGAAGAGACATTCAAAATTCAAAAACATCAATACCAATAAATACATTAGATTCTGAAATTACTAGTTTGTTAGATACCATACAAAATGAAATGTTGAAGGTTAGTGAACAATTTCTTACTGACAATACTTCACATGCTGAAAGCATGGACGAACTATTGANACAACTTCAAGATAGTGATGGATTTGTATCATGTTACTGGTCTGAGAGTAAGGAAGATGAACTACNTGTTAAAGAACAGACTAAAGCTACAATTAGGTGTTATCCGTTGGAACATACCAATGAGATGTCTTCAGTAAATAAACCTGAAATTCAAGGTAAATTCGCTATCTTCTCTAAATCATATTAAAAACTTCTTTCTCTTTATTTCACAATTTGTTAAAATAGATTAGACAATTTAGCTGCATTTAGTGGGTGTCATAACCCACTTTTTTTATGAACGGAGGAAAGATGGAGTACACTGAATTCGACATCGAAAACTCCGTTATTGAATTTTTAAGTCAAGAAAATCTCGAATTATATGATATAAACATTGTTAATTACCCAACTATTGACAAAATTGAAATATATNTATTTTCAGAAGAATTAATTGATTACAACACAATCTCAAGANTGAATTACCAATTACAGAGACATCTAGAAGACTTTAATTTATTTAAAGGCGATTATGAGTTAGTTGTATCTACACCAGGAATTGAACGTTCTTTAAAAACTGAAAGACATTATGAGCTTGCTATTGGTGAGGTTATTAAACTTAAACTTTTTACNCCAATAAATGATATATACACATTCGAGGGTGAATTAACTAATTTCAAAACAAATACTGCTGAAGTCCTTCAGGATAATGATGTAATAATAAACATAGATTTAAACAACGTTAAGAAAGCAAAAGTACAATATGACAAATTTAAACAGAAAGTTAAATAGTAGAGGTAAATTATGAAATTAGGCGGAGATATTAAACAGGCAATTGAGTCTTTGGCTCTAGATAAAGGTGTAACAGTTGACAGTATGTACGAGGCTCTTGTCTCAGCTTTTAGATCAGCATACATGAGAATTGAAGGAGCAGCTGAAGAGGCTAGAGTAACCCTAGATCCAGATAGTGGAGAAGTAACTGTTTACGCGCAAGAATTAGACAATGAAGGAAACGTTCTTAAAGAATGGGAAGCTGATATCAGTGATAATGATTTTGGCCGTATTGCAGCACAATCATTCAAACAAATGATGACAACTAAAGTCAGAGATGCAAAAAGAGCAACTGTCCTTGAAGCTTACATCGGTAGAGAAGGTGAGTTAATAACAGGTATCGTTACTCAGTTTGATTCAAGATTTAATCAAACAATTATTGATTTACAAGATGCTGAAGCTGTAATTCCATCAAGTGAAAGGATACCTTTTGAAAGACTCGAAAGAGGTAACAGAATCAAAGCTCTAATAACTGAAGTTCGTGAAGATGCTAAGGGTATACCAATTATTATTAGTAGAAATAGACCAGAATTTATTCAAAAAATGTTAGAACTAGAAGTTCCTGAACTGAATGATGGAACAATTGAACTTCGTGCGATTGCTCGTGAAGCTGGTAGTAGGACAAAGATTGCTGTATTTTCAAATGATCCTAACGTAGATCCTAAAGGTGCATGCGTAGGCTCAAGAGGATCTAGAGTGAGACAAATAGTTAACGAACTCAAGGGAGAAAAACTAGATGTTGTTGAGTGGAGAGAGGACAAAGTCCGTTTCATTATNGAAGCTCTNGGACCNGCTGATATTGAACTAGTTGATATTGATGAACATACTAAAAGTGCCAAAGTNACAGTAAAGGATAATCAATTATCACTAGCAATTGGTAAAGAAGGTCAAAATGCGCGCCTCGCAGCTAAATTAACAGGGTATAAAATAGATATTGAAGGATTAGGAGATTCACCAGTAGTTGAAGAGGTACAGGAAGAATCTAAGCAAGAGGAAGAATAATGGCTAAAAAACGTATTCATCAAATTGCAAAAGAATTAGATGTAGCTTCTGCAGATATACTGTTTCTTTCAAAAGAACTAGGTATAGAAGTAAAAACAGCATCTTCTGGTTTAACACCTGAAGANGAAGAACTAGTTGTTTTAGCTTTCAACGAAAAAAATTCTGTAACTGAAAGTACTAACAATGACGNGGTAGAGANATCAGAAACTGTAGATGAATCAGAAGTNGTAGAATCANANACNNAANNTCTTGATGATGCNGAGTCAATNCCTNTAGAAGAAGAAGTAGATATTCAAATTATTGAAGTATCTTCTGGAGCAACACCGGAGGAGCTTTCTCCACTTGTAAATATTGATGCAACTCAAATTGTCGGTGACTTAATGTCACTTGGAATAATGCAGTCTATGAATTCACCACTTCAAGATTCTGAAATTGAAAAGCTATTAGAAAAATACGATTTAATCCCTGAGATCATTGAAAGAGTTGAAATAAAAAGATCTGAAATTTTAGATCTACAAGAATTTGATGATGAAGATGAAAATCTTGCCGTACGATCTCCGATTATTACTGTGATGGGTCATGTTGACCATGGTAAAACAAGTTTGCTTGATTATATTAGAAATGAAAAAGTTGCTGATGGTGAAGCAGGTGGTATTACTCAACATGTCGGTGCATATAAAGTTGATACTGGTGATTTAGGTATTACATTTATTGATACTCCTGGTCACGAAGCATTTACACAAATGAGGGCTAGAGGAGCAAATGTTACTGATATTGTTGTTCTAGTAGTAGCAGCAGACGATGGAATTATGCCACAAACAATTGAAGCAATAAATCATTCAAAAGCAGCCGGTGTCCCAATAGTCGTAGCTGTTAATAAATGCGATTTACCTGATGCCAATCCAGCTTTAGTTAAAGCAGATTTAACNAAGTATGAAATAATTGCTGANGANCTTGGTGGAGATACACCCGTTGTAGAAGTTTCAGCACTTAAAGGGGATGGCGTTGACGATCTATTAGAGACACTTTCACTAGTTGCTGAAATTGAAGANTTGAAAGCNAATCCTAATACAAATGCCTCTGGCTACATTATTGAATCTAGGATGGAAGTTGGTAAGGGCAATGTTGCAACTGTCGTTGTTACTAGAGGTACCCTTAATCAGGGTGATTTTCTTTATGCTGGCGGTGCATTTTGTAGGGTTAAATCCATGTTTGATCACACTAATAAAACATTAAAAAGTGTCATACCTGGATCACCTGTTGATATTATTGGATGGGATGAATCACCTAATTCTGGCGATCAGTTTATAGCAGTCAAAAATCAAAAAGAGGCCAAAGCTAAAGCTGAAGAGAACAAAACTCTACTTAAAGATTTCGATAGTTCTGCTTATACAGTTCAGTCCAGAGTATCTGAAATGATGCAACTGTTACAAGAAGGAGAACTGAATACAATTAATATAATTCTTAAAGCTGATACAAATGGCTCAGTAGAAGCAATAAAAGATGGGTTGTTGAAGCTCTCCAGTGATGAAGTAAAAATAGAAATTGTACATTCTGCTGTAGGAGGAATTGTTCTTTCTGATGTAGATTTAGCGGGTGCAACAAGTTCTTTAATTGTAGGTTTTAATGTCAGACCTGATAGCCAAGCAAGGAATATGGCACAAAGTAAGGGGATCGATGTAAGAACTTACCAAATTATTTATGAATTATTAGATGACATTACCGAAGCCCTACAGGGAGAAATGACAATCAAGACTGAAGAGGCTGTGATAGGTATGGTTGATGTTAGAACAACNTTCAGAGCTCCAAAAGTTGGTGTGGTTGCTGGNTCAATTGTTACTGAAGGACGAGTAGAGATAGACAGTAAAGCNAGATTANTAAGAGATGGTGTTGTAATATACGAAGGAACCGTNACTTCCTTAAGAAGGTTTAAAGACAATGTAGAGAGAGTTCTTGAAGGACTCGAGTGTGGTATTGGTTTGACTGACTATAAAGACATCAAAGAGGGCGATGTAATCGAAATTCTTGGTGAAGTCGAAATAAAATAATTATGATGAAAAAACAAACTAGAGGTGGAAGAATAAATAGGATTAATCCACAAATTCATCAAATAATAGCTCAAGAATTTCTTAGAAGTTCAAATCCTAATTTAAACAAAGCTACGGTGACTCATGTTTCAACATCACCTGATTTAAAGAGGTGCACTATTTATGTTTCCTCTTTAGAGAATGCAAAAGGTACTTTATCAAAAGCTTTGGATAAAAATAGAGTTAAGATTCAAAAAGAACTTGGAAGACAACTAACTACAAAATTTATACCCAGAATACAATTTGAAATTGACTTTAGTTTTGATAATGCCGATAAAATCAATGAATTAATATATAAAATTAATGAAAAATAATTTCAAAGANAACTTTACNAATTTGCCTATATTAATTACAGGGCATGTAAATCCTGATGGAGATGCTATTGGTTCCGCCCTTGCTCTAAAATTGTTACTCGATTCGATGAACATAGATTCTACCGTATCATTCGATTTCACAGGTGATCTTCCAAGTAACCTTAACCATCTTCCTTATGATCTTATTACCACTCCTATAGTGGATTCTTTTGATACAGTATTTGTATTTGATTGTGGTAATTCATCACGGCTTGGAGATTTAGAAGAACTAGTGTTAAATTCAAGTAAAGTTGTTGTTGTAGATCACCATATAGATCCAACATTTGGAGATGTACAAATTATTGATCCAAAAGCTGCAAGTACTACCCAAGTCTTGTACAGGATATTCAAAGAAGAAGAATTGCCTATATCTAAAGAAATTGCNGACTGTTTAATGACTGGTTTGATTACCGATACGGGTAGATTCCAATATTCCAATACAAATGCTGAAGTATTTGCAATAGCCTCTGACCTTATGGATAGAGGATCACAGTTGAGTCTGATTAGTGAAAATATATATGGTTCTATTGAACTAAATGCACTTAAACTACAAAGTGAAGTAATCAATCGTTTAATTTTAGACACTGATTTAAAATTTATTTATTCCATCGTCTACCAGGAGGATTATGAAAAGTTCAATACTACACCAGCAGAAACCGATTCACTTATTGATGTAGTGAGACTTGCCAAGGAATCAGAAATAGCATTACTCCTTAAAGAGCAAACTGATGGGTCATTTAAAGGTAGTTTGCGTTCAAGAACAGAATTTAACGTTCAACAACTAGCATCATTTTTTAACGGAGGCGGTCACAAGGCAGCAAGTGGATTTTCTTCAGACTCAACTGTAGATGACATTATCTTAAATATTAAAAATGAAATCCGAAAACAGATCTAATTTTTATCTAATTAACAAACCCAAAACTTGGACATCCCAAGATCTATGTTCTAAATTTAAATATTTATATAGGTTTAACAAAGTTGGTCATGCAGGGACATTAGACCCAAACGCAGTAGGGCTAATGCTCTTGGCTACTGATAAATATACTAAGTTATTTAATTACACAAAAGAAACAGATAAAACTTATAAAGTATCTGCATTATTTGGCCATTCTTCCGATTCTATTGATACTGATACTGAAGTTATTAAAAATGAAGATATTGATCTTAGTAAAACTTCAATCGAAATTGAATCACTGATTAACACATTTCTTGGAACTTCTATGCAAAAGCCNCCAATGTATTCAGCAGTTAAGGTAAAAGGTAAGCGACTTTACAGCTATGCAAGACAAGGCAAAGACGTTGTAATACCTGAAAGAGAAATTAATATTTCAAAATTTACATTGTTGAATTTAGATGGACCAAGAGCTGAATTTCTTATTACCGTAAGTAAAGGAACATATATAAGATCTTTAATTCTAGATTTAGCTACCAAAATCAACACAACAGCAGTTGTTACAGAAATTCTAAGGACCAATATTGGGAAACTAAGTATGGAATACCCTGAATACATAAAGGACATAGAAAAATTAGATAAATCTGAAGAACCATCTAGTATCCATTGGAGTAAGGTAATAGATTTGCCTATAGTTGAAATAGATGATTTAANTTGTAAAAAAATTCTTCATGGAGAGCTTCTTGACGCAACCTTATTTGAGAATAAAGATATAACAATTATGCAACACGAAGACAAAATTGCTGCTCTATATACACCTTTTAATGACAAGTTCTATAAACCNGAGAAAGTCCTTTTATGAGTGTTTACAATAATTTTAAAAGTACAGATAGTGTTAAATCTGAACCATTGGNTACTTCAATTGGTGGATTTGATGGAATACATTTAGGTCATCAAGCTTTGTTCAAAAAAGCATTTGAAGTTTCTAATGGTACGTTTCAAATTGTAACTTTTAATGAAATTCCCAAGATTTTCTTCAATAATGATTTAAAACCTCTATTAGATCAAGATCAAAGATCATCACTTTTTGAAAATTTATTACCNAAAAATATAATTTTTCTTGATTTTAAGTCAGTAAATAAAATGAATGCAGAAGAATTTTGTCAATTTCTACGATNTAACCTTCAAACTGAAAAATTAGTAATTGGTAAAGATTTTAGATTTGGAAACCAGAGAGTGGGGGATGTAAATACCTTAATTAACTATTTCGGAGAAGAAAATGTCACATTACTTGATGACTATTTGATATCTTCTGAAAAAGTATCAACTACAAAAATTAGATTATTTTATGCCCAGGGAAATGTAAAAGAAGCTGAAAAATATTTAGGACGACCCATTTCTTATAACGGTACCGTAGTATTAGGTAAACAATTAGGTAGTTCAATTGGTTTTCCAACAGCAAATGTACAATTACATAATTTAACCCAATTACCAAGGTTTGGAGTATACGCAGTTAGAGTCCACATCGATAAAAAAACTTACCTAGGATGTCTAAATATCGGCATAAACCCAACTGTAGAAGCTAATTTAGACACAAAGATTGAAATTCACATTTTAGAATTTGATGAAAATATATATGATAAGGATATTTCCTTTGAATTGATTGAATTCATTAGAGATGAGAAAAAATTTGAATCTATAGACGANCTCACAGCCCAAATACAACTAGATGTTAGCAAAATAAAGAATAACTTTTAACTACAACATTAGATTTAGGGGGTACTATCATTGTCTCGAATGAATACTAAAGAAAATATAATTAAAGAATACGGGAAATCTGATACTGATACTGGATCAACTGAAGTTCAGATTGCTCTATTAAGTGAAAGAATTAGTCATTTAACTGATCACTTAAAAGAACATAAAAAGGACCATCACACAAGAAGAGGTCTGCTTATGTTAGTAGGAAAAAGAAAAAGACTACTTCAATATCTTCAAAATCAAGATGTAACTAGATACCGTTCTTTAATTGAAAAATTAGGTATTCGAAGATAAACAAATAAAACTAAAGACAAAGAGTTGTTAATTGGGAGCTTTTAAAGAAGGCTGACAATTAATAACCTCTGTCTAGAAAAGAGGATATATGTCCGTAACTAATGTCACCTGTGTAATTGGTGATAAAACAATTAAATTCGAAACTGGAAAACTAGCCCTACAAGCACCTGGTGCTGTAGTAGCTACTTCAGGCGATACAAACGTTCTAGTAACTACTGTTGCTAATAAGACTGTTAGAGAGGGTATAGATTTTTTCCCACTAACTGTTGATGTTGAAGAGCGTATGTACGCAGCTGGGAAAATTCCTGGTGGTTTCTTTAGACGAGAAGGAAGACAAACAGAGAAAGCTATATTAGCTTGTAGATTAATCGACAGACCCCTTAGACCATCATTTGCTGATGGATTCAGGTGTGAAACTCAAATTATCGCAACTGTACTCAGCGTTGATAATGAAAATGAATACGATATCTTATCACTNAATGCTGCATCTCTTGGACTTCAATTAGCAGGAGTACCTTTGGAGTCTCCCGTAGGAGCCGTAAGGATGTCATTAATTAATGACAACTGGGTAGTTCAAGCAACAAACTCAGAACAAGAAGAATCTATTTTTGATATGGTCGTTGCAGGAAAATTAAATGCAAACAATGAAATTGATATTGTAATGGTAGAAGCCGGAGCAACTGACAATTCATTTGAAAAAATTGANGCAGGGAGTGTAGCTCCATCAGAAAACATAGTTGCTGATGGAATTGATATGTCTAAGGAATATATTGCTACTTTGATAAATGCTCAAAAAGAATTGGTAGCTAAAAATGATGTTCCTGTCGTCGAATGGCCTTTGGTTGAAGATTATTCTGCAGATCTAAAAAATANTATAGATACTGCTTATAAAGCAAAAGTAGAAGAAGTAATGGCAATCACTGATAGATCAGAAAGAAGTGAAAAACAGTCAGAACTTCAAAACCAGGTTGTAGAAGAATTTACAAATGACGAAGGTGACAATACAAAAGCAATTAAGTTAGCTTTTAAGTCACTCGTTAAAGCAGTGGTAAGAGATAGAGTTATTGCTGGCGGTCCAAGATTAGACGGCAGGACACCAACAGATATAAGAAATATATCTGCTGAAATAAATCTTTTGCCAATGGTNCANGGTTCATCACTATTTTTACGTGGAGAGACTCAAGTGCTAAATGTAACAACTTTAGGAATGTCAAGATTAGAGCAAATGCTTGACACTATAGATACAGTTACATCCAAGAGGTACATGCATCATTACAACTTCCCACCATATTCAACTGGTGAAGCGTATATGATGAGAGGGCCAAAAAGAAGAGAAATTGGACACGGTGCTCTAGCTGAAAAAGCAATGGTTCCTGTTATTCCTGGTAAGGTTGACTTCCCCTACACAATACGTGTTGTTAGTGAGGCAATCTCATCTAATGGATCAACTTCTCAAGCATCTGTTTGTGCATCAAGTCTTTCATTAATGGCTGCTGGTGTTCCAATTAGAGAGCATGTTGCAGGTATAGCAATGGGTCTGATTTCAAAAGATAGCAATTATGTTACATTGACAGACATCTTAGGAGCAGAGGATGCTCTTGGTGATATGGATTTCAAGGTAGCTGGTACTAGAGGTGTGATTACAGCTTTACAACTAGACATGAAGATTGAAGGTTTGCCATCTGATGTTCTCAGAAAAGCATTGAATCAAGCTATGGATGCTCGTCATCATATCTTAGATATTATGGAAGATGCAATCTCTGAACCTGCTGANAAATTATCTGGTAATGCTCCAAGATTAGAAACTGTTGAATTACCAAAAGATAAAATTGGTGAAGTAATTGGGCCAAAAGGTAAAAACATCAGAAAAATCGAGGAAGAAACTGGAGTCAGTGTAGAAATTGATGATGATGGAATCTTAACTTTAGGATCTACTGAAGAGGAAGGTCTTGCTGCAGCCAAAGAAATGGTAATGCTCATAATCGATCCTCCTGAAGTTGAAGTAGATACNGATTATGATGGTGAAGTTGTAAGTATTGCTACTTATGGTGCNTTTATAAACATTTTACCAGGTAGAGACGGNCTTTTACATATTTCNAAATTNCACTCAGAGAAGAGGGTTTCAAATCCTGAAAATATTCTCTCTGCTGGAGATAAGATTAAAGTTCACGTCGATTCTATCGAAAATGGAAAAATCAGTTTATCTCTATTAGAAGANCTTGAGATNCCTGAAGAATCTGTTGATAANGGTGGNTCNANGAAAGANCTCTAANNGNNCTGACAANANANGNNGNAATGANCGNCCNAACAATAGNAATNGNANTGATAANCCTAGGGNNGANAAGCCAANTAATGATTCCACAAAGAGAAAAAGAGTCTCTTTCGAGGATGACTTCGAAAAAGGAATTTAACTATTTCCGATTAGACGTTAAGTTAATAGGACTAGTTGACTCAGTAGTTACGTAAGCATCTGGATTAATTGTAGAAACAATTTTTAAAACTTGTTTAACTTTTTTTCTGGGTGCTACACACCAAGCAATACTAACTTCTCCATCTCTACCTTCTCCACTAATAATAGTTACGCCAAAACCCTCTGATCGCAAGATGTCTGCAACTTGAAGACTATCTCCATCTTTTGGAGAAAATATTCGTACAACAACATCGCCAATGGCTATAGATGATTCGATATAGGATCCTACTATTGTGCCAGAAGCAAATCCAAGTGCGTATCCAAATACAAGAAATGGGCTATCTAAATCTCTAATAACTTGTGAAATAGCAACAACCCAGATAGCTGATTCAACGAATCCAAGTACTGCACCAAAAGAAGGTTTTCCCTTATTTACATAAAGAGTTCTTAAGGTTCCTAATGTTTGATCTAGTAGTCGAAGTAAAAAAATTGCAGAAGCGGCTAAAAATATGTCCATTTAGCTATTGTATTGCAGTTACCATTTCATCGTATACTTTTTTCATTTTATTATGAGTATCAGTTACAAGTTGATCAATGTTCTCTTTGTTATANTTAGTGATATCAATTGGATCTAATGTTTTAATCATTGCCTTACCACTCTTCATGAATTTGCTACCTCTTGGCCATATATCACCTGTACCTGCAATAACAACGGGTAGTATAGGAACACCATTATCCAGAGCTATATGAAATGCNCCACTTTTGAACTTTCTGAAATCATCTTTAGGCACCCTTGTTCCTTGCGGGTAGACCATAAGAGACCAACCTTTCTCAAATATAATTTTTGCTTGTTTATTAATTGAGACCCTGTCATTCGGATTACTACGATCTACTTTTATAAAGTTAAACGCCTTGGCAGCTGTTCTGAAAAAGGGTAATTTGTATACTTCTTTTTTGGCCATGAAAACCCACTTTATTTTTAAATATTTGAATTGCATCATTGGATCTAGATTAGATAAATGATTTGATATAACGACATATGGTTGATTTGTTTTATAGTCTGAAGTTTTAACTAATTCTAATTTAGCTCTAGCTGCCCACATCCATGGACGGCACCAACTTTTAGCNATGTAGTATTTTACTTTTGTGTATTTAGCAAAAATCCCAATAAACCATATNCTNTAAGCCACAGGTATGGTGTAGATAGCCATTATGAATAGGTTTACCCATGTTAGNATTTTATTTTTGATCATATTGATAATACTATATTGATTATCACTAGAAAAGAAACCATGANAGAGAAAAATAATTTAAGAAGTAACCTACTTAAGCACAACATCTTNAATGATAAATTGTCAGATGAAATAGGTNCAAAATTACAACAATTGGTATCTGATAGAGTTGTTTGTACGTATATTCCATTGGATTCAGAAATTAATATACTTCCTGCGCTATCCAATACTTCTGAGATNAATACAACGTTTATGTTGGATGATGAGTTACAAATNTGTTCTTATNGTGCACCATTTATNANACAACAAAATGGAATATTNGAACCTGAGAATAAAATTATAAGAAATAATACTGAAGTATTTATTGTTCCTGGNGTGGCCTTTACAAAATTTGGTTCACGTTTAGGTCGTGGGGGAGGTCATTATGACGCACTTCTTAAAAAATATCCAAATGCTCTTAAGATTGGTATTTGTCATGATTTTCAACTTATCAAAGACATACCTTTTGAAGAACATGATATTCCAATGGATTATGTTTTAACAAANATAAATTATTACAAATCATCAACATAGTAATCTAAAGGCATGGAATTAAGTATTAATGTTGGTTATTTTGGTCCACATATTTCTGATGATCATGACCTTTTAAAAAAAATAGATAGTCTAGGNTACTCTTGTATATGGACAGCTGAAGCTTATGGTTACGACGCAGTCACTCCGTTAGCTTATTTTGCTGCCGTTACAGAAAATATCCAAATTGGTTCAGGTATTATGCAAATCCCCGGAAGAACACCAGCNATGACTGCTATGTCTGCAATTACACTGGATAAACTTTCTAAAGGTAGATTCCGACTTGGACTTGGTGTATCTGGCCCGCAGGTTGTCGAGGGATGGCATGGACAACCCTACACNAAGCCNCTTGCGAGAACTAGAGAGTATATAACTATTATTAGAGAAATAATTAAAAGAGAAAGAAAGGTTGAATTCGATGGAGAGTTTTTCAACCTACCATATAAAGGACCGGGAAGTCTCAATTTAGGAAAACCTCTGAAGCTAATAGAACCGCCTATTAGGGAAGATATCCCAATTTATCTTGCTGCAATAGGCCCGAAAAATATTGAATTAGCAGCTGAAATAGCTGATGGTTGGTTACCTTTTATGTATTCTCCAACAAAAGGAGATGAAGTATTTGATGANTTCCTGAGCAAGGGGTTTGAAAAATCAAGTAATCCAAAAAAGAGAAGTGAATTTAANATCGTAGCGTCCGTCTTTGCTAGATTATGCGAGTCTGATGAAGTAGAGGATTTTTTAAAACCAGCAAGGACTACATANACNCTNTATGTTGGTGGAATGGGNGCTAAAGACAAGAATTTTTACTATAACCTTATGTGTNATTATGGTTATGAAGAACTTGCTTCTGAAATTCAGAACTTGTANCTTGATGGGAAAAAACAGGAAGCAGAAGAACTATTNCCTGAAGAGTTATTAAGAGACTTAACACTTGTTGGAACAAAAGATGATATTGAAAAGAAATTCAATAGTTGGAAAGATTCAAATGTAACAGAAATATCTCTCTCTCTTCCAATAGATATTCCAACATTGGAATTCATTAAAGAATTAAATTGAAAATATTACTTCTATCTTTTTATGACTTAGGAAAACAGCCAAAAATTATATCAGAGTTGTACGAAAAGCTTGATAATGGGTCCAATCAAATAGATATAGTCGATTATTCAATAGAAGAAAAAGACCTTACATTAGACAACTATGATGTATTAGGAATATATGCTTCTATGCATACTGCTTCTGTATTAGCAGAGCAGTATTTACGTGATAGAAAATTACCAAATAAACTTTTTGTATTCGGTCTTTACGCCAACGTTTTTTCAGAAATGTTTTCAGACTTTCAATCAATTCATAGTTTTGATAGCGATGAATTAGAGTCTTTGCTTCAAGTGCAGTTAAATCCTGATTATTCATTCAAACATACTGTTCCTGATCGCACAATACTCCCATCAATTACTGACTACTCGCACATTGTTGACGGTTCAAATAACCTAATAGCAGGTTCAGTTGAAACTACATATGGATGTAAACATGAATGTACTCATTGTCCAGTTCCTATTGAATTTAAAGGTATTTTTAAAACGTTTGGTACTGAAAAAATTATTACAGATGTAACAAATCAAGTTGAAGAAGGTGCGAAGCATATTTCATTTAACGATCCCGACTTTTTTAATGGTCCAAAGCATGCATTGAAGATATTGCAATTACTCAATGAAAAGCATCCATCAATTACCTACGATTCCACAATTAAAGTAGAACATATACTTAAATATCCTGACTATTTTCAAGAACTAAAAAATCTAAATATGCTTTTCGTCATATCTGCCTTTGAAACGACAAACGATCATGTTTTAAATATCTTACAGAAAAATCATTCCTCTAATGACTTAAACAAGGCAGTTGAATTATCTTTAGAAAACAATATTGACATAAGACCAACATGGATGCCTTTTTCTCCATGGACAGAACAAAATGACCTTATAAGCATAATTAAACTTATTGAAAACTATAAACTTCGAGAAACTGTTGATCCAATACAGTTGACTATCAAGCTATTAATTCCTAAGAATTCATTAATACTAAAAAGACCTGAAATGGAAGAATATTTACTTAATTATGATCCAGCATCGTTTTCCTATGCATGGAGGTATAAATTTCCGAACATTGATAATATCCAAAACGAGCTCTTTACTTATGTATTACAACATGAATCTGAGAATGAATATACGCAATATCT
>NHJS02000019.1 GCA_002169115.2 bacterium TMED221 | reverse complement strand
GTCTAATGATTACGGGTAGTCATAATCCATCTAGTTATAATGGCATCAAAATGGTTATAAATAATAAAACATTATTTGATAATCATATCATTGAAATATATAAATCTATTATTTCTAATGAATTTAAAAAGAATGAGGTTCAAGGAAAATTAATTAAAAATGATGCAGTACTGGATAATTATATTCAAGATATTAAAGATGATATAAATATCAAATCTAAGTTAAAAGTATGTATAGACTGTGGTAACGGTATAACCGGAGCCATAACAAGAAAAGTTTTTGATGCGCTAAATATTGATTTTGATATTATTTATGAAAATGTAGATGGGAGCTTCCCAAATCATCCTCCTGACCCAACTGATGAAGGAAACCTACTAGATCTAAAAAACAATATTGTAAAAAATAGATCTGATATAGGTTTTGCATATGATGGTGATGGCGACAGGATATGCGTCGTGACGAATAAAGGTAAAATGATCTGGCCTGATCAATTATTGATATTATACAGTAGGAGTATTCTAAAAGATTCTCCTGGCAAAAAAGTAGTTTATGATATTAAATGCTCAAAACATGTAGAAAAAGAAATAATTAAAAACTCAGGTTTACCTATACTATCAAAGACAGGGCATTCATTTATAAAGAAAGCTATCATAGAAGAAAACGCATCCCTTGGTGGAGAGATGAGCGGTCATATTTTTTTTGCAGATAGGTGGGGTGGATTTGATGATGGGATATATGCATCACTTAGACTATTGGAGATACTGCACAAAGAAGGTGATAACCTTAATATATTAAATAGTTTGCCAGATTCGATTACAACCCCAGAGATAAATATACCATTTAAAGGCAATAATCATTTTACATTCATGAATTTATTTGCAAAACTAGCAAAATTCAATAATGCTAGTATTATTGATATAGATGGGATAAAAATTGTGTATCCTGACAGTTGGGGGCTTATTAGATGCTCAAATACAACATCGAATCTTGTGTTAAGATTTGAAGCTGATGATAGTGATGCAATGACAAAGATTCAATCTTTAGTTAAAGAAGAGATGTTAAAAATAGATGATAAGCTAGAACTACCGTTTTAAATAAAATGACGAAAGAAAAATTTACATATAGAGATAATAATGATGTTAAACCTACTACTGCTGAGGTACTCATTGAAGCTTTGCCGTATATTCAACAACTAGCTAATAAAGTTATAGTCGTAAAATTTGGTGGAAATGCGATGACGGATGATACACTGAGAAATAATTTTGCCAGAGATATGGTTCTTCTCAAACAAGTAGGGCTGCATCCTGTGATTGTTCATGGCGGTGGGCCACAAATAACATCTTATCTTAAAAAACTAGGGATTGAATCTGAATTTGCAAATGGGTTGAGAATTACTGATCCTGAGTCTGTACATATAATTGAAATGGTTTTAGGTGGCCTTGTTAACAAAGATATAGTGAATTCTATTACATCACATGGTGGCAAAGCTGTCGGTCTCTCTGGTAAGGATGGTGGCTTAATTAGAGCTAAAAAAGTTATTGGGGAAGGTGAATTCAAGAATATAGATTTTAAAAATACCGGCACAGTTCAAAGTATTGATCCAGAAGTAGTTAGTCTACTTGATGGTTCACCATTTATTCCAGTAATTGCACCGATCGGAATTGGAGATGACGGGAAAACATATAATATTAATGCAGATTTAGTTGCAGGCAAAATGGCGCATATTCTTGAAGCAGGAAAGTATCTTATTTTAACAAATACTAGCGGCATATTGGATGAGAAGAATAACCTAATTAAATCTATTAACGCAGATCAAGTCAGGACTCTTATACAAAAAGGAGTTATTTCTAAAGGCATGTTGCCAAAGATAGAGTCAGCTCTAGAAGCTGTATCATCTGGTGTTGAACACGTCCAAATGATAGATGGAACTATAAATCATGCGGTCTTATTAGAATTATTCACAGATTCTGGTATAGGAACGATGATTCGTAGGTCATAGATTGCTAGAATATATATTTCTATTCATAGTTTCTATAATTTCAAATATTTTTTCAGCCTTTTCGGGCGGAGGCGCCGGTGTTATTCAACTTCCTGCAATCCTACTACTCTTCGATATTGCATTTATAAATGCATTAACAGTTCATAAAATTGCAACTGTGGCACTTGGTATAGGTGCTACTGCTAAATTTGCAACGAAAATTAGTTTTGATAAAACTTTAATCATTCATTTTTTGTTAGTAGGTGTTCCAGGAGTGATAATAGGCGCGAACATAATAGCATTAACCAATGAAACATTAGCTAGAATATTATTAGGAATATTAATATCATCGATTGGGATATATACTATATTCAAAAAAGAATATGGAGAAGAAAACAGATATAACAACAGTGGTAACTATAAAATATTTGGTCTAACACTAGTATTTATATCAGGAGTACTTAATGGGTCGCTTTCTGCAGGCACAGGATTATTATTTACAATTATATTAATCTCTGTTTATAAGATGGATTATAAAAATGCTATTGCATATACACTTATTGTAGTAGGTTTCTTTTATAATTCCATTGGCGCTATAATGCTTGGAATGTTAACTGAAATTAACTGGAATATATTACCAGTTCTATTCATTGGATCGTTGATAGGTGGTTACGTAGGGGCTAGACTATCCCTATCCAAGAGTAATCAAACAATAAAGATTATCTATCAGATTGTGACAATATCAGTTGGAATAAGTCTAATATATTAATTATCTCTTATACTGAGATATGTACTTCTGCATCTCTGATAAATGAGGAGATAAAGAATTGTCAGTTTTGATATAATCGATTATGTCCTCTAACGTTATGATGGAATATACTTTTACAGAATGATCGTCATTAAGTTCTTTTGATGCTCGATCCTCATTGCCAACTTCCATCCTATCAAATGCTACTAATACTGATGATGGTTGTGCATCATTTTTTTTAAGAAGGTTTATNCTNTCACTTATNGATTTACCCGAAGAAATAACATCATCCACAATNAATGCTTTCCCANTNGGTTTTGTGCCGACAAAGATNCCAGACTCTCCNTGAGTTTTTGCTTCTTTACGGTTATGACAATATGGCTTGTTAATATTATGTTTAGTNTACAGTGTCTGACTTATTGATGTTGCTAATGTAATCCCNTTATANGCAGGNCCNAATANAAAATCATAATCNAGCGAATTTGTAATTATTGATTCTGAGTAAAAACCAGCAAGGGAACTGAGTAAGNGGCCGTCATTACATAACCCTGTGTTAAAAAAATATGGACTTTCTCTGCCGGAATTTAATGTAAAACTGCCAAAACGTAGTATTTCATGATTTAATGTGAATTCTATAAATTGTTTTTTAAGGTTGTTCATCTCAATTTCTAGTAGTATAGATATATTAACATAGAGTATAAAAAAATATGGTAGTTTTAACATTAAATGTTTGTGGTATAAGAGCTAGTCAAAAAAAAGGCCTATTTAAATGGCTCAAGACAACAAAAGCAGATGTTATTTGTTTACAAGAGGTTAGGGCTACAAAAGAACAAATTGATTTTCAAGAATTTTTATTACCAAAGTACACAAAATATCAGTCCGAAGCAGTAAAGAAAGGATATAGTGGAGTATGTATATATAGTAAAGAAAAGAGTTCTAAAGTGAGCAAAAACTTTGGGTCTAAAATCTTCTCTGATGAGGGTAGATTTATTGAAATTGAATTGGCGAAAGTAAGAATCATATCTGTATATTTTCCTTCAGGTTCATCTGGTGAAACCAGGCAAAATCTTAAATATCAATTTATGGAAAAATTTGAGAAATATATGAAAAGAATAAAAAAAAGTAAAAAGCCGACTATAATCTCTGGCGACTGGAATATTGTGCATAAAGAGATTGATATAAAAAATTGGAAATCTAATCAAAAGAATTCAGGTTGTCTGCCTAAAGAAAGAAAATGGCTTGATAAAGTTTTTGATAGTTATGGTTTTATTGATGCATTTAGGGTTATAAATAATAAGCCTGATAATTATACATGGTGGTCTAATCGTGGCAAAGCATGGGACAATAATGTGGGATGGCGAATAGATTACCAGGTTGTTTCACCACATACTAGCGTCAAACCAATAAAAGCAAAAATATATAAAAAGAAAAGATTTTCTGATCATTCTCCATTGATCATGGAGTATAAACTGTAAAATGATAAAGCACATGCTCTCTTCTGTTAATCCATACCTTGAAAAGAAAATGCTCATTACGCTTTCGATGGGTTTTGTTTCTGGTGTTCCCTTGTTACTAACTATTACTCTGTTACAAGCTTGGCTGACTGATGAAGGTGTTTCGAAGTCTACTATAGGCTTATTTGCATTAGTTGGGCTTCCATATTCACTAAAGTTTTTATGGGCGCCAATTTTTGATCATATTACATTATCAAAATTAGGTAGAAGGAGAAGCTGGTTAATAGTGACACAGATTCTATTAATCATAACTATTGTCTCATTAGGCATGGCTAATCCATCAATGAATGCAATGAATGTAGCTATACTGGCCACTCTAGTTGCCTTTTCATCTGCATCACAAGATATAGTAATAGATGCCTACAGGAGAGAATCTTTGACCGACGAAGAACAAACAATTGGCGCTTCATCGTATGTGCTTGGTTATAGGATTGGAGCATTGGCTGCGGGCGCAGGTGGTTTAATTTTAGCTGACTATTTATCATATCAAATGGTATATATGTTTATGTCATCAGTGATGTTTTATGGTTTGTTCATTACTATCATTGCTGAAGAACCAAAACAATATAATCGGCCCTCTAGTTTTGTTGCGGCAATTTATAATCCATTTATAGAGTTTTTTAATAGATATGTTTCCTTAAATATTTCATCTGATAGATTAGTAAACACCGATACCAGAACAAGATTATCACGTCGAAATAATGTAAAGAATGCGATGTTAATACCTGTATTGATTCTATTATTCATTCTTTTATATAAAATTGGAGATACTATGGCTCATTCCCTAAGTACTAATTTTTATTTAGATGTTGGTTTCACAAAAACTGAAATTGGTACTGTTGTAAAATTCTTTGGTTTGATGGCAACCCTAATTGGAGCTTTTGCGGGCGGGTTAATATCATTAAGAATAGGTTTATACAAATCTTTAATAATATTTGGCATATTCCAAGCAATAGCGACTCTAGGATTTTCTATTCTTGCATATATAGGATCTAACATATATTTACTCATGACTGTAATATCTCTAGAAAACTTAGCTGCAGGAATGGGCTATACTGCATACTTAGCATTTATAGCAAATATGACTAATAAAAGATTTACCGCAACGCAGTTCGCGCTTATGACGGCACTTATGTCATTGCCTAGAACACTTTTTTCTGGCTCTTCTGGATTCTTGGTTGAATTGTTAGATTGGGAAATATATTTTATTTTCTGTTCACTTATTGCATTTCCTGCTTTAATAATACTAATGAAGTTAAGAAGGAGCTTAAAAATATGACACGTTTTAATACTGCTGACCTTTGTGATGACAATGCAGATATACAAATAGCAAAACCAATTTTTAAACTATATGGCGAAAATAAGAATTTTTACGGAAAAATAAGGACTGTATCAGTTTTAGATGATAACTCTTATGTAAAAAAATTGGTCGAAGAAAAAGTTAATGGAGATGTTATGGTGATAGATGGTAAAGGTTCAACTAAATGTGCTCTTCTAGGTGATAACTTAGCCAGGATTGCTTGTACCAATGGATGGTCAGGATTTATTATCAACGGATGTATTAGAGATTCAGAAATAATTAATAGAATCGGAATAGGTATTAAAGCAATCAATACGATGCCTATAAAGAGTGAAAAAAATAATATAGGAGAATATGGCAAGCCTTTGAATTTTGCAGATGTCATATTTGCTGATGGAGATTATGTTTATTCAGATCCAGATGGAATTATAATATCAAAGAGTCAATTAATTAATGAGACAGACGCTCTATCAAATAACAGCTTACCTTATATTCATGTAACATATGTCAAAAAGATGAGTGATGAATAATCCATTAATACAATTAAAAGATATAAGCCTATCTAGAAATGATAAGTCCATTATAAGAGATATGTCATTAAATGTTAATTCATCCTCTGTTTTAAACATATATGGTCATAATGGAAGTGGAAAGACAACACTTTTAAAAATACTTGCAGGAATTACGGAGCCAACAAGTGGAGAAATTATCAATAACATTAATCAATATGGTGCTTTTGCCTATATAGGCCATAAGCATGGCATCAAGAATAATTTAACATTGAATGAAAACTTGTTATACGGAGATAGTGAAAAGTTTTATGACCAAAATAGGATAGATAAAGTTATTGATACATACAATATGAGCAAATATAAAAACTACTTGGCTAAAAATCTATCACATGGTCAACAAAAAAAGATTTCGCTAATGAAAGCTAATATTTCCTCTTCACCTATCTGGGTTATAGATGAACCTTACAGTGCGCTAGATAAAGATTCAGTAAGTATAGTAGATCAAAGTATTTGTGATCATATAAAAAACGAAGGGGCTGTCATTATGTCTAATCATGAACTGATTACAAATAAACCATTTAATATCGATAACATAGAAATTAACTAATGAATAATTTTTTAAAAAATATTAAAAAAGAGTTTTTAATAGCTAGCAGAGCTGGTTTGGAAGTATTGATGCCGGTAATATATCTTTTTATCATAATGGTATTTTTTAATATATCTATTAGCTATGTAGAAAAAGATATCATCGTTGAACTTATACCATTGATGGTTTGGATATCTTGTCTTTTAATCTGTGTTTTAAATTTAGAAACAATATTTAAGGATGATTATGAAGACGGGACCCTTGATATGTTTGTTATAAATGATAGATATATTGAGAGAGATATAATGGCTAAAGTGATCTCCCACTGGACACTATCAAATCTACCTGTAGTAATTATTGCGCCCGCACTATCTTTAATTCTTGGACTTGATGTAAAAACAACTTATGTTCTATTTATAACTCTTTTAATTGGAACACCTACAATGAGCTTGATTGGTTCTATAGCTGCAGCATTAACATTGAGCTTAAAAAAAAATAAGATATTAATCTCTATAATTGTTTTACCAATGTATATACCTATACTAATTTTTGGGACGAGTGCTGTAAATAACTCATATTTTGGAATTAATTATGAATCCGAAATACTGATGATGGGAATAATATTTTTAATATTTTTACTAGTATCACCTATTGCGTGCAGCAAGGCTTTGAAAATAAGCTTAGATTGATTTTATCCACTTTGTTGATTTTTCTCTTTCCATAAGCTCATTTCTAGATGAGGACAGTACTGCCGCAAGTAAATATGAAGTAAAGCCGATGGTTGTGTAAACAAGGGGATATAACATTTCACTAGCTATTGATGGCGTGCTAAATTTCATTACACTTGGGCCTTGATGTAAGGTATTCCACCATTCAACTGAAAAATGTATTATTGGTATATTGATAAAACCTACAATAGCAAGGATATTTGCTGCCTTGGCACCCTTTCTATAGTCATCAAAAGAATAGTATAGAAAAATAATAGACAAATAGATAAACAACAAAATTAACTCCGATGTTAATCGTGCGTCCCATACCCACCATGTACCCCACATTGGTTTACCCCAAATCGCACCAGTAACTAGGGCCAAGAATGTGAATAAAGCTCCATTTTTTGCTGATGCAATAGTAAGTATTTCAAAAACTTTAATTTTCCAAACCAAAGTAATAATCGAGCAAAGAAAGACAGCTGAATATGCAAAAAGTGATAGCCACGCGCTAGGAACATGAACATATATTATCCTAAATGCATCTCCCTGTTGATAATCCTGGGGTGCAATAAATAGACCTAAATACAATCCATATGTAATAAAAATGACTGAAATAAAAAAAGCCCAAGGTATTATTTTTGATGAAAAATAATAAAAGTTTTTAGGTGATATATTTTCAAATAATTTTCTAAACATAGCTTATCTGTTGTGATTTATGATACCATAAGTATAACTTAAAACTAATGAAAGACACACCAGATAAGAAACTATTAAAAGAATACGAGCGTACCCTTATTACTTGGAACAAAGGGCGGCACGGGAAATATAAAATTCTAAAGAAGATAAATAAAAAGGCTTTTAACTTGTCAATTTCCTCGCGAAAATAATATTGTCAATCACAGATTTCCAGTCAAATGTTGTGTCTGCAATGACAAAAAATTCATCATTAAGAAATTTAGAATTCTTATTATACTTTAGCCTTTCCATGTTTTTATCAACAACTGAGCCACCAGCTTCTTCTATTAGACACTGTCCAGCTGCTGTATCCCATTCATGTGTCGGGCCTAGCCTTGGATAAAAACAACCTTCACCAGATGCAATCGCTCCGAACTTAAGAGCACTTGCTAGTTTTACAAATAATGCATTTTCAACATGAATAGAGATTTGGTCTAAAGTTCTTTTATTTATCGATATACTTGTATAGATATTATTCCTTTCATTGGACATTTTACTAGTTCTGATTCTAATAGGTTTTTCAGAACCTTTGATCAAAAATGAACCAAAGCCCTGATAAGCATAGTAAAAATAATCTTGTATTGGTGAGTATATTATACCAAGGATAGGATACGACTCTTTGATCAGCGAAATACAAATACAAAAATTATTTCCTTTATCTATATAATCTCGTGTTCCATCCAAAGGATCAACAATCCAAAAAGAATCATGTTTATCCTGACCCTCGTAGTCTTCTTCTGAGATAATAGGTATTTCAGGCGTTATTTTTTTTAGCGAATCTGAAATAATTATATTAGAGTCAATATCTATCTTAGTCACAGGGGTCTTGTTAGACTTGGTAGCAATATCAATATCAGTTTTATGATATTTCTTTTGAAGTTCACCTGCCTTGATACAAGCTTCATGAAGTGATGGCAATATTTCTAAAAATTCTGAATTACTTATCATTTGGTTAAGTTACCATAAACATATAAAGATGCCAGTACTCTAGAATCTATATGCGTGTTCTTTGAAAGGAAATAATCAATATCACCAAAAGGTACTTCGATTGTCTCAAGATCTTCTGGTTCATCACCACATAATTTTGATGGTGATAGGTTTTTAGCTAACACAATATGTGTTTTATGATCTATATATCCTGGCGCTAAGTTTATTGTATGTATATGTTCAAGTGAAGAAGACATGTAACCGATTTCTTCCTGTAGTTCCCTATTCGCAGCCTCTAGTATTGATTCACCCTTGTCTATCCCACCTTTTGGGAAAGTTAAAGCGTAAGCATCTATTGCAGCAGCATATTCCTTTATAAAGAACATGGTATTTTGAGTAACAGGGATGATCATAACAGCACCGTTTCCAGTTCCACTGATAACTTCATATTCTCTTGTGATATTTTCCTTAAACTCAATATCAAGTTTTGATATTTTAAATAACCTAGTAAGTGAAATGAGCGTTTTATTTTTTATAATAGGCATTGTATGATTAAATTTTATAGAATGAATAATAACATATTATATGAGAATAATAGATAACAAATACTATTTAATAGATCTAGATGGAGTGGTATTGGATACCAGCTATGATAACTACTTTTGGCAGAAACATATTCCACGAGTTTATGCACAAAATAAAGCTATAGATGAGAAGGACGCAATAAATGTTACACACTCATTATTTAATTATAAGAAAAAAACAAAAGACTGGTATGACATAGTCTACTGGTCAAATTTACTAGATATAGATATTATTCATGAAAAAAAGAAAAGTGAAAATATGTCCTTAATAAAATTGCATGAAGGATCTCTCAATGTACTGGAAAGACTAAGCAATTTAAATAAAAAACTTTTTTTGGTAACAAATGCTCATAGAAAAACACTAGAGATAAAGCTGTCTAAGTTTGACCTGTCTAAATATTTTGATGAATTAATTTGCTCTCATGAACTTGGATATATAAAAGAAGATATACAGTTTTGGCATTTACTCAGAAACAAATTGCAAATAGATTATAATGATTCAGTTCTAATAGAAGATACATTTGATAATATAAAATCTGCCCATCATGCCGGTGTTAGTAATTTTATATATATTAATAATGAAAAAAAAGATTTAGGCAAGATAAAACCACTGATACTTGGATCCCTATCAGAATTAGCTTCTAGCATGTAGAATTGATATTCTCTCTAAGCAAAAATTTCTAGGGAATATTTCGTTTACATAAATAGTTTTTCTTCCATTCTTATACATAGCTATTCTATGAATGCTATTATTTATTAATTTATATATTACTTGTTTTTTTTTAAATCTTTTGGGCCTCAGAATATAAGTTCCTAAAGATCTTGATCCAAGTATTTTTAAAAACCTTTCTTTCCCAGAAATATATTTATTAGGCATAAAGGTGTGTGCATGTATACTAGGATAATGATCTGTGGAAAGTATGACGCTTCTATAAGTGCCTATCTCATTTATGTTAAGTGTGCCAATTTCTGATAAAGATTTATGGTATATGGTCGCTTGCTTTAATACTTTGACCTTAAAATTATGGCCTAGCTTACTCATTAATCTATTAGTTAATGGATTGTTATCTATAATACTTAGCCTAGTTTTCTCTTTCAGAGTATTAAGAATTCTCTCATTTTTCCAGTTTTTCAGATATTTATAACTCATAGCTCTATGCTTTCTGGACGACCTTTTCCCCATCTTTTAATTAACTTACTCTTATTTTCAGTATTTAGATCATCAAGGATGATCATGGTGTCCTTGACTATATCATAATTCATAATTGCATCATCAGGCGTTGCTAATTTAAAATTATGATGAGACCCTGATTGTTTTACACCAAGATAATCGCCTTGACCCCTCAAGCGCAGATCTTCTTCAGCAATATTGAATCCGTTACTATTTTTTTCTAATGCAATAAGTCTTCTCATAGCAATATCAGTAACTTCCTCCTTGCATATCAAATAACAATAACTTTGTTTGCTACTTCTTCCGACACGACCTCTTAGTTGATGTAATTGGGATAACCCAAATCTGTTTGAATCTTCAATAACAATGCATGTCGCATTTGGCACATCTATTCCAACCTCAATCATTGTTGTGCAAACAAGTATATCAATTTTACCGTTGATAAATTCAGACATAGTTTTATTGTTTTCTCTTGTATCATTTCGACCATGTAGAACAGCTATATTATGTGAAGGGAACTTATCAGTAAGAGCATCAAAGATTCCCGCAACATATTCTAACTCTAGAGATTCAGTAAAATCTATGCATGAGCATACCCAATAAATTTGCTCATTGGATAATAAGGTATTCGAAATATGTTCATATAGTTTGTCCTTATTAGATGAGGATAAAATTTTAGTAATTATAGTTTTTCGTCCCTGAGGCATCTGTGCAACTACTGTATAATCCAGACCTTCATATAAGACAAGCGAGAGAGATCTAGGAATTGGTGTGGCAGATAAATATATTTCATGTGGATAAATATCTTTAGTATTATTTGATGATATTTTAACCCTTTGTTTTATACCAAACTTATGCTGCTCATCTATTATGACAAGTCCTAAATTTTTAAAAATAACATTATCTTCAATTAAAGCATGTGTTCCTATAACTATGTTAGAAGTGCCATGCGAAATTGAATCTAATAAAGAGGTTTTGGTTTTACCTTTTATTTTACTTTTGATACACGATATTTTTACTGGTAAATGTGAAAATATTTGTTTAAATGTTTTGTAATGTTGGTCTGCTAGTATTTCAGTTGGGACAAGGATAGCAACTTGTAAATCAGACATTGTGGCATAATGAGCTGCCACAGCTGCTATGACTGTCTTGCCTGAACCAACGTCACCCTGAATGAGTCTTTTAGTGGGATATGTATTATTTAAGCTATGCCTGATATCATCTATAGCATTTTGTTGTGATTGTGTTAACTTAAATGGCAGTGATTCTATAAAAGCATTTGACGCACTATCATCTATAAGAAACTTGTGGCTCCTATTAGTCTGATATTTCTTTTTTGCATTTATTAACATAAGTTTATATGCTAAAAGTTCTTCTAAGATGAATCTCTGTCTGCCTAACTCAAACTGTAAGTTTGATTTGTCAAAATCATAAGATTCTGGAAAATGACAGTATTTCAATGCATCCAAGTAGTGTGGTAGTTTAAACTTTTTTAAAAGACTGATGCTAAATATATCAGCATTGTTCTTCCTCTGTAAATATTCATATATGAATCTAATGAGCTTTCTTATCTTATTCTGAGAAATCATTTTCTTTGTTTTGTAGTAAGGAACAACTTTCTCAATTACATCTTTGCCAGTTAAGACCTCTATATCAGGATGTATGAATTCAATAAGCTTTCCCCTAAATCTAGCTATTCCTGAAAATCGTATTTTAAGACCTGGTTTTAGATTTGAATAAATCATTATTTTATGAATAAAACGAATTTGGATGCTTGTGCCTTCAATGTCAACACTTAGTATTAAATTTGGCTTTAATCCTTTGGTCTTAAAAGCTTTTTGTATGTCACCTATAAATAAGCATGAGGAAGAATTCTCTATGTCAGAAATATTCGTCAGTTTAGTTTTATCTATTAAGAAAGATGGTAAAAAAAGAATTAAATCACTGATTCTTTTTATTCCTATAGAGTGAAGTTTTAATTTCGTTGAAGGTCCTACAGACGGTAAATCCTCGAGGTTATTATCGTCCAAAGTATTTTTTATCGTCATCTGTACTAGTCACCGATGTAAACAACCGCATCAATTTCGACTAAAACATCTTTTGGCAGACGACTAACTTCAACAGCTGCCCTAGCTGGGTATGGTTCATCAAAAACTTTAGACATTGCATCATTAACAGACTGAAAGTCAGATAAGTCCTTTAAATATACGTTTAATTTAACAACGTCACTAAGTTTACTATCTGAATCAATAATGATCGCCTTTAGGTTTTCTAGAACTTGCTTTATTTGTACATTAAAGTCTTCAGAGACTATTTCCATAGTTTCAGGAACAAGTGGTATTTGACCAGACACATACATAAACCCTCCAGCTTTAACTGCCTGAGAATATACTCCAATTGCTGACGGAGCATTTTTTGTATTGATAGCTTTTAATTTTGTCATGGTTTTGATCTCACATATCCAGCGTTATTAAGTTTCTCCAAATAGTCATGCCAGTATTCCTTATAGTTCTTAGCGAGCTCATGTAAGTATTCCCACGAATATAACCCGGTGTTATGGCCATCATCAAAAACAATTTTAACAGCATAGTTACCTACGGGCTCAATTTTATCAATACCAACGTTTTCTTTACCCTTCTGCAAGACTTCTTGTCCTGGTCCATGGCCTTTTACTTCTGCTGATGGCGAAAAGCATCTTAGATACTCAGAGGTTAAGTCAGCATTGAGGCCATCTTCAAATGTTAGCGAAAGTGTATTTGTTTTTTTAATATATCTAATTTCAGTAGGCTTAATCATTAACTAAGTATATATTTATATTCGAGAGATTTCACCGACTATTCTTGTTTTTGCTGACTGCTCTTGGGTGTGAGTTTGAATAGACCTTTTTTAGATGCTCAAAATCTAAATTTGTATAAATCTGTGTTGTACTAATATCCTCATGTCCAAGAAATTCCTGAACAGCTCTTAAATCTCCGGAGGATTCTAGCAGATGTGTGGCACAGGAATGTCGAAGTGTATGAGGGCTAATTTTACAATTGATGCCCTTGAACTTAGCCCAATGATTTAGCCTTGTTTGAACTGATCTGTTAGACAGTCTATTTCCAAACTTATTTAAGAATACTGCATCATTGGTCATAGATATAGAGTTTCTTTTATCTAACCATTTTTTTATAGCAGCTAAAGCTTGTGATCCAATTGGCAGGTATCTTTGTTTCTTACCCTTGCCTATAACAGATAAGGTTCCATCTTTTATGCTTAGTGATGAGACATTTAATGATGTGATTTCACTTAATCTTAATCCAGAACTATACATCAACTCAATCATGGCTTTATCTCTTATTGATGCAAAACTATTTTCAGGAATGTCGCATAACTCATCTATCTGGCTTATTGATAATACGAGTGGTAACTTTTGTAATCGTTTAGGAACAATAATTTTTTTTGAAGGATTTATTGAGATTAATTTTTTTTTATATAAAAAAGAAAAAAATGATCTAATAGAGGATGCTTTTCTAGAAATGCTAGTTGCTAGAAATCCAGNCCTGTTGAGNGAATTAATNTATTTTTGAATAACNTCNGTAGTAATTTCTGTAACTTTAACNATCTTATTNCTGGACANATAANTAAAAAATTTNTCTAGGTCNAGCGAATANTTTTTAAGGGTGTCGTTACTATATCGCTTTTCNTATTTAAGATAAGAGTAAAAAGTCTTTATAAAACTATTTAANTCAGNCATTCCANGTCCCTTCATACTCAAAAGAAGTAGGNCCTGACAAANATAAAGTTTCATCTTCACGGTCNATTTCAAGANCGCCNCCANCTTGCTCAACATAAATTTGNTCGAGCNTATTATGAAAAGTACTACAATATTTAAAAGCAAAAGCAGCTGTTGCAGATGCTCCNCTACCACATGAACTTGTCCACCCAGCTCCTCGTTCATTTACCTTGAGCTTAATANAATCATCTTTAGTATNAATAAATCTGTCAAAATTTAATATAAAAGAAATATTNGGCGCTGAGGAATAAAGATCATANAAAGATTTTATAATAGAATCTCTANAATCATAGCAACCACTTGTAAAAACGACACAATGAAAATTACCAAGCATAATAGGTGAGAATGAAAAAGATATGTCACTATCGTCATTCGAATTAACATGAAAGTAAAATTTTTCGTCCTTGAGATTAAATGTTGTTGGTTTTTGCATGAGATCTTGTTTTAGGAACGTAGGTTCGCCCATAGTAATTTTTATATGATTCTCGTCTAGATATGACGCATGATATTTTATACCTTTGACAGCTATAGATGAATTTTTGTAATTATAATATTTGTTTAGAAAGGACATAATCGCGCGCATACCGTTNCCACACTGATATGCCTCTGAGCCATCTTGATTAAAGATCTGACAAAGGACATTGTCGGAGTTTTTAATATTTAATAGTAGTAACTGATCACAGCCTATACTATCTCTTGAGGCTATTTTCTTTACCTGAGAAATTGTAAAATTACATTGCGAGATTGTGTTGTCAATGATAATAAAATCATTGCCTTGGCTATTCATCTTGACAAAATTCAACTTCATATCATTTCTGTTCTAGTTCTATAAAAAATCTATCTCATTTTCCAAGATCTGATCGATGGTATCTCTCTTGCGAATTTTATTTACTTTGTTATTCGAGATTATGTATTCGTCAATCTTCGGTCTTGTATTATAATTTGAGGAAAGTACAAATCCATATGCACCTACATTTTCGACCGCAAGGAAGTCTCCTTGTGCAATTGATAACTTTCTATCTTTACCAAGAAAATCTGCTGTTTCACAAATAGGGCCAACTACATCATATGAAGTTTTGCCGTTACTTTTATTTAAGACCTCTATAATAGAGTGAAATGCTTCATATAAAGGTGGTCGCAGCATGTCATTCATACCTGCATCAGTAATAGCAAAGCTTTTTGTGGATGACTCTTTTATGTTGATGATCTTAGTGATCAATAAACCAGCATCTCCCACGATAGATCTACCGGGCTCAATGACTAGTGAAAGTTTTCTGTCACCTATTATTTTAATAATTTCTGAAATATAGACTTTTTTATCAACAATAGGTTCTGCCTCATAAGAGATACCTAAGCCTCCGCCTATATCAATATGCTCCAGTGGAATACCACATGCATCAAGTTCATCTACGATTGAAATTATTTTTACAAGAGATTCTAGATAAGGCTCAAGCTCCATTATTTGAGAGCCTATATGAAAATCAATTCCAGTAATTGAAATCCCATCAAGCACAGATGCGTCTTTATAAAGCGACAATATATCTGATTGATCAATTCCAAATTTATTATCTCTCATACCAGTTGTAATATATGGATGAGTATTCACATTAATAGCAGGGTTTACTCTAAAAGATATGTTGGCTTTCTTGTTTTTTTGTTTTGCAATTGTATTTATCGTATGTAACTCATCTTTTGATTCTACATTGAAGCACATAATATTATTATCAAGAGCTTGTATGATTTCGTCTTCAGTTTTCCCAACGCCCGAAAAAACAATCTTATCCGGATCTCCGCCTGCCATTAAAACTCTAGTAAGCTCTCCACCTGAAACAATATCAAAACCGGATCCAAGTTTCGCAAGTAGTGAGAGTATAGAAAGGTTTGAGTTAGCTTTGACGGAATAGCAAATAGTATGACTATGGCCACCAAAGCTTTGACTGTAAGAATTGTAATTATTTCTTATGATATTCTCAGAGTACAAATAAAATGGAGTCTGACNAGTTTTGGCCATCTCTAAAATATTATTATTATCAAAGTGCAAAATATCTTCTTTATAATCAATTGTCATCTAATACTCTGTTTCGCCAACAGGCGATTGTTCAGAATTAATTTCAGGCATATTTTTATCTGGAAGAGTTAAAGGTCCTTTGTTTCCACAAGATACAAGAAGAAACGATGCAATGATAAATAATAGTAATCGAGAGGGGTTGATACAAGAATATTTAATTTTGTTTATCATATGATACATTATAATCATAATATTGATTGGCTACTAGGCTCATAATGAATTTAAATAATGATGATGTAATAATAATAGGTGATATAGAAATAGCTTCAAAAGTAATATTTTGGTTCCATGGCTATGGATCTAATAATTGGTCATTTGAGCCCATCATGAAAATGATTAATATGCAGATGAATAATGAAATTTGCATAATAATGCCAAACGCTCCTTTAGTTGATAATAAAAGATCATGGTATCCGTTACCTAAAACAGCAAAAGATGGTTCTGTAGAAGAAGATCATATAGGCCTAGAAGAGAGTAAAGCAGAGATAAGCAGATTTATAAATAGCTTTACATTAAAAACAGAGCAGGTTTCAATAATTGGTGGATTCTCACAAGGAGCAGCATTATCACTCAGCATGCTGTTCAACACTTCACATAAATTCTATGGGTGCATTGCGCTTTCTGGTTATATGCCAAGTGCTGAATTTTATAGAAATTCAAATATTATGAGTAGCAAAATATTCATAGCGCATGGTTTTTCAGATCAAGCTATTAGTTTTGATGATTATGAGAAAACTT